>CAZZJC010000007.1:0-123893 GCA_964654285.1 uncultured Candidatus Kuenenia sp.
ATGACCAACGCCGACCTTCGGACGGGGGAACCGTTTCAGCGTGCTCGACTCATGCGGAGTAATCGCACGGGTCCCATCCACCGCGACCGGACGCAACCCGAATACGCGGTGTTCCGCATCACGAGCGAATAGGGGTCGCACGGCTGCCACCACCGCTTCCCAGATCGACCGACAGGATGACGCTGGCAACTTCCCTCGCGCCTGAGAAAACGCGCTTGCAGAAGGTCGCCGTAACCAACCCATCGACTCACCGAATATCGCTTCCATCTGTCGCATGACCTCAAGGTAGGACTGGGACTTTTTCACCGACGACAAGGTCATCAGACCAAGGAACGTCGTCAGCGCGGTGAATACCCGATCGCGTTGAAACAGGTTTGGGGTGGAGTGGCACGCTGATCGACAGGCTTTCAGCGCGTGGCAAAGTCGAGAGAGGCTCATGAGGCCCGACCCGATTTTTCGCCGCTGAAGTCAAGGACAATCTTCTAGTAAAGTTACATTCACAAACATCTGTATCACATGGGTTTATGCGCTATCTTAACGCCATTGGGACGAGGGCGACGAGGATGAGCACCTTGCGCATGGAGAAACCTTAAGGACGGAGCGATGTTGACCAGGGAGGCTGACGGGGCGGGCCATTGGGGGATGGATGTGGATGGATTCGCACAGGTGTTTCCTGCCGCCGGGAAGGTGACGGTGAAAGGATACACGTTGTGGGCAGCGCGCAGGCCGTTCTCTTCGTGGTTGAGACGGAGCACCTCCTCGCGCACCGCAATCGGGCTGTGGGAGAGGTAGGCGCTGAGGATGAAATCTTCTCGATCCTGAGCATGGTTGCAGGCGATGCGCCCCATCCGGGTGATGCGCATGCATGGCGGCAGCCAGTGACCGTTGATCACCCCGCTGAGGTACGAGGCCGAGATGCCGGACCGCTTGGCGAAGGTGGCCGCCGTCATGCCGAGCACCTGCAAGCGGTGCGCCAGGAGTTCGCCGAAGGAGGGTCGCACCCGGGCAGCATACGCCTGCGCCAGAGATCGCATCATTGGAGTTCGTCAAAAGGTGCAAACCGCGATTTCTGAAGCCGATTTTACGGCAAGAGACCGGGAATAAACACGAGACATGGAAAAGCTGTGCGATTTTGCAGCCAAATAGGACAATGCTTGCGCTCGTAGGAAGGGGCGCGGCTCGCATCGGCCCATGGAGTGACCGACCGTGAAAATCGTGGCTTGCTTCTTGACGGCGCGGTGTACAAGCCCCGGCCAGAGCGGGTCCAGTAGGGCATACCTACGGATCCGCCACCGCTCACTCTTCTCCCCCGTTCTTCATCACCCCTTCACCGACCGGTGCAGTCTCCTCAGAGGCTGGTGTTGTGCATTCCAACCCGTTCATCGCACCCTTCCCGAGGATTTGCATCATGTGGTCATATCTGCGCAGGCTTGCTGATCGTTCACCCCATCCCCGCCGTCGCTTGGCAGTGGGTCTTATCGCGGTGACTGTGATCACGGCGTGCCTGACTGACGCCCGAGCGGGCGAGTCCGACGATGCCGCCTTCGCCGCCGCCGCCGGCCAGGACCGGGGTGCCCGGCTGACCCTGCCGGCTTTGGATTCCGCTCGGCCGGCGAATGCCGACGGCACGGCAACCATCACTGGAGTCTCCCTGACCGGTGCCCGGGTGATCTGGGTGCGCCGTGCCCGCGCCACCGGCCAGGACCGGACCAACGAGCGTGTCGAGGCCACCATCGAGTCCATTGATCCCGCCAAAGGCACGATCTCCCTCACCGTCAAGGAATCGGCTACCCCGATCCGCCTGGGGTTCGTGCGCGGGATCATGACCGTTGTGAATCCGGCCCCTGGAATCGACGCCGCCACCAGCACCCAATGGTGCAACATCGCGCGCCGTGCTCTGCTCATCGCTCAGACCGTTCCTCCTGGCACCTATCGGGTCGGTGCCGTCGCGCTCATCCAGGGCGAACCGTTCCGCGTCGCGGTGGCCGGAGATAAACGACTGCATTTGGTAAGCGTTTCCGAGCATCGGGAGAAAGGTGTCAAGGAGACCGAATACCCGCTGACGCCTGGCTCCTTCAATGAGATCACCGCCACTATTTCCAATGGCGTGGTGACGGGACTCGCCCGCCTGACCTCGGCCAAGGATGAGGATGGCTGGGAAGTGACCCGCCTCATCCTGACGAACCGGCCCCAGTCCAAGGGCTGAACCTGAGTTTTAGCGTTCTTTCCCTTGCCGGTCGATTGTGTCGCTCCTCCCCGTTCCCCGACGAGACGCCGCCATGCTGCGCACCCCTATCGCCATTCTCCTCGCCCTCACCGGCTTCGGCGGTGTGAGCGGGATCCAAGCCGCTGAAACGGTCGGTCCCTTCGACTGGGGGCGCATGCTCCTCGACCCGGCGAACCCGGTGCCGACGGCGATGCCCTTGGACCCGACCGTGGCAGAAAATGCGATCCTGGTCCCAGGTTCAGGCGCATCCGCTGGACGGATCACCTTGCAGCAATGGTCCGGCACCAACCAGGCAGACACCCGCAGTTGGGCGGGCAACGTCCTGCTGGCTCCTGCCGCCACGACCTATTGGATCGGAGCCCCCAGTTGGGACATCATGCTGGGCACCCAGACCGGAGGTGCCTGGAATTACGTCCGCCGGACGCAGCAGGATTACCAGTTCAGGATCGGTTACGCCACCGTGGCGCGGGATCAGATCCAGGTCCGCCATGGGGCGGCCCTCGAAGCGGGGGCCGCGCAATGGAATGCTCCCGCCGTGATCCTATCCCTGCCGATGCGCTGGGTTGCGGGTGGGGGATCGGCGTGGCAGGCGTCGAATTACAACGGTGTTCCCGTGCAAGCCTGTGTGCAGCAGGTGCCGGTCGGTATGGACCTGCCGACGGCGCAGAAGAATCCCGCCAATCAACTCGGCAACCTGTCCGCCATCCTGGCGACCTTCGCCCCGGACAACGGCACCTGGCTCGTGCGCTTCACCATGGACGGGGCGAACTGGCGGTTGGAGATCGACAAGGATGCGGATGGCGTAACCGATGTGGTGGTCACCAGTGCGGATCCGGGATGCCGTCCATGCTCCCTGCCCGGTTTCACCCCGGCGAGCGGATTGCTGTTCTCATGCAGCGCGGCCGGCGGTGCAGGAATCCCGAAGGTCCAGCAGACTCCGATCACCCTGGCCTATGCCCAGGCGATCCAGCCTCCGGCCATCATCACCCAGCCGGTCGCGCAGACGGTCGGAGTCGGTCAGACCGCAACCTTCAGCGTCGTGGCGGATACCAGCACCTCTCCGACCTATCAATGGCAGAAATCCACCAATGGCGGTTCTGCCTGGACCTCCATTGCCGGCGCAACCGGGTTGTCGTTCACCACCCCGACCACCACTTCCAGTGACAACGGCACCCAGTATCGTGCCCTGGTCAAGGCGACGACCGGAATGGGGGTGGCGAGAACGGATGCCGCACCGTTGA
Organism: uncultured Candidatus Kuenenia sp.; assembly: GCA_964654285.1. Classification (GTDB taxonomy): domain Bacteria; phylum Planctomycetota; class UBA11346; order UBA11346; family UBA11346; genus BJHQ01. The sequence goes on from CAZZJC010000007.1 coordinate 3,469, forward strand.
CCGTCAATGCGCCCCCGGTTTTCACCATGCAACCATCGCCAGCGAGTCAGAATGCCGTAGCATTTTCAACGGTTACCTACTCAGTGGCAGTCAGTGGCTTCCCAACTCCGACCTTGCAGTGGGTGCGGCTCAATCCTGTCAATGGGGTGTCCTGGGACCCGATCCCCGATGCGACGGGAACCTCATACGTAGCGGTGGCTGGTGGGACGGCGCAATATCGTTGTATTGCAACCAACCCGATTGGCAACGGCATAGTAGGCGTCTGGTCCAACACCGTAACCCTGATCGGTTACGCCCTGCCGGTATTCTCCACTCAGCCAGTGGATCAGACCATCACCAGCGGAACCTCGGTCATCTTTACGGTTGCAGCGACCGGTTCTCCGAATCCCACCTATCAATGGGAACGCTCCAACGATGGTGGAGCCACCTGGACGCCCATCAACGGAGCAATCACCCCGAATCTCATCTTCACGACAGCGCCAGGCGATGATGGTGCGCGGTTCCGCTGCCGGGCGACGATTCAGGTGGGAACGAGCACCGGTTCGACGTTGTCCGGTGTGGCGACCCTGACGGTGAACCAGAAGCCATTCTTCACGGTTCAGCCAACCAGCCCGAATGTCGCCATCGGCCAGTCGGGTACCTTGACCGTGGCGGTCAAGGGTCCACCCGCACCGACGGTACAATGGCAGCAATCCAGCAATGGCGGGACCACCTGGACGGATATTGCCGGAGCTACCGCTGTGACCTATGTGACTCCGACGACCACGGCGGGGGATAATGGCGCCAAGTTCCGCTGCCAGGCCGCCAACAGCCTGGGCATCACGCTTTCAAATGTGGCGACCATGACGGTGGCGGCTGGGCAGATTCCCTCATTCACCACGGTGCTCACGGATCAAACCATCTGGGCAGGGCAACCGGTCACTTTCACGACGGTGGCGACCGGCTGGCCGCCTCCAAGCTACCAATGGTTCCAGTCGAAGGATGGGGGCAGCACCCTGATCCCCATAGCGAATGCGACTGCCTCGATCTACACCCGCACCGCACTGGCGGATGACGATCAGAGTCTGTTTGAATGTCACGCCTATAACGGCTCAGGCTACGCCCTGACCCGCGCCACACTTACCGTGTATCGGTTGCCGGTGTTCAGTGTCCAGCCAACCACCCGATTCGTGACGGTCGGTCAGACCGTGACCTATTGGGTTACCGCAGCAGGAAATCCAGCACCTTCCTACCAGTGGCAACGACGCGCCAGCAGCACGAGTGGTTGGTTGCCGATCGTTGGAGCCACGTCATCTGCCTACACCATTCCGGCAGCGCTCATCTCCGATGATGGATCCGAGTTCCGCTGCGTAGCGACCAATGTGGTTGGCAGTGTTTCTTCCAGTTCTGGGGGATTGTCCGTCACCCCGCCCACCAATCAGCCGCCAACTTGTGTACTGACCACGCCAACCGATGGCTCCACGATCACGACCCCAGGAAGCCTGACACTCCAGGCGACCGCCACGGACAGCGATGGATCTGTGGTGAAGGTCGCATTCTACCAGGGTTTCACCTTGCTGGCGAAGGTCACGGCTCCTCCTTACCAATACACCTGGACCAACGTCCCGGTGGGAAGCTACCAGCTTCGCGCCGAGGCCACCGATGATGCCGGGGCGACCACGACCTCGCCCTTGGTCCAGGTGACCGTGAATGCCGGCGCGGATGGGCCGATCGCAACCTGGCTCCTGGATGATGCCAGCGGAACCACGGCGACCGACGCGACCGGCAACGGTCACGATGCCACCTTGGTGAATGGACCGATCTGGACGACGGGCAAGCTCAACGGCGCGCTCCAGTTCAATGGAACCGGTGCCTACGTCGATTCCGGCTCGAACTTTCCGGCGCTCAGTACCGCCGCCACCATCGCCTTCTGGGTGAATCCGGCGGCGAGCCAGACCGCCAATGCGGGCATCATCGGCAATCGGGCCGGGTCCCAGGGGTTGGCGGTGCAGCAGGACGGCTCCAATCTGAACCGCTATGCTTTTGGCTTTGGCAATGGCACGGCATGGCAGAGCTGCCCCGCCGTGCCCCTGGTGGCGGGAGCCTGGCAGCACGTCGCGGCGGTCTATGATGGCGCTGCGCTCGTAATCTATGTCAACGGGGTGGAACAGACGCGGGCGGCGGCCACCGGCACCATCGCCCCGAATCCGAGCCAGCACCTCATGCTCGGCCAAGCGGATGCCCTTGGCCGCTTCTTCCAAGGCGGGTTGGATACCGTCATCATCCTCAACCGGGCGCTGAGCCCCACCGAGATCGCAGAATTGGCCAACGCGGGCAACCAGACCCCCTCATGCCTGATCACCAGTCCCGTCGGTGGAACAACCTTCCTGGCCCCGGCTACGATCGCCATCCAGGCCTCGGTCACCTCGACTAATGGGAGCGTCAGCAAGGTCGAGTTCTTCCAAGGCGGGGTGAAGATCGGAACCGCGACCAGTGCGCCCTACCGGTGTACCTGGGCCAATGCACCGGCCGGCAGTTTCACCCTCACGGCAAAAGCCACCTACCGCAATGGCACGACGGCACTTGCTTCGCCTGTACCCATCATCGTGAGCGCCGCGAACGGTTCGGCACCGGTCATTACCATAACCAACCCGAACAACGTCAATCCCCAGTGAACGATGGCGTTTCTGAGCCATGACGACCCATTCTGCACTCTCAACCTGCCACTGATCCACGTTCCTGTCCAACGTCTGAACCGAGAACCATCCATGCGTCTTCCCGTGCTCATCCTCTCGGCCTTTTTCCTCGGTGCCTCGGCGGGCGAAGCATTGGCACCGGCATCTCCTCCGTCAATTCCGCCGCATCTGCAGGCGGCATTGGCGGCACGGCCGCCCATGGTGCCCCCTGTACCGTATGTGGCGCCGAAACTCACCCCCCCGGCGAAGCTGGCACCGGTGCAGTTGCCCAGTGATCAACTCGCGGCTGAGATTCCCGCAGTCGACGCCTTCGCGCGCTGCATGGTCTTCGAGATGCCATTGCATCCGTTGGGCAATGCGCCTGCATCTCAGACCGAGGATCGCGACTTGGCGGTAGCTCTCAGAAAGGTCCACGCCCAAGGCCCCAATTCCGGGTTGCAGAGCATCGAGGAGTTCCTCGCGGCTCATCCGCAGAGCCGCTGGAGTATCGGCCTGAAGCTCAATCTCGGCATCCTGTGGATGCGATCCGGCTTCCGTGAACGCGCCCGCTCAGCCTGGTCGGAGGTCTGGAATGCGACCAAGGATGCGCCGGCTGAACCAGCGCGAGGCTATGCCGACCGCGCCGTCGCTGAATTGGCTGCTCAATTGGCCTGGGCAGGCAGAATGGAAGAACTCGCCCCACTCCTGGCCAGCACGGCGACGCGTACCCCTCGGGGACTCGCCGCGTTCAAATTGGAGCACGCGGCACGAAAACTGAATAAAATGCAAACAGCCCCAGAAGTCGAATTGACTTGTGGTCCCTATGCCGTGGCCTCCCTGATTGAGCCCAACCCCGCATCGGCAACCCGCCGACAGGCCATCAACGCGGTCAAGAGCGTCATGCGGGCACAAGGCTCCTATGCTCCGAAGGCCCAGCAGACACGCAGTGCCAACCGCCCAGCCTTGGCCCATGATCTGACCGAGGTCCGTGAGATCGCCCGGGGCATGGGTTTCGACTATCAGGCGGTGCGGGCCGTTCCTGGCACCCGTTTGCCGACGCCGTGCATCGTTCATTGGAAGCTCGGGCACTATGCCGTGCTCATCGAGTCCACCCAGGATGGCTACCGGCTGGCTGACATCAGCGGTGACCCGACCGAACGGGTGCCCGGATCGATCAGCCAAGCAGCCTTGGAAGACAGCGCCAGCGGCGTTTACCTGGTGCCGAATGGCCCGTTGGCGAAGGGCCTGACGGCACTCAGCGACCAGGAAGCCCGCCAATTCTGGGGCCGTGGCGGCGATGATGCAGAGGCAGACGATGGCGGAAACACGCCGTGCGATAGTGCGACCGGCGATTGTCAGACCTCCCCAGCCGGTCCTCCAAGTCCTGAAATGCCGACGTATCGTTTCCATTTGCAGCAATGCAGTTTGAATATCATTGATAGCCCATTTTGGCACAACACCGTTCGAGGGCCTGGCTTGGCCTTTACGCTGCGTTATGTCGAACGCGACACCGGCGCTGCTGTCTGGGGAAATCCCAATGGCAACGGTATCGGCGTAAGCAACCTCGGCCCGCAGTGGACCTGTGATTGGTTCAGTGGACTCGTGGTCTCAGGAAATCAGATCACCTATTACCCCCCTGGTGGAGGATTCGTCAAGTTTCCCGTGGCGGGTGGTCGCCAGATGCTCATTCCTGGGGCTTTGTCCGTGACGGGGACTTCGGCCCAGATGCAATTTGACGACGGTACGAAATATCAATTCACCCAGTTTCCCAACACGTCCAGTTACGGGATTTCAGCAATCATCGACCAAGAGGGGAATCAACTTTCCTTCAGTTACGACAGCCAGAACCGCCTGCAATTCGTGCGCGATGCGGTCAATGCCACCGCCCGCCTGACTTATGACGGCTCAAACCGAATCGTCAGCGTGTACCTTGAAGGCGCAGCACCGGCGCGTGCGGCCAGCATGCAATATGACTCCTCGGGGCGGCTCGTCTCCATTACCGACATGGGCGGTCTGGCGTCGAGCTTCAGTTATGAAACCCGGAGCGCCTACCTGAACACGGCCATAACGGCGATGACAACGCCGTATGGGACGACCACTTTTGCGCGTAATATTCCCAATCTCAATGTCGCCTTCAATGGCAAGCGGTGGATCCAGGCGACTGATCCCCAGGGCGACAGTCAACGCGTTGAATACCGGACGGATGTCGACCCTGCCACCGGGGCTCCCAATGCTGTTTTTGGCCCGGGGGCTGGGTCCGAACCAGTCACGACCGTACCTGTGAGCGCCACCAGCGGTTACCAGAACTACAATCTCAATTATCGAAATGTCTTCTACTGGAGCAAAAAGCAATTCAAGGAGTCCAACAATATCACCGATGCCAATGGCAATGTGATCTACCCCAACTTCTCGCCGGACACGGCGGCGACCATTCCGCAGTTGCAGCAAGCGACCTGCTTCCATTTCCTTCATAAGTTTGAAGGAAGTATCATCCGTGTGAGCCGAACATTGGAAAGCGTGCGTGCTCCCAATGCCAATCGCGTCTTCTACCGTTACCTGGGCCAAACCTCTGGGGATAACGAGGCCGGCATTGCGCTCGCTTCGCCATCCCAAGTGCTGGTGCGTCTCGCTGATGGCACTGACCAGATTACCAGTACCTCATTCACCGCGAACTATCAGGTTGCCACGACGACCGATCCCTTGCAACGAACCCTGACGTTTTCCTATGAAGCCAACGGTATTGATCTGCATGACGTCCGGGCGGGTGTTGGACAATTTCTTGGTGGGACGACCTGGGACTCCAAGCATCATCCAACTTCAATCGTCGATGCAGCAGGAAATTCAACGTCTCTCACGTATGTAAGCAGCGTTCCCGACCCCATCACCCAGGTGATCCATCCTGCTGCGGGCAAGATCGAATCGATCACTCCTCCGATCCGGTCCGGTCAACCCGCTGAGACCACCCATTTCCTGTATTATACTGAAGGGTCGCAGGCTGGCAGATTGAGCCAGGTTTGGAATTTTGCAGGTCGGACCAGTTACAGCTATGATGATTTTGGTCGGGTGGCCAGCGTGAGTGTGGAAGCCGGAAGGAATATGTCGGTTGCCTTCACCTATGACGCCTTGGACCGGGTGACCACGGCCACGTACAGCGACGGCACCTATGAGCAGGTGGTCTGGAATCGGCAGGATCCGGAATGGACCCGCGATCGTATGGGGCGATGGTCCCATACGGTATTCAATGCCATACGGCAAGTCGTCGCCACCCAGGACGCAGCGGGTCAGACCACGCTGTTCGACTGGTGCCGTTGCGGAGCGCTGCAGAAGATGGTTGATCCCCTGGGTCGGGTGACGCGCTGGGATTATGACCTGATGGGGCGAATGATGTCCAAGTCGTATCCGGATGGGCGTCAGGTGCTCTATGAATATGAGGCTGCATGGGCACCGAATGGACCGGCAATCAATGGTGGCAACAGTCGGCTGCGTCGGGTTGGCGATGCCAAAGGCCAGTATGTCCGCTACGTCTACAATCAGGATGATACCATCCAGCAGATGATCTACGAGAATGGCGCCGGAGTTGCCTCGACGACCACTCCGGGGGTATCTTTCACCTATGATACCGTGCTTCCTCGGATCCAGACCAGGGTGGATGGAAGCTACGTCAACACCACCACCTTTGATTATTATCCCCTCCTCTATCCAGCGGCAGGCGCATTCCCAACGCCATCGGCGGATGGTTCACGTCCCGGTGCCTTGCGCTCGCAGACCCAGACGCTTGGCGCTGGCTCCACCGTGCAGGTCGCGTTGTCCCAGCTCCGCTACGACGAATGGGGCCGTCTGGTCAACAGCCAGCTCGGAAATGCGGCGAGTTCAACGGTGACCTATGGGCCGTACAGCAGCGGACGGGTGACCGGGATCAGCAATGCCCTGGGCGCGTTCTCCTATCAATATGAAGATGGGCTCCAGTCGGGTGGTTCACCCCGGCTTGCCAAAATTGTCATGCCGAACGGAGTCACCACGAGCCTTGGCTGGGACACGACCCAGGATCCGACGCGGTTGCAGACCATCACCCATGCACTGGCCAACGGAAGCCTGATTTCTCAGCACCGGTATGGTTATCGCGCCGATGGAATGATCACGGACTGGACGACCGAGAATGGACCCGGACAAGCGGGCGATGGCAACAATCTGGTGACGACACGTCACTTCGAGTACGATGCGATCGATCAGTTGGTTTCAGCAACGTCAGTGGCTGCGGCTCAGTATCTGCCCACCATCCGCATCAATCAGGCTTGGCGCTATGACGGGGCAGGCAATCGGGTAGGATCTCAGTTTCAGTACATTCCCGGAGCTTCTGCCCCCGTCGTCGGGACTGCGACTTTCAATGCCTTGAATCAGCAGACCGCCGCGATTCCGAGCGGCACCCTGCATGTCGAGGGTACCATTGACCGTCCGGCGGCCGTCACGGTGAATGGGAGTCCAGTCCCGACGCAGTCAGGCAACCGGTTTTCTGCCGAGGTACCTGCCGCGACACAACCGGGACGCGGCGATCTGGTATCGAACTTCACGGTTTCGGCCCAGGCCGGCGGCCAGACCACCACGAACAACTACAGCGTGCTGAGCGTTCCCGGCACCGCACGTGGTTTTTCCTACGATGTCAATGGCAACTGCCTGACCGACGGTAACAACGGCTACACCTGGGACGCAGCAGATCGCTTGATCCGGATCACCCGGCTCAGTGACGGCGCCGCTTCGGAATTTGCCTATGATAGCCTGGGCCGACGCATCCGTATCGTCGAGACTTCCAGTACCGGTATCAAGACGACGCGTCGTTTCGTGTGGCTCGGGAGCCGCATCGCTGAGGAGCGTACCGACGCTGGGGATGTCGTGAAACGTTTCTTTGGTCATGGATTCACCATTGAGACGGGCGCGCTCAAGGGCAAATATTACTACACCCGCGATCATCTTGGCTCCATCCGTGAGATCGTCGATGCCACCGGTGCCGTCCGGGCGCGATTCGATTATGACGCCTGGGGAAACCCTTCGGGATTCGACACCTCGATCCCCGTCGAGTTCCAGGATTTCGGCTACACCGGTCACTTCTGGCATCAACCGAGCGGATTGTGGCTGACCTGGTTCAGGGCCTATGATCCAACGACCGGGAGGTGGTTGAGTAGGGATCCGATCGGAGAGGCTGGAGGATTGAACCTTTATGCCTATACGGGGAACAATCCCATTAATTTTATTGATAAGTCCGGCTTAGAGAATGAAGCTTGGCATCATTTAGTCCCAAAAGCAGAGGAATTTAAGCCATTTCTGCCTCCAAATTATGATGTTCATTCCCCTTCAAACGGATGGATGATGAAATGCAGTGACCACGATGCTATTGGTTCAGCTAATTGGAACAAGGATTGGAGAGACTTTTTCAACGGACAAGCTAAGACTGAAGAGCAAATCAATGCATTTAAGGAGACAATGAAAGCAAAGTATGGATTAGCAGGGAAAGGGAAACAAGCGATACAATCGTATACGACATGGTCCTCCAAAGCTGCTAGAGCTGCAAGGGCCGCTGCTCGGGGAGGTAAAAGATTGTCTAAGGCAATTCCCTTCCTTGGTGCTGGCGTTGCACTTGGTAGTGCGGCTTGTGCCGATACACCTGGAGAAGCTGCTTATGAAGCAGCCGGTGCCATTCCTGTGGTTGGTACTGTTCAGGCTGTAGGGGAGACTGGGTGGTTGATTATCGATACGCTTTTTAGGCCAACTGGGGAAATGGGGAATTCTTATCCTGGCGGCAATCCTGATGACATGTTTCCTGCGCCGAATGAGGTAATTTGGCCGAGGCCAGAATAGAAAATTATCCAATGATCATTCAAGAAAAAACAGCGATCCCGAAATCCCCTAGGTGTCGAGGCTAATATGAAAAAATATTACATATTTAACAATTTATCCCCATGTCCAGGACTTGGAATAGTGTGCGATTTTCCCAAGATGAGGGTTCCATGGGTTGATTGTCCTAAATGTGGTAAATGGGGCAGCCCATTGCCTTTTTTGGAGGACATGGACCCAAATCCATCTGGGGGATCTTATTTGTCCCCAATAAGGTTTGCGCAAATATATCCCCCTAATACATTACCTGGATCTATTGACTTCAGGAATGCTGTGTTTAAAGAAGTTCCTGGCTTCCAATATAATATGATCACATGGATTAATGTAATTTATCCGCTCATGCAAACGACTACTTATGAGCATATATTTTCAGAATATTCCGATCAGGTGGTCGGAATTATGATTAATAAATCAAAATATACTATGATATTCCCAAAGTACGAAATGAATATCAATGGAATTGAGGGTGTGTCAATTTGCGAATTGTGTGGCAAAGGCCGTAGAATTCTTCCTACACGTGATTCATTGGATATTGGATTGTTAAGTGGCACATTTAGAATACTCGTATCGGAAGAATTTCGTTCAAAGTTATTGTTGAAATTACCGTGGTTACTGACAAACGAAAAAAGAGATTTTGGCATTGAGGAATACAAGAGATAAACGGAAGGCTCATCATGTTTTTCTGGAAATGCTATAGTATGGCTTGCTTGGGGGATCGCTGCAACATGGTCGCCCGCCGACGTGGCACTCCGCTGGATGCTGATTTTCCCGGGCGGGGCCGCGTTCGGACATGATGACCTCCGGACGGCCATTCTATCCGCTAAGCGGTGTGAATAAGGTGGGGTCCGGACAGATACCAAGCAATCGCCGAGAGCCGACCTCAATCGGCCCCGCCCCACTTCCTCACCTCCCAATCATCTTCATCGCCCCACGCGGATCCTGCTTGGCCACGCCGAAATCATCGATTTCGCACATTGGGATGCCCAGGGTCGAAAAATCAACTTGTGCTTGATGGATAGTCGAACATCGTTTTACGAACAAAGGCACATTGATGCTGATGTGTTCTCGGGAGCAAAACGCGTTGCGGAATAGAATATGAACATGGGCGCATTTCGCCCTTGGCGGCTGATGAACTTGATCCTGACAGGGCTGGGATCGAATTTTTTGATAGCGAGCGATTTCACTGATTTGCTTATCACGCAGCGTTCGGACCAGCGTTGTAATCTCATGCGATGGTCTGCTCGTGAACAGTGCATAATTGCGCTGATACCGAATGTCACCGATTCATCATTGTCTTGCGATGGTAAACGTATAGTCGCCATACGTCGGGGAATGGAAGGTGGTAAGGCACTGATGACCTACGACCTGGAGACTTCCGCCGAGCGGATACTGCTCACCTCGGATACGACGCTCGCGGATCCATCTGGGATCGGCGCCGGTTTGGTATTCGCGAGCGAGTCGCCGGTACTGCCGGCGACTGGATTCGGCCCGATGCGCAACCTTTTCACCTGTGGTGAGGACGGCCGGTTTCCGCGCCGGTTGACCTGGGATCTCGGCGGCAACGCGGATCCGCAAGTATTCCCGGATGGCCGGATCCTCTACGTCCGTCGCGAAGGGTTGGATCAGGGCAAGACTCCGAGCACGTGGCGCGGGTGCCTGTTCACGATGAATCCAGACGGCAGCAACCAGAGCATGTGGTACGATCCTCGCAGCGCCGGGTTCCACATCCAGCAAGCCCGGCCGATCCCCGGCAGCGAATCCGTGGTCGCGGTGGTGGCGGGGTCGCCCAGCGAGCACGGCATCCTGGTGCGGATCGACGCCGAACTGGGCCGTCGCGATGGGCTGGGGGTGCGGCGCTGGGATGGCGCGCCACTGAATCTGCCGACGACCGCAGACTTCGGCTTGACCGGCGATGTCTACCGCGACCCGATCGTGCTTCCTGATGGATCGCTGGTTGCGGCATGGCGACGGGTTGAGGCTGGTTCTCCACCGGGACCGTTCGCGATCGTCCAAGTGGACGCCCAAGGCCAACGTCGGGTGCTGCTCGCCGATGCGACGGCCTCTTTCACTCATCCCGTTCCGATCCTACCCCGACCGGTTCCGCACCGGCGACCAGCCTCGATCGACCTGCGCAGTCAGGAGGCATTCCTTTACGTCCAAGACATCTACGCCGGGTCGGCACTGCCCGGGATGGTGCGCGGGTCGGTGAAGAGCCTACGCGTCGTCGCCTATGATCTGCCGCCGGCAGCGGCGACGGTGGCGCTGGAGGGCGGTGCCGCGACGCCGCGCGCCGTGCTCGGCGAAGTGCCGGTTGCCGCTGATGGATCGGCGTTCCTGACCGTACCCGCCCAGGTGCCATTGACGGTGCAGGCGCTTGGCCAGGACGGGAAGCTCATCCAGACCATGCGGAGTTGGGTGACCCTGCAACGCGGAGAACGCCTGTCGTGCGTGGGTTGTCATGACCATCCCAACCATGCGCCGCTACGTACCACACCCAGCGCCTTTCGCGCCGCGCCGGCGACCCTTGCCGCCGGACTCGGCCGGCAACCCGGGTTCTCGTTCACCAAGCAGGTGCAACCGATCCTCGACCGCCACTGTGCGAACTGCCACGGCCTGCCACGGCCGACTCCGACCGCACGCTTCTTTTCCGTCGCCCCGAACCGGGCACCGCTGAGCGACGCGCTGCGCTCGCTGGATGATCTTCGCTGGGCCGGGCCGGCTTTGACGGCCGGACCGATGCCGCTGGAGCCCAGCCGGCAGGCGTCGGCGGCAAGTCCACTCATGGCCATGCTGACCAAAGGCCATGAAGGCGTCCACCTGAGCCGAGAAGAGTTCACGACGCTGGCCACCTGGTTCGATCTCGGCCGACCAACCGTGGGCGATGCCGCTGAAACCCTGACGACCCTGACCGGCGAAGCGGCGGAAGCATACCGCACAGCCGTCGAACGCCGGGCCAAGGCCGAACGGGATGAACGTGCACAGTTGCAGGAGATCCTGCTCCATCAATACGGACACGAGTGAGCCATGGCGATGCTCCCCCGATGCCCTTTTCCTGGACTGAATGTCGCCCCCTTCGCGCGTTGGGCGATGCTTGTGATACTCATGACTGGTGACGTGGTTGCGGCCCAGGCACAGCCCGAGGTGGTAGTTTCTGACGTTCCTGCACCGTGTTCACCGATCGCCATTGCCGCCCTGCCAGACCATCGCGTTGCTGTGGTCGACCGCACCGGCGGCAGCGTGGCCATCGTGGATGCCCGAACCCAGTCCGTGACTCGCCGTATCGTGATCGGCGGTTGTCCCGTCGCGGCGGATTGGTGGCCGGAGGGCCAGCGCCTGATCGTCGCCGATGAAGCCGGGGCCGACCTGGTGCTGGTCGATCCCGCTGGTGGGGTCACCCGTCGCTGGCCGGTGGCGGCGCGACCGTCGGCGGTGCGGGTGCAACCGGGGGCAAACCGGGCCGTGGTGACCCACGATGGTCTCGACGTGCTGACCGTGGTCGACCTGCGTGATGGCCGGGAGGTCACCCGGGTGTCCACTGGTCGTGCCCCGGTCGCGCTGGCGCTGACCCCGGATGGGCTGATTCCGGTGGGAAAGCGCGCTGTGGTCGCCAACCTGTTGCCGCGTGGCGATGCCCGACGGGCCGAGCATGCAGCGGAACTCACCCTGGTCGGATTGGCAGGCACTGATGCGGCCACGGCGATCACGATCCCGCTGCCGGGCGGCTCGACCGCCTGCCGGGGTGTCACGGTGTCACCTGATGGCCGGTGGGCCTATGTCGTGCATCGCCTCGGCCGTCCCGGCCTGCCGACCACCCATCCCGACAAGGGCTGGATCGTCACCAGCGCACTCACCATCGTCGATCTCCAGGCATCGGCCTGGTATGCGACCGTGCTCCTCGACCGCCCAACGGACGGTGCAGCCGATCCCTGGGGCATCGTGGTGGCCCCGGGTGGAGATGCCGCCTGGGTGAGTCTCGCCGGGGCGCAGGAACTGATCTGGGTCGATCTCGCCCGCCTGCACCGGGCCTTGGCAGGCTCCCCGCCCATGTTGCCGCCAGGCAGCGACGACGAGGTCTGGAAGGCCATCAAGGCCGATCCGGCCCAGCGACGGCGCCTGATGGAGGATCTCGCCGCGCTGCCGGCAGCCGGGATGGTGCGCCGGATTCCCCTGCCGGTCGCTGGACCGCGCGGCCTCGCGTGGGTGATTGGCAGCGATGAGCAACCACACGCCGGCACCGTGGCCGTCGCCGGCTATTTCAGCGGCGCGCTCCATCTGGTGCCGGTGGCGGAAGCCGCCTCGGTGAAGCCGCCAGCGGCCGACGCGCCGGATTCCGGGAAGCCACCCGTCACCATCGCCATCGGCCCCGCCGGGTCCGGCGCGACTGAATCCGGCGCAGCCAGGCGCGGCGAAGCGTTGTTCCACGATGCCCGGGGCAGCTACCAGCGCTGGACGAGCTGCGCCTCCTGCCATCCCGGTGGAGCCCGGGTCGATGGGATGAATTGGGATCTCCTCAACGATGGCGTCGGCAACCCCAAGAACGTGCGCAGCCTGCTGCTGGCGCAGGAGCGGCATCCGCTGATGAGTTTGCAGGTGCGTGAAGACCTGCCCACAGCTGTGCGGGCCGGCTTCCGCTTCATCGAGTTCACCGAGCCGACTCCGGATCAGGTCGCCGATGTGATCGCCTACCTGTCCAGCTTGCGGCCGGAACCAAGTCCATTCCTGGAGCGCTCCGGAGGTCTGCCCCCGGCAGCGCAGCGCGGGCAGGCGCTGTTCACCGGCAAAGCCGCATGCACCACCTGCCACAGCGGTCTGTATCGGAGCGATGGCAAGGCGCACGACATGGGCACGATCACCAACACTCTGGATCGGGGCAAGAAGATCGCGACGCCGATGCTGGTCGAACTCTGGCGCACCGCGCCGTACCTGCACGACGGTTCCGCCCCAACGCTCAGGGACGTGTTGACCACCCGCAACACCACGCATGCCTTCGGCGACGCGCATCTGCTGACGCCGGCAGAACTCGACGATTTGATCGCGTATCTGCTTTCGCTGTGACCAACGATGATGCCCTTCACCTGCCGACCCTGGAGCCGACGATGACCACTCCCGACCCAGATGCGACGCGTGAACGGTCGATGGATCCCTACCTGGCCGGGATCCTGCTCGGCCTCGTGTTGTTGGCGGCTTTCGTCGTGGTGGGGCGGGGATTGAGCGCCATTGGCGGCTTCGCCACCGCCACTGCGACGGCAGTGGATGCGGTGCGGCAGCAGGCGGGGTTCGGCGGCTACGATGGACCGGCGAATCCCCTGCGTGACTGGGTTTTTCTGGAAGTGCTGGGCATCGCGGTGGGTACCCTCCTGGTGCGCTGGTGGACGGCACCGCATGCGTGCTGGCAGATTGAGACCGGGCCACGGCTGCGCCCGCGCTGGCGGCTGCTGGCCGCATGCGCCGGTGGCGTGCTAATGGCCGTCGGGGCACGCATCGGCGGCGGCTGCACCAGTGGTCAGGCCCTGACCGGCGGCGCCCTGCTGAACGCGGGAAGCTGGCTGTTCATGGGCGCGGTCTTCGCCGGGGCGTATCTGCTCGCCTGGCCGCTGCGCCGGCTGTGGACCTGAACCATGGACCTGCCGCTCCATCCCCTGGGACTCATCGGTGATGGCGCCGCCCTGGTGTCCGGCCTGGTCATCGGGGTTGGATTCGGGGCTGCGTTGCAGATCGCCGGCATGGGCAGCGCCCGGAACCTGGTCGGCCAGTTCTACCTCACCGACTTCCGCGTGCTGAAAGTGATGTTCACCGCCATCGTCACCGCCTTGATCGGCTGGGTGGTCTTGGTGCATCTCGGCCTCCTCGAACGGCCCGCCATCGAACTGCAACCCACGATCCTGTGGGCGAACGGGCTTGGTGGCCTCATCCTTGGGGCCGGGTTCCTGATCGGCGGCTACTGCCCTGGCACCGCGCTGGTGGGTGCGATGAGTAAACGCTGGGACGCCGTGGCCTGCCTGGCGGGTCTCTTTGCTGGAGTCCTACTGGTCGGCCTAGCCGCACCCACCGGTCTTCCCTGGGTGGCGATGGGCAAGGCGCTGACCGTGGACGGTATCCTGGGCTGGTCGGCACCGGTGGTCGCCGGGCTGGTGGCCGTCATGGCGGTCGGGGCCTTCGCCGGGGTCCACTGGCTGGAGCGGAAGCGTGGCCCGCCATCGCATCCACCATCCCGATGGGCATGGGTGCTCGCGGGGGGTCTGGTCGTCGCGTTGGTGGCCACAGTCGTCACCCCGCCGCAAGCCATGACGCGAACGGCCGTTGGCGTGGCGCGCATGCAGGCCCTCGCCGCCGCGACGCCGGAACGGATCGCTGCCAGCACCCTGGCCGACCGCATCCTAGCTGGGGAACGGTTCACCATCGTCGACGTGCGGCCTGCCGGGAGCAGCGCCCTGCGCATGGGCAGCGCGACGTTGACCAACCCTGATCGCATGCAGCAGAACACCTCGTCGGCGGGACGCATCGTCCTGATGGGTGCCGACGACGCCCAAGCCGAACGCCATTGGATCGTGTTGGCTGCCATTGCCCCAACCGGCTCGGAATGGCCGCTGATCCTCGATGGCGGCCTGCCACGCTGGCAGGAGCAGGTGCTGTATCCGGTCCTGCTCCGCCAGTCCCCGCTGGCGATCAACCGCGAACGGATCGACCGCTTGGCGCGCCGGGCCGAGTATTTCGGCGGATCGCCACGCTGGGTCGATGCCGACACGACGCCAGCCCCGCTGCCGCTCTCGCCAGTCGAGCCAACGCCGTCGACCCGTCCGATTGCGCAACCAGGTGCGCGAATTGGCAGCGGTTGCCGCTAGCACTTACTCACTTCCATCCTGTCCTGTCAGCCCATATGACAGTAACAACTAATTACCGCCTGATCATCAATGGTATGGGAGGAATGGCCAACCGATTGCCCAGGTGCCCAGGTCGTGTCCACGATTGTCCACTCCTGTCCAAGATTGACCACGATTGTCCAGGCTGGTGAAAAGGCGAAAAGCGACTTAATGGCATAAACAACAAAGACTTACGAGAGACTGACGTGCAGAATTGAGGTGCTAGCGAGGTAACTCTCGTCGGGGTTCGAGTCCCCGCCCGCGCATACGACGGAACCTCTGGGTAAAACCAGAGGTTTCTTCGTTTTCCGACGGCCGTCACCCTGCCGGTTCGTGATCTGCGCCAGCACGCAGCCTCGCCCTGGCGCAGCCGACGCGCCGATCCGGGATGGATCCGGCGGGCACGCCGATCAGCGCGCGTGCGAGCGGAAAGCGGAGCGGCGAAGCCGTGCGTCGTCGCTCCGCGCCCGATCCGCCTTGGCCGCCGGGTGATGCATGCGTCCGCTCCCTCCGCCAGCGGAGATCGGGGGTTCTCTGCCCGGCCTGCTTGCACCCTCGGCCAAGAGCGCAGCATGCCCGGCCTCATCCCTTCCGCCCACCCCCGACCACCGCACGTCCGAGGAATCCCATGGGAGCCGAAACCGCACCCGCCGCCGCCATCGACCCGAGCCAGCGCCACCGCGCCGGGCTGAGCTATCCCAATCCGCTCGCCGGCAATCCGCTGCACAAGCCGGCGTTCGCGGCGACGGTGCGCCGGGCCGACGGCAGTTCCCTCGAGGTCGCCTGTCCGGTCGCGACCCGCACCATGCTCGCGCTGATGAACATGAACGCGGTCATCGGCGGCGCGGCCTGCCATTGGGGCGGTCCGGCGGCGCTGGCGGAGCTGATGTCCGCCATCCACGCCCTGATGTTCGCCAAGGATCCCTGGCACCAGCACTTCAACTTCGCCAACGACGCCGGGCACACCGAGAACGGCGTCTATGCGCTCAAGGCGAACTACGGCTTCGCCGGGGTGACGGTCGACGGCCTCAAGGGCTTCCGCTCGATCAGCTCGAAGCTGACCGGCCACGGCGAATCGCATCTCTTCCCCGAAGGCGTGATGGTGTCGAACGGGCCGCTGGGTTCGTCGCTGCCCTTCGCCCAGGGCCTGGCCATGGCCGACCGCCTGGCCGACAAGGCGCGCACCACGATCTGCGTCATCAGCGACGGCGCGATGATGGAGGGCGAGGCGAAGGAGGCGATCTCCGCGATCCCGGGCTTCGCCGCCAAGGGCCAGCTCGCGCCGTTCGTCCTCGTGCTCAGCGACAACAACACCAAGCTGTCGGGCCGCATCGATGCGGATTCGTTCAGCATGAAGGCGTACTTCGATTCGCTCGCGGTGCAGGGCTGGAAGGTCGTCACCATCGCCAACGGCAATGACCTCCAGGCCGCGTTCACCGGGGTCGAATCCGCCATCGCCGCCGCCCAGGCCGATCCGACCAGGCCGGTCGTGGTGTGGGCCAGGACGGTGAAGGGCTTCGGCGTCGCCAGCACCGAGAAGTCGGCCTCCGGCGGCCATGGCTATCCGCTCGCCGGCAAGGACGTGGTCGACGGCAAGCTGCGCGCCTTCGTGACCGAGGTCAACCAGGGCAAGCCGCTCGCACCGGTCTTCGAATCCTGGCTGGCCGAGATCGAAAGCGCGGAAAAGGCCAAGGCGGAAAAGGCGGCGGCCAAGGCGGCCGCCGCCCAGGCGGCAGCCGCAGCGTCAGCTGCTCCTCCGGCCGCACCGGCGGCCAAGAAGGACAAGATCCAGGGCGGCTTCCCCAAGGCGATGATCGCGGCGGCCGAATCCGGACTGCCCGTCGTCAGCATCAGCGCGGATCTGGCGGGTTCGACCGGCGTCGCGCCCTTCCGCCAGAAGTTCCCGCAACTGTCCTTCGACATCGGCATCGCCGAATCGAACATGGTCTCGGTCGCGTCGGGCTTCTCGAAGCAGGGCTATGTGCCGGTGGTCGACACCTTCGCCCAGTTCGGCGTCACCAAGGGCCTCCTGCCCCTGGTCATGGGGCAGCTCAGCCAGTCCGGCTGCATCGGCGTCTTCACCCATACCGGCTTCCAGGACGCTGCTGACGGCGCCTCGCACCAGGCGCTCGGCTACCTGGCGATGACCTCGTCGATCCCGCACCTCGTGCAGTACTGCCCCGCCAGCGCCGAAGAGGCCGAGTGGGCGATGGGCGAGGCGATCCGCCGCTTCGTCGCCGCGCGCAAGGCCGGGCACCATCCGGAATCCGTGCTGTTCTTCTGCGGCCGCGAGAACTTCGCGGTGTCGCTCAAACCCGCCGGCACGAACTACGAATGGGGCAAGGCGATGGTGGTCGGTGGCGGGGTCGAGAAGAAGACCTTCGGCGGCCAGGTCGGCCCGTTCTCGCTCTCGTTCGGCGTCACCAAGCCGGCGGTGGTGATCAGCGCCAACGGCAGCCTGGTCGCGCAGGCGATCACCGCCGCCAACCGCCTGGTCGCGGAAGGCGCGTCAGTGGTGGTGCTCAACAACGCCACCCCGAACCAGCCCGATGTCGCCACCCACAAGGAACTGCTGGAAAAGACCGGCGGCCGGCTGGTCACGGTCGAGGACCATCAGCTCATCGGTGGCGCGGGTTCGCTGCTGGTGTCGGCTCTCGCCGCCGCCGGCTGCCACCCCAAGGTGCGCATGCTCGGCGTGAAGGGCGAATTCGGCCAGAGCGCCTACACTGCGGACGAGCTCTACAAGAAGCACGGCATCGATGCCGACGGCATCGCGGCCGCCGCGCGCGCCCTCGCATGATGCGACCGCGCCCTTGCCTGAGGCGCGAGCGCGTCGGCGTGCTGGCGGCATGACCGCCCTGCGCTGGCTGATGTGGACCGGCATCGCCCTGGCCTGCGCCGGGGTGGTGGCCGGGCTGGTCCGGCTGCTCGCCGGACGCGGAACCACGCTCGCGATCGCGGTGGCGCTGCTCCTCGCCGGTTTCGGCCTGGCGAAACTCGCGATGGCCGCCGAGGGCTGGGCGACGCGCGGCCGCAAGGCCGGCTTCGACGCCGCAGCGGCCGAAGGCACCATCGCCCAGGCGCTCGGAGGCACCGGTTTCCTGGTCGTCTGGGTCGGCTGGCGCATCGCGGCCGGGGTGCTGGCGATCTTCGCCGCCGCATGGCTGATGCGGCATCCGGCGGCGCTCGATCACCTGGTGCCGGCAGTTACCGTTTCCGCCGGCACCCCGATCCGCTGAACGACCCGCAAAGCAGCTTGGCGGTCATTTGCCGAGGGCTGCCGGTCTGTGCCTGCGGCAGGCACGAAGAGGGGGGCGGGCCACCCGCCCTGCACAGCAGGTGGGCAGATCCAGGCGTCGAGGCGCCCGGATTCCGGCCCGGTGCGTGCTTGCCACCACCCGGCCCCGCCCCGGCTTCGCCTTTCACTGCTTCGGGCCGCCCCCTAGCCTGCGAGGCACGTATGCGCATGCGCCCCTCATCGCTCATCCTCGTCCTCGCCCTGGCCGCGACGACCGCCGGCATGCTGCCCCGGGCCTCCGGTCATGAGGGGCCGGCCTCGCTCGGCCTGACCGCCGACCTGCCGACGCTGCCGCGTCCACGCTGGTCGACCGTGCCCGGCCCGCCCGAGGCGCGCGAGATGGTGCCCGGCGGCGCGGTGGCGATCGCGCCCGGGGTGGACGGCAGGTCCGGCCGGGTCGTGCTGCACGGCACCACGCTGGCCGACCAGGGCCCGGTCGATGGGCTGGAGGTGCAGATCTGCCTGGAAGGCGGCAAGACCCACGAAGCGCTGTTCCGCGTCGATACCGCCAACGGCACCCTGGTGAAGGCGGCCTTCATCGCCGCCCTGGGCGTGACCGATGGCCTGGGCAGCGCCGAGGACAGCGGCATGCCGGCGCGCGGCGTGCCGCTGGCGGTGAACGTGTTCTGGCTGGATGCCGTCAGCAAGGAATGGCGCACGACGCCGCTCAGCACCCTGGTGCGGGATCGCCGCACCGACCGGCCGATGCCAGCCCTGCCCTACATCTACACCGGCAGCCGGATGCTCACGACCCAGGCGATCGGGGCGGACGGACAGCCGGTGAAACGCGAACGCTTCATGCTCGATGTCACCAAGTCGGTGGCGGTCAACTACGACGAACCCGACGCCCTCATCGCCAGCCCCTTCCCCGAGTCCGGCGAGGACATCCGCTGGGAGACCAACAGCGCCCTCGCCCCGGCGATCGGGACCAGGGTCCAGATCGCCTTCGAGCGCGTCGCCCTGCCGCTGGCGTTCGACCTCGGCGAGGACGGCAGCCTGGCCCGCGAGGGTCAGACCCTGGATGATGCCGCGCTCGACCGGTTGCTCGCCGAGTCCTATGGCGAGAGCGCCAAACCGGCCCTGCGCGCGGTCGAGGTGCGGGTCAGGCCCGATGCCGGCCGGGACAAGGATGTGGCCGCCCGGGTCCGCCTGCTCAAGGCGGCGGCCCGGGCGAAGGCCTGGGTGGTGCCGGTCTTCGTGCCGACGGCACCGGCCCGCGTGCCGGCCAGGTGACCTCCGGCCCGGGCTGGGTGTGCGCGTCTCCCGCGCCTGAGCCGGTGCGCTTCCTGGCCGACCGGGCTTGCGTCGGCGCCTTCCCTGCGCCAGCATCCAGGCGAACCCCAGGAGTATCGTCATGCTGACCATGGAGGAGCTGCTGCGCACGATGGTGGAGCGCGGCGGTTCCGACCTGCACATCGCCGCCGGTTCGGCCCCGCGCACGCGCATCGACGGCAACCTGATCGAGATCCCGCAGACCGAGATCCTGGGGCCGGAGCAGACCAAGAAGCTGGTCTATTCGGTGCTCGACAACCAGCAGATCGCGCGCTTCGAGCAGGAGCTCGAACTCGACATGTCCTTCGGCCTGGCCGGGGTCGGGCGCTTCCGCGTCAACGTGTTCTACCAGCGCGGCGCGGTCGGCTCGGTGATGCGCACCATCCCGTACGAGATCTTCCCCTTCGAGCAGATCGGGGTGCCGGTGCAGGTCTGCCGCAAGCTCTGCGACCTGTCCAAGGGCCTGGTGCTGGTCACCGGGGCGACCGGTTCGGGCAAGTCGACGACGCTCGCGGCGATGCTCGACTACATCAACTCGACGCGGCAGGAGCACATCATCACCATCGAGGACCCGATCGAGTTCGTGCACCGCAACAAGAAGTGCCTGGTCAACCAGCGCGAGATCGGCACCGACACCATGGGCTTCAACCAGTCGCTGCGCCGCATCCTGCGCCAGGATCCCGACGTGGTGCTGATCGGCGAGATGCGTGATAAGGAGACCATCGAGGCCGGCCTGACCATCGCCGAGACCGGCCATCTCACCTTCGCCACCCTGCACACCTCGGACTGCGTCCAGACCATCAACCGCGTCATCGACGTGTTTCCCGCCAGCCAGCAGAACCAGATCCGCACCCAGTTGTCGTTCGTCCTCGAAGGCGTCTTCTGCCAGCAATTGCTGCCGAAGCTGAACAGCCGGGGCCGCGTCCTGGCGGCCGAGATCATGATGCCGAACTCGGCTGTGCGCTCGCTCATCCGCGAGGACAAGTGCCACCAGATCTACTCCCACATCCAGGCCGGCGCCAAGTTCGGGATGAAGACCATGAACCAGTCGCTCTACGACCTCTTCCGCGCCGGGATGATCTCGTGGGATGACGCCGTTTCACGCTCGGGCGATGTCGAAGACCTGAAACGCACCGCCCAGCGCGACGGCCAGCAGGTGCCGGGTTAACCCGTGGTCAGCCTCACCCGCCTCACGCGCAAGAAGCTCGGCGAGATCCTGGTCGAACAGGGGCTGCTCACCGACGCCCAGGTGCAGGACACCCTGCGCCTGCAGCACCAGACCGGCCTGCTCTTCGGCGAGACCCTGGTCCAGAACCGGCTCATCACCGAGGACAAGATGGTCTCGGTGCTGGTGGCCCAGTTCGGCATCCCGTACCTGCGTCCGAGCCAATACCAGATCCCCAAGGAACTGCTCGACATCTTCGAACCCGCGATGATGCGCCGCTACCAGTTCGTGCCGATGGACATGGTCGGATCGGTGCTCGTCATCGCGGTCGCCGGCCTGCTGTCCGAGGACATCCTCAAGGAGATCGAGACGCAGACGGGCTGCACGCTCCAGGTGTTCCTGACCAAGATGAGCGAGATCGGCGATGTATTGAAAGCGAATGGATTGTGACCCTCCCCTTAATCCTCCAGATCCTCGGCTGAACCATGGCCAACGTCGCCGGCTACAACCGCAAGCTCGTCGCGCTGCTGAAGAAGAACCAGCTCGCGGATGATGCGCAGCTCCAGCCCCTGATCGACAAGGCGGCCAAGGAGAGCCTGCTCCTGGCCACCCTGGTGGTGACGGAGCAGCTGCTCGATGAACCGACCCTGCTCGGGCTGGTCAGCGAGGACAATGGCAACCCGGTCATCGACCTCGACAAGCTGACCATCGACATGGAAGGCCTGAAGCAGGCCAACAAGGGCGATGAACCCATCCCGGAGGACGTGGCCAAATTCAACTGCTGCATCCCGCTCGACATGATCGGCGACTTCCTGACCCTGGCGGTCGCGAATCCGTACGACGTGGTGATGATGGACAACATGAAGCTCCAGCTCGGCAAGCAGATCCTGCCGGTGGTCTCCAGCGAACGCGCCATCCAGAAGGCGATCGAGCTGGCGTACCACAAGCAGGAGAAGCAGATGCAGGAGCTGATGGATACGCTCCCGACGGATCAGGAACTCGACCTCGGCGACGCCAAGCAGGACGAGAAGGACCAGGAGGAGGAGGACGACGACAAGGATCTCGCCTCGATGGGCGACGATTCCCCGGCGGTGAAGGTGGTGAAGCAGATCTTCGCCACCGCCCTGAAGAAGGGCGCGTCCGACATCCACATCGAGCCGATGGAGAAGCGCACCCGCGTCCGCCTGCGCATCGACGGCGTCCTGATCGAGGCGATGGACCTGCCGAAGAAGCTGGAAAAGTCGATGGTGTCGCGCATCAAGATCATGACCGACACGATGAACATCGCGGAACGCGGCAAGCCCCAGGACGGTCGCATCCAGATCTCGATGGAAGGCAAGAAGTGCGACGTCCGCGTGAGCTCGCTGCCGCTGGTCTACGGCGAGAAGATATGCATGCGTATCCTCGCCAAGGGCAACCTGAAGGACATGCGCGAGATCGGCTTCGAACCCCAGGTGCTGGAAGCCCTGGAAAAAGGGCTGTCCGCGCCCTACGGCATGGTGCTGGTCACCGGGCCGACCGGTTCCGGCAAGTCGACCACGCTGTATTCCTGCCTGAAGACCGTGATGACCCCCGAGGACAACGTCAACACGGTGGAGGATCCGGTCGAATACGAGATCGAAGGCATCAACCAGTGCCACGTGAACCCCAAGCGCGGGCTCACCTTCGCCAACGCCCTGCGCGCCCTCCTGCGTCAGGACCCCGACACCATCATGATCGGTGAGATCCGCGACCAGGAGACCATCGAGATCGCGGTGAAGGCCGCCCTCACCGGCCACCTCGTGCTGTCCACCCTGCACACCAACGACGCGCCGAGCACGATCACCCGCATCATCGACATGGGCATCGAGCCGTTCCTGGCCGCGAGCACCATCCTGAGCGTGCTCGCCCAGCGCCTCGGCCGCCGCCTGTGCAAGAACTGCAAGGCGGAGATGAGCAAGGACGAGCTGCCGACCAAGGATGAGCTCCTGCGCTACGGCTTCCTGCCCGAGGAGATCGAAGGCATCAAGCTGTGGAAGCCGGTCGGGTGCAGCCTGTGCTCGAAGGGCTACAAGGGCCGCTTCGCCCTGGTCGAATGCCTGGTGATGAACGACGACCTGCGCCGCTGCATCATCGGTGGCGGCACCGCCATCGACATCCGCAAGAAGGCGGTCGAGACCGGCATGATCACCCTGCGCCGCTGCGGCCTGCTCAATTCCATGCGTGGCGTCACCACGGTGGAGGAGGTCATGCGCCACACCGCCGGGGATGCCGACTGATCGTGCATGGATGCACGCCGCCCCGGCCGGGCGGTTGAATCACCGACCGCGTTCCTCAGGTTGCCGCGCCGCAACCCAGGAGCATCCATGGCCGATTCCGCCGTTTCCGCCCCATCCACTGCGAAGAAGGAAGGCAACCCCGCCGTGGTCGGCCTGGCCGGATTCGGCCTCACCACCCTGGTCCTCCAGTTCCACAACGTCGGCTGGATCGAGATCGGCCCGGTGATCTGGCTCGGCCTGATCTTCGGCGGCATCGCCCAGCTCATCGCCGGCTTCCAGGAGAAGAGCACCGGCAACAACCTCGGCTACTGCGCCTTCACCGCCTACGGCTGCTTCTGGCTGAGCCTCGTGCTCATGCTCATGGGCAGCAAGTTCGGCCTCTTCACCGTGACCGGCACCGAGGTCGGCCTGTACCTGCTCGCCTGGACGCTGTTCACCGCCATCCTCTGGTTCGCCGCCCTGCGCGCGAACGGGGCGCTGGCGGCGACGTTCTCGCTCCTGCTGCTGGGTTTCATCCTCCTCGACATCGCCCACTTCGTGCCTTCCAAGGAGGCGCAGGTCTTCTGGACCCGGGTCGCCGGCTACGAACTGATGATCTGCGCCCTGCACGCCTGGTACGCGATGGCGCACCACATCTACAAGGATGTGTTCGGCCGCGACGTGCTGCCGGTCGGCCCGGCCTGGATCGGACCGAGGTAGCGGCCGCTGCGTTCACGCCGGCAGGTCGACCCGATCGCGGCCGGCCTGCACCGCCTGCAGCACCGCCGCATGCCACGGGCTGAGCGGCAGGCCGGGCAGGCTGGGCCAGGGCGCCCAGACCGGCACCGCCACATTGGCGCCTGCGCCGCGCTGCGGTGATGTCGGCGAGGTGGACATCGCCGCTCCACGGGCGGATGGCCGTGCGAACGGAGCGTCGTCGTCCACATCGACGTGGTTCGGTACCGCTGGCGCATCCGCGGGATCCCAGGCGCAGCGGAAGAACCGGGCGATGAACCAGGTTCCCTGCCACAGGTCGCAGGCGGATCCGGCGTCCGCGGGCGTCCAGCCGAGTTCCTCGTCGAGTTCGCGTTTCAGCGTGGTCAGAGCGTCCTCGCCTGCCTCGCGCCGGCCGCCGAAGCAGGTCAGCATGCCGGCCGCGAAGCGGACGCCGGGCGGGCGCAGCTCAAGCAGCAGCCAATCGCGCCGGTCGGCGATGATGGCGCAGGCGTAGTCGGGTTCGGGCACGGGATCAGGCCTGTTTCCGTTGCCAACCAAGCAGGACGATCAGGACGATCAGGGAAACGATGCCCAGGGCGGCATGGGCGTAGAGCAGGCTATCCATGCCCACATCGAGGATTTCCGATAATCTGGTGAAATCATTGGCCAATATGCCGCCCTTCCCTTCCAGATAGCGTTCGCGCGCGTCGGGGTCGTAGATGACTTCGAAAGCGAAGGTCACGCTGCTCAACCAGATGAAGAATCCGAGAACGGCATAGAGCATCCCTTCGGCCTCGTGGTGGACGGCCCGGCCGGTGACCGCCCGGGAGAGAAAGACCAGGGCGAGCGCCAACTCGCAACCGTGGCCAGCATAGACGATGAGGGCGTGGTCAATGCCAACGAGCAGGATCAATCCATGCATGGCGGCGGCGGCGAAAAGAGGCCAGCGCCAACGTGTGGTCCACCCGGTGCGGATGGCCCAGATCCAAAGACCGCAGATGATAACCAGGAGGAAAACCATCGGCTTGTCGGCCGAATGGGTGACACCACCGCCATGGGTGAGATCGAATTTGGGTATGGCCGGACGACCACACAGCCAGGCGCAGGCGGCATGGCCGGTTTCGTGCAGCAGGGTCACCAGCGTGTGCAGCAGGAAGTTGGTCAGGGGGAACAGCCATAGCGCCGTCGCTGAGCCCACCCCCACGGCAAGTCTGATCCAGGCTTGGGGGTGGAGGCCCCAAGTCGAGGCGGGCCCCGGGTGCGCAGTATCTAGATCCAGGCCGCAATGGGCGCACACCTGCCTGCCGGCGACGCGAAGGCGGCGCTGATGGGTACACGAAATGGAGGATGGCATTGCGGTTTGGATTGGATTCGATCCCCTTTGGCCAACAAGCCGCGAATCAGTCCGTCTGCGTGAATCGGTTGCCTGCCGTGCTCCGCCCCGCCTAATGCCGCCATCCCGTCATGGTCGACCGCCTCTGGCTGCTTGCCGTCGTCTTCGCCCTGGTCGCGGTGGTGTTCTCGACCCGGCTGTTCCAGCTCCAGATCGTCGATGGGGCCGGTTACGCGCTGGAGGTCGAACGCTCGACCCTGCTGCGCGAATCGGTGCCGGCGCGGCGGGGGCGCATCCTCGACCGCAACGGGGCGCCGATCGCCGACACCAAGGCGGTCTACCATCTGGCGGTGGTCTTCGCCGAGCTCGAACTCGCCGGGCGCGCCCGCAGCGGGACGCCGCTCTGGCGCCTGGATGAGCGCCATTTCGACGCGCTGGTTGCGGATCTCACCGCCCGTCTGCGCTGGATCGGCCGGGGCCAGGGTCCGCGCGAGGTGCTGTTGGACACGCTGCTCAACCATCCGGCGGTGGCGGTGCGGTCCGGCGCGCGCGATCGGGTCAGGCAGGCCGACCTGTCCCTGGTCGCCTGCGCCCGCACCGCGCTCTCGCCGCTGCGCCAGGCCGGCAGCGCCAGCGCCGCGAAGAGCCAGGACCCGGATCCCCTCGCCGACACGGCGCGCCTGGCCGAGTCCGATCTCCTCAGCGACGATCCCTGCCTGGCGCTCGAGCGCGAACTCGCGGCGCAATGGGGCGAGGCCGCGCTGGTGCTGTCGAGCGCCCAGTTCGCGCGGGTCGCGGCGATGATCGACGCCGACTACGCCAGCGCGATCGGCGCGGGCGGGCGCTGCCAGAGCGTGCTCGATCCCTTCGCCAGCGTGTACCGGCTGCGCGTGCCGGTCGCCCCGCCGGAGCAGAACCAGCCGGCGAGCGACCTGGAGGTGCGGATCATGCCGCTGCCGCGCCGGCACCAGGCCGAAGGCGCCCTGGCGCGGGTGCTGGGCGAGGACCAGGCGGTCCTGCACGAGCGCATCGAGCGCGCCATCCGCCTGGCGCGCGGTCGCCCGCCGGCGACCCGGCTCTTCTATGGCGCTGCGTCGGACGCCGAGCGCATCGCGCCGTCGCTGCCGGTCGGCCAGGCGCTGTTCCCGATCAGCCTGCCCGAGGTGCCCGGCGCGCGCGAACGCGTCCTGATCATCCAGGGCGATTCCGGCGACGGCGCCGGCGTTTTCTCGCGCCTGGGTGCGCGCATCGGCGCCTCGCTCGGCATCGACGGCGTGCTCATCGAGGCCCTGATCGTCAAGCACGCCGAGCGGATCCGGGCGCTGACCAGCGACCGCGATTACCGCGTGCACCACCTCGTGCTCGATCCGCAACGGCTCGACCGCCTGGCCCAGCGCCTGGCTGCGGCGCTGACCGCGCTCGCCCGGTCGGTGAACGTGCTGGAGGTCGAACGCCAGCTCGCCGCCGCGCGCCGGCTCATCGATCGCGGCTGGCAGGGGCAGCGGGCGGCGGATCCGTTGCCGGTGGTGCGCGACGTGCCGCACGCGGTGGCGGTGCGCCTGTTCGGAGCCGATTCCCAGCCGCCCGACGAGGTGCGCCGGCGCTTCGACGACGCCGATGCCATCCTGCCCGGGCTGGTCGTGCGGCTCGATGTCGGCCGCTCGTATCCGTTCCCGGAATCGAGCGCGCACCTCATCGGCCTGGTCGGGCGCGACCGCGACGCCGACGCCGGCGACGCCCTGCGCGGCACGAGCGGCCTCGAACGCCAGTATGATGCGCAGCTGAAGGGCAGCGGCGGCACCCGGTTGAAGATCCGCACCCCGGACGGGGTGCGCGTGCTGCGCGATGAGACCGCCCTGGCCGGCGCCGACCTGGTGACCGAGATCGACATGGAACTGCAGACCCTGGCCGAGGACAGCCTGGCCCGCTACATCGACCTGGCGAAGGAGCTGCGCGTTCCGACCGCACGGATGGAGGCCGCCGCGCCGGCCGGCCGGGGACGCGCCGGCTTCTGCCTGATCGACTGCCGCACCGGCGGCGTGCTTGCGCTCGCCTCGACACCCGGCATCCGCCTCGATCAGGTCGGCGAGCGGATCACTGAGGTGGGCCGGTTGGAGGCCGCCGCCAAGGCCGAGCCCGATCCCAGTCGCGCGGCTGATCTGCGTATGCAGGCGAAGCTGCTGGCGATCCCGCTGCACGACCACGCGAGCGAGGGCGAGCAGCCGCCGGGATCCTCATTCAAGATCCTCACCGCCCTGTGCGGCCTGGAACTCGGCGTGCTGACGCCGGGCGAGATCATCCACTGCCAGGGCTACATGGCGATGGTGAACGGCAAGAAGGTCCTGCGCGACCACGCGCCGGCCGGCAACTACGACCTCCAGGAGGCGATCCAGCATTCGTCGAACGTGTACTTCGCCATCATCGCCGACCGCATCGCCAAGAAGGTCGGCCGCGAGGCCCTGTCGGGCTACGCCGACCGCATCGGTCTCGGCCGTGACAACGCGATCGACATCGAGCAGCAGAAGCCCCGCTTCGCCGGCGACCGGCGCTTCGGCCTGGTGCCCTCGCCGGCCAGCATCGCCAAGTTGCGGCCGACCGAACCGGCGTGGCTGCCCAGCGATTCCTGGCGCATGGGCATCGGCCAGTTCGCCTATGCCAGCCCGCTGCAATGCGCCTGCATCGCCGCCGCCGTCGCCAACGGCGGCCACGTCGTACGGCCATTCCTGGTCCGGCCGCAGTCGGGGCCGGTCATCGCTGACCTGAACATCCGCGTGGAATACCTCAACGAGGTCCGCCGCGGCATGGAGAAGGTCACCCAGGCCGGCGGCACCGCCTCGTCGCTCTTCCTCGAGGGCGAGAACAGCGGCATCCGCATCGCCGCCAAGACCGGCACCGCCGAATGGGGCAGCGCGGAGAGCCGTGCCGCCGGCCGCACCCCCGACCATGCCTGGCTGATCGGCTACGCCCCCGCCGACCGGCCGGTGGTCGCCTTCGCCTGCTTCATCCACAGCGGCACCTTCGGCGGCTCCGCCTGCACCCCGGTGGTGAAACGCATCCTGGAACGCTATTTCCGCAAGTACGGTCGCGAGGGCCACCGCGAGCCGGTCGTCCCCGGCCAGCCGGATCCGCACTGATTCGCGCCTTGTGTCCAATCACCGCCCAGAGGGTGATTGCCACGCCTGCAACCAGGTTGCTGCCGGTGCTTGGCAGGACTCCGGTCGGGATGCATGGTGCCATCAGCATGAACGCCAACCACCCTGGCCGGTATCACCTGGGCATGCGACGCCCATCCATCCTGCCGGCCCTGGTGTGGTTGCTCGTCTCGGTGCTGGCCGCCGGCGAACCGCCGCGCCGGCCCGAAGCGGCCCGGCCCGCATACGCGGCCGGCGACTCGGTCGAGCTGCAAGGCCCGCTGACCACCGTGATCCCGCTGCGCCTGCCGGCGCGCACCGCCGACGGCCTGCCGACCGAGGTCGCCGATGCCGGACGCATCGGCGAGGTCACCCTGGTCGCCGATCTCGATGTGCCGGCTGATGCCCCGGCCGATCTCGGGGTCGGGGCGTTCGTGATCGACCAGCACGGCACCTGGTTCCAGGCCCTGCATCCGGATCCGCTCCGGCCCGGCCGCAACCGCCTCGTCTTCGCCCTGGGACGCGGCGAAGCGCTGGTGCAGGAGCCTGGTCGTGGCGCCTGGGGCCCGCGCGAGGCCGGACTCAGCCGCGGGACCGGCCTGTTCCTGTGGTCTGCGGGGGCCAGCCGCACCCGCATCCGGGTGCTGGAATTCGCGGTGAAGCCGCTCGAAAAGCCGGATGGCGCCAGCGGCGGCGCCTTGGCCGATCTCGTCCTGCCCGGCTTCGATGCCCAGGTCGGCACCTGCGCCGTGGTCGCCGGCGAGCGCTGGGAGCTCGCCGTCCGGCCCGATCCCTTCCCGGTGAACCCCTACGATCCCGACGAGTTCAGTCTCGACGCCGAGATCACCCGGCCGGATGGCACGCAGGTGCGCCTGCCCGGATTCCACGCCCTGCCCATGGTCAACCGCGATCGCGGCGATGCCGAGATGGTCGAACCGAACGGCGCGGGCACCTTCCGGGTGCGCTTCCGGCCGTCGCAACCCGGCAGCCATGGTGTGCGGCTGATCGCCCGCTGGGGCGGCGGCAAGCCCACCACCACCGTCCTGCCGGCGCTGGTCGTGGAGGGCAAACCATGGAACGGCTGGGTGCGGGTCGACCGCGAGGATCCGCGCTTCCTCAGCGTCGACGGCAGGTTCCATTGGCCGATCGGGCTCAACATCCGCTCGGTCAACGATGCGCGCGGCCGGGACAAGCTGGGATCGAAGCTGACCCCGGATCGCGGCAGCCTCTCCTATGCCGCCTACCTCGCCCGGCTGGCGGCTGGCGGCGGCGACACGGCCGAGATCTGGATGTCCTCGTGGAACCTGGCCCTGGAATGGCGCGCCGACTGGCCGGGCTACCAGGGGCGCGGTTTCGTGAACGAGGCCAACGCCTGGCGCCTCGACCGCATCCTGGATGCCGCCTGGCGCGACGGCGTGCGCATCAACCTGGTGATCGACAACCACGGCAAGGGCTCGTCCGGCACCGACCGCGAATGGCAGCACAATCCCTGGAACCGCGCCCTGGGTGGGCCGATCAACCAGGCCTCGGGCCTGTTCAGCGATCCCGCCGCCCTCGCCGGCCAGGACCGGCTCCGCCGCTACATCGCCGGCCGCTGGGCCGATCATCCGGCGGTGCTGGCCTGGAAATTGTGGAGCGAGGTGAAGCTCACCGATGGCGGCAAGGGCGGACTCTCGGCCGACTGGCATGCCCAGGCCGCGAAGCGCTGGGCCGAACTCGACGCCTACGGCCATCCCGTCACCACCCACTGGCAGGGCGACTACCGGGTCGTCGAGCCGGCGACGGCGCAGCTCCCAGGCCTGACGATGCTGTGCATCGACGCCTACATCTCGCGCAAGAACAAGAGCCCGGGCGTCCAGATCACCGACCTGATCGCCGACAGCATCCATGATCCCGCGCGCGGCCTGGCCCAGTACGGCAAGCCGGTGCTGGTCACCGAATACGGCGGCAGTTCGAGCGGATGCCCCGAACCGCAGATGATCGCCGCCCATGCCAGCGCTCCCTGGGCAGCCCTGGTCAGCGGCCACGCCGGCAGCCCGATGCTGTGGTGGTTCGAATGGGTCGACCAGGGCCAGCGGTGGGCGCCATTCGCCGCCATCCGCGCCTTCCTGATCGGCGAAGACCTGCGCCATGCCAAGGGCCGTTCGGTCCTCGTGGCCGCCACCGCGTCCGGCACGACGCTCTGGTCCCGCGCCTGGGTCCGCCCCGGCCGGATCCTCGGCTACTGCTGCGACAGCGACTGGACCAACGACGGCCTGGCCGGCGAACCGCTCAGCGGCATCCGCATCGTCCTCGGCGAACAGGTGAAGCCTGGCGCGATGAGCGTCGAATGGTGGGACGCCGACCGTGGCGTCCTCAAGCACACCGAGTCGCTCGCCCACGCGGGCGGCCCGCTCGTCCTGACGCCCCCGGCATTCCGCCGGCACATCGGGTTCAAGGTGATACGGAAATGAGCAGGATCACTGCCCCCCGCGCCAGCGGAAATGCACGCGGTCGCGCAGGTCGGTGATCGAGGATCTCAGCGCGGCGGCTTCCGATTCGAGAGCGGACTTCTGCGCTGGCAGGTGCTGGGCGACCTCGGCGAGCAGTTCCGCGAGCCAGGCGCGCAGGTCGAGCGACCAGGGCGACCAAGCCAGCGACCGGCGGCCGGCGGCGAGGGCTTCGTCCCAGCGGCGGCAGCGCCGGAGGTCCTCGGCGAGCAGGCGGTGGGCGAGCGAGGATGAGGGCAGCGCCTCGACCGCCGCCGTGCTCAGGCCCAGGCGCGATTCGCCACCGGGCAGGACGTTCGCCAGGCGCACGAGCAGGCCGGGTTCCAGGCCGGTCTCGGGCAGGATCTGGCGGCCGAGGCGCAGCAGCACCGCGAGGCGCTGCTCGGAATCCTGCGGCGGAGGGCATCCGGCGATGGCGGCGGCCTCGGCCCAGGCGGCGGGATCGGTGCCCGCGCGCACGGCGGTCTCCGCTGCGCCGAGGGCATTGGTCGCCACGGTCAGGCGGGTGCCGAGCCAGACCATGCCGGCGGCGGCGAGCATCGCGGCGGTGATGCCGGCCACGGCCAGGATCCGGCCGATGCGGCCATGCGCGCTCCAGCGCGGCGGGCCGCACAGCGCCACCGCACCGGCGGCGACGATCCACAGCGCTCCTGCATGCAGGTCGAAATCGATGCAGCTATGCAGGACGAGCGCAGCGAGCCCCAGGCGCCAGGCCCAGGTCGGAGCGGGCGCCAGGTGACGCAGCACGGCGAGCGTGGCGCCGATCAGCGCCCCGAGCACGGCGGCGAGCCCGACCTGCCCGGCGATGGTCGGGGTCGCGCTGCGCAGAAGGGCCTGCTCCCACCAGCCCAGGTTGCCGTACATCCCGCCGGCGAGCGCGAGCAGGGCCGCTGCCGTGGCGCAGCCGGCGGCAAGGCTCCAGGCCGGCAGCCGGATCGGATCTGCCTCGGCAACCGCGCGATCGGGCGCTGGCGCTTCCGGCTGGCCGCGCCACCGGCCGATGAGCAGCAGCGCCAGCACCGCGACCAGAGCCAGTCCGGCCGGCACGCCGCCATCGACGGCGGCTTCCAGCGGTTCGTTGTGGACCAGGCGGGCGGGTTCGGCCTCGGGCCGGGTGACGCGGCTGAATTCATGCGAAAAGGCGGCGATGCCGTGCCCGGTCAGCGGTCGTTCGCGGATCAGTTCGCTCGCGGCGCGCCAGTAGCCCAGGCGCACCTCGGCGCTGGCGGCGATGCCGCTGCGGACCCCCGGCAGGTGCGGGGCGGCGCGCACGGCGGCATACCCCAGGCCGGCGGCGACCGCCAGGGTGAACAGCCAGGCCGTCACCGGCGGCCAGCCGCGCCGCCGCAGCCGGCCCGGCGCGAGCACGATCAGCGCGAGCCCGGCACCGGCGATCAGCGCCAGCCAGGCGCCCTTGGATCCGGTCAGCCACAATGCGGCCAGGCCCAGTCCGGCGACGAGTGATGCAACCAGGAAGGCGATGAGCTGAGGGCCGCCCCCGGGACTGCGGGCCACTGGCCCGCTCGTTTGCGCCGCGTTCGGCAGCGATCCGGGGGTCCGCGATCCCAGGAGCGACCTTCCCGCCAGCACCGCCGTCGCCAGCGCGGCCGGCAGCAGCGCGGCGGCGAACGCGCCCAGGGTGTTGGAGATGGTGAACGTCCCGTAGACGCCGCCGCGCGCGATGCGCTCCGCCACGTCGCGCGGATCGAGGCCCTGGATGGCCAGGCTGCCGTTGACCAGGGCATCCTGCATCGCCGGCAGCACCACGACGCGTTGCAGGACGGCGACGACGCCTTCCCCGGCAAGCCCCGCGAGGATCGCCGCCGCGATCAGGCCGGCGCGGGTCGCCGCGATCTGGACCAGGCTGGCGGCGAAGGCGAGGTGGACGATGAGCGGCAGATACAGGCCGTAGCCTTCCGCCGGCGATGGCGCGCGGACCGCCGCCGGCAGGTAGAGCGCCGCCAGTGCCGCCGCCGCCAGTCCGACCGGACCCCAGCGCAGGGGTTCCTTCAGCACCGCGATGCGGACGCCGGCGAACAGCACGCAGCCGGCCGCAAGCAGGAGCCAGATCCCGCAGGACGGCGCGGTCGGTTCGCCATCCCAGACCAGGGGGCGGATCGCCACCAGCACCGCGGCCAGGAAGGCGTGCACCGCCTCGATCCGGCGCGCCTCGCCTGCTTCGACCCGCATCATGCCTTTGGCCCACCATGGGGCGGCGGCCCATGGTCGCGGCTGGTCTCCAGCAGGACGAGCGCCACCAGCACCGCCGCCGCCTGGCCCAGGGTGACCCCCGCCGCCAGCCAGTCGTCGCGCCGCAGCTGCAGGGCGCTGGCGGCGAGGGCGGTCTGCAGGGCGATGGTGCAGGCCAGGCCGGTGCGGGGCGACAGGCCGAGCCGGATCAGGCGGTGTCCCAGGTGGTTGCGGTCGCCGCGCAGCAGCGGCTGGCCCCGCCGCAGACGTTTGACCACCACGGCCGCGGTGTCGAAGAGCGGGATCGCGGTGATCAGCACCGGGGCGAGGATGGCGAGCTGGGTGCCGCCGGTGCCGCTGTCCCAGAAGGTGGTGGTCAGCGTCCCGTATCCGATCAGGAAGCCGAGCGGAAGGCTGCCGGCATCGCCCAGGTACAGCCGCGCCGGCGGCAGGTTCCAGACCAGGAATCCGGCCAGGGAACCGATGAGCGCGAGCCACAGCCGGGCCTCGTCCGGGTGCCCGGCGAGCAGGGCGCCCGACAGCAGCACGGTCGCGGAGACCACCGCGATGGAGCCGGAATACCCGTCGGCATGATCGATCAGGTTGTAGGCGTTGGTGACCAGGACGAGCCAGGCCCAGGCGGCGGCATACGCCAGCAGGGGCGAGACCGGGCGGAGGCTGTCGATCTCGAGCCCGGCCAGGGGCACCACCGCCGCCGCGACCGCCGCCTGGACCGCCAGCTTCGCCCCGGCGCCCAGCGGCCGCAGGTCATCGACCAGGCCCAGGCCCAGCAGCACGACGGCGCCACCGGCCAGATACCACACGCCCGCCGGTGGCGGCTGGCCGCCGCTGGCGAGCCAGCCGGCGACCACGCCAGCGCTCAGCGCCAGCGCGACGACCGGCCCGCCGCCGTAGGGGACCGCGCGTGCCTGCCGCTTGTGCGCCTCGGTGCCCGGTCGATCGAGGAATCCCAGGCGCACGGCGAAGCGGATCGCGCCCCAGCCGCCGATCAGGCTCAGGCCGAAGGCCACCAGCGCGGGGATCAGGAAGCCGTCGAGCACGGGCGCGATGCTGTTCCGGCGCCAATCCTCCGCAACCCGCGCGGGCGGGGCTCGGCGACGGCGAGCGTCTCAGCGTTGGCCGGATCGGCGCCGGGCGGCGGCTGCAGGGATGGCGACGCAGACCGCGCCATGGAGGGCGAACGCGGGGGTGGTGACGATCAGGTGGTCGCCGCTGCGCCGCATACTCAGGCGTCCGCCGTCCGGGGCCCAGCGGGCGGTGGCGCGCTGCGGCAGGCGCAGACGCATCTGCAGCGGCCCGACCGGCGGGAGGTGATCCCAGACCATCACCTGGCGCGCATCGTGCGGGCCTTCGAGGTTGGTCAGATGGACGCGCAATTCGCCGGCCTTGCGCATCGCCACCACCTCGATCCGGCCGGGGCCTTCGACTTCGATCAGGGGCTTGGGATCGAGGTGGCGCAGCCACGCGGCGGCGAGGGCGGTGCACACCGATGAACGCCGGTCCTGATACGACCGGCCCAGGCCCGCGGCCACCGCGATCAGCCGGCCGCGTCCGACCCGGCACAGCACCGCACCGGGCGTCGCGGGGGAATCCGGATCCGGGCTCGGGCGCAGGGAATGCAGGACCTTCGCGCCCCGCCCGGTCTTCCAGGTCTGCCAGGATTCCTTCACCGCGAAGCTGCCGGCACCGCCGGCCTGGAGCGGATCGTGCAGGTAGCGGACGCCCTGGGCGATCTCCGCCGTCGCGCTGACCGGCAGACCGGGCAGGGCCAGGGCGGCAAGGGCGTTCGGTCCCAGGACCAGGATCCCCCCGCCGGCGCGCAGCCAGGATTCCAGGCGTCGGCGCAGGTCGTCAGCGAGGTGATGGCAGTCCGGCAGCACCAGCACGCGGTAGCGGTCGAGGCGTTCGGCGACCTGATGGTCGAGGATGAGATCGCAGGAACGGCGGGTATCGAGGCCCAGGCGCAGAGCGCCTTCGATATCGGCAAGCCCGTCCCAGTTGCCAGGGAAGGGAGCGCCGGAACGCCGGCGCCAGTCCTCGTGGCTGTACAGCACCGCCACGTCGCTGGCCGACTCGGCGCGGTGGCAGAGCTCCTGCCGGGCGCGGCAGAAACGCGCCACCTCGGCCAGCACCGGCAGGCGTGCCGGTGCGACGTAGGCATCCGGCTGCTGCGTCGTGTAGACCTGGAACCCACCTCCCAGCGTCAGAACCAACGCCGCCTCCTGGCAGAGCTGGACCGCACTCTTTTCGCTGTGGGCGCCGTCGTAATGACAGCCGAATCCCCAGGCCATCAGATCCCATGGCCTGCCCTGATGCATCAGGCAACGACCCTGGAAGCGAGCCGACTGGACGCTCTGCACCGGCGAGAAGTCGCCGGAGATGAAATCGACCGCGGTCGCAACCGGCTCCGGCATGTGGGACGAATAGGCCCAGTTGCTGGCGATCTCGAATCCGGGCCGGGCCGCATGCGCGGCATCGACATAGCGCGCGAGGTAGGCGCGGAAGCCGGCCCGGCAGTGGTCGAGGAATTCGAGCCAGAGGGGATCCTTCGGGTCGGTCGGCATGGCCGCCTTACCGTGGGTCCTCCTCCAGGCGGCCTTCGACCACGTGCTCCAGTCCTTCGCCGCACCCCAGCAGTCGCCATCGACCCAGGCGGCGTCCACCTTCCAGGTTGCCGCCAGTTCGGCGAGCTGCGGGATCATGAGGTCATCCACGTAGGGACCGAAGACCGAGGTGGCGTTCGGCCCCGGTTTCCCCTCGTGGTCGCGCGCGGCCCAGTCGGGGTGGCGTTGGATGGCGGCGCTGTCCCAGACGCCGCTGTAATGCACGACCAGGGCGACCCCGGATCGGCGGGTCATGCGGCGCCAGATGGCGAGCTGATCGCGGACGATGTCCTTCGCCGCGATGCCGGCCCTGGTCGGATAGCTGCTGATGCCGGGATGACCCTTGCAGTCGACCTGGACGTAATCGGGGCGCACCTGCTTCAGCACCTGCGCGACCATCGCCGGCGTGGTGCGTCCGCCGACCCGCTTGGCGGTGGCGGCGCAGTGGAAATCGAAGTGCAGGCCGAAGAAGCCGGCGGAACGTGGGCGCATGCAGGGGCCTTTCAGACGGACAGGTCGAGCGGGTGTCGGACCAGCGAACGCCAGCCGAGCAGGACCAGGAGGAATCCGACGGTCACCAGGATGATCGGCGCGAGTGCCGGCACGGTCGTTCCGCCGATGGCCGCCGCAACCACCCCGCCGGCGATCAGTCCGCCATTGCGTCGGCCCAGGGCGGCGATGCGGGCGAGGGCGGCCGAATCGTCCTGCGCCAGGTGGTACGTGGCGGCGAGATCCAGCGCCGCGTTGCGTCCGGCCGCCATGCCGTCGAGACCGGCGGCGAGAGGTGCCAGCGCCAGCAGCCACGGCAGCGGGACGCCCGCCCAGGGCGCCAGGACCAGGATGGCGATCAGGCCGCCCAGCGTGGCGGTGCGCCAACGGGACGCGGCGGCGATGGCCCCGGCGTCCGGCACCACCGGCCCGGCGAGCGCCAGGCCCAGGGCCGTTCCGCCCGTGGCGGCGGCGGCGACCAGCGTCATCCCGGATGCGGTCGCACCATGCAACGCCAGGAGCGGCAGCACCGCCGCTGAGGCCAGGGCGCCCCCGGCATGCAGACGCCACCACAACCGGTCATAGTCGCGAGGCGATTGCGCCGCGCAGTGCCTGATCACGGCCGGGGCGGCATCCCCTTCGGGCAGGGCCAGCAGCAGCAGCAGGTCGGCGAGGGCGAAACAGGACGCCAAGGCCACCAGCAACAACCACCCCGGTTCACCGCTGGCGATCAGCAGCCCCGCGCCGGACAGGGACACGAACCCCAGTACGGATCCCAGCGCGTTGCGCCGGTTGCCGAGCGTCGTCCGCGTCCGCAGATCGAGCAGCCGGGCGAACCACGCCAGGGCCGCGGCCGCGGCGAGCAGGCCCAGCACCTGGGCGATCGCAGAGGAGACCAGGACGACCCACACCCCGCCGCCGACCCGCGGTGCCAGCACCAGCGCCATCATGACGACCAGGCGCAACAGGAGGATCGCGCCGATGGCCACGCGGCGGGGATGGCGCCAATCCGGGGCGAACCAGGCGGTGGCCAGCCCGGCGAGTCCGGGGAACGCTCCCGCGATGAGCAGCAGGGCGGGACCGGCCTGCAGATCCTGCATGCGGGCGAGGATCAGGGCCGGAGCGCAGACCACGCTGGCGAGAGCCCCGCAGGCCATCGAGGCGTAGAGCAGGATCGGGATTCGCCTGGATGAATTGGCTTCCAGCAGAAGCGGGGCTGCGCTCATTGATGCCATTTACCCTGACGAACCCAGGACATCCATGGGTGTCCTGGTCGCGGACCTGGCATTTCTGGTCATTTCGGCAGAGTGCCGCCATGGCCAATGACGAGCCGAAGCCGCTGGTGCTCATGGTCGGACTTGCGGTGGATCGCTCCTCCACGCCCTTCGCCCGGACCGGCCGGATCACCGACCATCAGGCGCTCAACCTGATCGCGTCCGGCCGGGGCACCTGGGCCGGCGAGGATCGCGAGGAGCGCGTCGTGTCGACCGGCGACCTGCTCAGCCTGCATGGGGGGCGCTGGCACCGTTTCGCGCCCGATCCGGGGACGCAGTGGACCGAATACTGGATCATCTACGACCCGCTGGCGGTCGCGTCCCGGCTGGGCCGGGCGCTGATCCCGCCGCCGGGCTGCTGGCCCGGCGATCCCGATGCGGTCGGCTGGTGCGAACAGCTCCATGGCCTGTCGCTGACCCGGCCGCCGGGCTGGCAGGTGCGGGCTGATCTGGCGCTCCACGCGTTGCTGGTGCTCGCGTGGCGCCGTCGTGCCGGCGACGCCACGCCGGCCCGCGATGATCTCGTCGGCAGGGCTTGCGGCTGGATGCAGGAGGGGCTGGGCGATCCCAGGCGGTCGTTGGACGTCTTCGCCCGCCGCGAGGGCATCAGCGCCGAGCGGCTGCGCAAACGCTTCCGCGCCGCGCTGGGGATCTCCCCCGGCGCCTGGTGGCTGCGTTTGCGGCTCCGCCATGCCCAGGAACTGCTGCATGGAACCGGCCTGCCGGTGCAGGAGATCGCGCGGCGGACCGGCTTCGCGGATCCGTTCCATTTCAGCCGCATGTTCCGTCGCCATCTCGGCTGCTCGCCGCGAGCCAGCCGCGAACGGGGCGTGTAGGTCAGCCCCTGGACGCCTGGAGTCCGTTGGAACGGGTGGACGCCGGAACCGGGTCCCGATCGCCACGGCGCGCCAGCGCAGCCAGGGCACGGTACTGCTCCTGGTAGGCGGCGAAGCGTTCGGCGTGGGCCCGGCGGTGGCCCGGGCGCGGCTCGATGGTCGCCGTCGTGCGCGCCCAGGCTGCGGCCACCTGCGCCGGGTCGGCGGCGATGACGGCGGCCTGGGCGGTCGCGGCCATGCCGAGGCAGCCGGCTTCCGGTTCGGCGAGCAGGGCCAGCGGCCGATCGATGACGTCGGCCTTGAGCTGGCACAGCCGCCGGTCGCGCGCCCCGCCGCCGGTCGCGCGCAGTTCATCGACGGCCAGTCCGGCGGCGGCGAGGATCTGGAGATTGAGGCGCATCTCGTAGGCGACGCCTTCGAGCAGACCCTGCACGAGGTCGCCGCGCGTGCTGTCCAGCCGCAGGCCGGTCAGCGCCCCGGCGGTCCGCGCATCGAACCAGGGGGTGCCGCTCGGGGTCAGGTAGGGCAGGGCCAGGACCGGCGATGGCCCGGCGCGCATTTCCCCCAGCAGGAGATCGCGTTCGATCCCACCGCAGATCGAGCGGAACCATTCCAGCGCATTGCCCCCGGTCAGGCTGTACGCGACCGAGGCCCAGCATCCCGGCGTCGCCGCGTGGTAGGTGCACAGGTTGGCCGCGCGCAGGGCCTCGCTGAACACCGCGGTCGAGAAGGTCGAGGTGATGCATTCCACGGTGCCGCAGCCATAGACCGCCTGGCCCGGACGGACCGCCCCGGCGCCCAGGGCGGCGCAAGCCTGGTCATGGCCCCCGGTCACGATGCGGCAGCCGCTGCCGACCCCCAGGCGGGCCGCCACGGCCGGTCCCAGCCGCCCGACGACCGTGCCGCTGGGCAGCGGACGGGCGAGCTGGTCCGGACCGATCCGGGCCAGGGCGCACAGGTCCGGATCCCAGCCGCCGCTCCGCACATCGAACAGCAGGGTGCGTCCGGCGAGCGGGAATCCGATCGCCGGATCGAGTCCCCAGCAGCGATGGAGGAAATCCTCGACGCAGTGGAACCGGTGCGCGGCGCCATGCAGCTGCGGCTGGTGGTCCGCCAGCCAGCGCACCTTGAACACGGTGAAGAGCGTCGCCGGGGTATGGCCGGTCCGGCGGTAGATCTCCTCCGCCGTCATTTCAGCGCACACCGCGGCGATGACCTGACCGGGCCGGCTGTCGCTCGATACCATGAACGGCGCCAGCGGCCGACCCTGCCCATCCACCGGGACGACGGCCTCGCCCTGGCAGCTGATGCCGATGGCCGTGGCTTCCCCCGGGGCGGTGGCCGCGACCTCGGCGATCACGGCTTCGGCTGCGGCGAGCACGGTGCCGGGATCCAGCTCGGCGGCGCCGGCAACCGGGCTGGAGATCGCATACCCGCGTGAGGCCCGGGCCTGCACCGCGCCGTCACCGTCGACCAGCAGGGCCTTCGCTCCGCTCGTGCCCACATCCAGGCCGATGGTGGCCATCAGTTCGCCACCATGGCGTGCTCGTGGTACCACTGGGCGAGGTAGTTGCCGGCGATGCCCTTCATGCCGGCGAAGATGATCTCCTGGCGCGCGGCGGTGGTGCAATGCGACAGGGCGGCCTGGGCCTCGATGTCGCAGGCGGGTCCCAGCAGCCCCAGGTAGGCCAGGCGCTTGGCGGCGCGCGGTCCGACGGCCTTGCCGGCGTTCCGGGTCAGGGCTTCGATCAGCGCCGGGCTGGAATCCCGTTCGAGCGCGGTCCAGATGTTGCACTTCACCACCCCGTCGGTGAACAGGGCCCGGACCTGGGCCAGATCGACCGAACTGGCGCCATGCAGCACCAGCTTGCGCCCGACGGCGCGGCTGATGCGGCGGGCCAGGTCGCCGTGGTAGCGCAAGGTGGAGGCGCTGGCCCGATGCTCGGTGCCGAGGTTCGCCACCATCAGGTCGACGCCGGTCCGGGCGAAGGCCTCGGCCTGGGCCACCGACGACAAGGGCGAGTCTTCACCGCCCCCGGCATCGATGATCTCGTCGCAGGCTCCTTCGATCACCAGCTCGTGGCCGCGGCGCGAGACGAAATCCGCCGTGGCGGCGCAGTTGTCGGCGAAGGGCAGGGTCGAGGCGTCATACATCACCGAGCTGAATCCCGAGAGATCCCACTGTTCGAGCAGGGTGCGGTCACGGTCGTGCTGGGCGTGGTCAAGGTGCAGCATGCAGTCGACCCGGGGGTAGGGTCCGTCCGACCGGGTCAGCACCTGGATGTCGGCCAGGGCGAGGCGCAGGCCGGTATCCCAGCACCGGGAATGGGTGTAGAGCACCGCCTGGGGCCGGTGGGCATAGGTGATGGTGAGGGCGAGGATGAGCGGGATGCGCGCCCAGCCGCGGGATTCGGCCAGTTCCTGGGCCGCAGCCAGGCAGGCCTCGCTGGTGGTCAGGTTCTCGGTGCCGAAGCAGGGCAGGGTCCAGCCTCGTGATGCGGCCATCCCGTACTGGGCCAGGACCTCGGCGCGACCGGTGATCAGGGGCATGTCCGGCTCACGCGAAGCAGGTGGTGGAATAGCCGAGATAGCCGCCCAGCGCCTCGACGATGGCGTCACGTCCCTGACCCGGGGCCAGCGCGACGTGGTGCCGATGGCCCTGGCGGGCGATGGTCAGCAGGATGTCCTGCAGGCCGGGGAAGCGCACCACGCCGGCGCAGCCGAAGAAATCCGCCGGCACCGGATCCGAGGTGAAGGCGGCCTGGCCGAGATAGATCTCGACCCGGCCCCGGTCGGTCGTCAGGCCGCCATAGGTGAAGTCGAACGGCCGGATGCGCCCGGTGTTGCAGCCATAGCTGCAACCCTGGCCGAGCACCGGCTGCAGCAGGACATGGTCGGTGACCTCGCCCTTGCCGAGCATCAGGCCCTGCGGCACCGGACCGCAGTGGAAGAGGATGACCTTGTCCGGGTCGTCGCCGTAGTTGTTGTTCCAGTCCAGCAGGGTCGTCTGCCCCCCCGTCGCCAGGCGCAGGGCGCGCATGACGACGGCATTGCCGATGTCGACCTCGCACGCTGCCGGCAGGCCGCGATCGTTGAGCTCGGACAGCAGGACGCAGGGCGAGATCCCAAGCTCCTTCTGCAGCTCGATCCAGCAGCGCAGGGCGATGGCGTCGCACCCCAGCTCGACCGCGACCTGGTCGATGGCGACGCCCAGCCGGCACATGGCGGCAAAGGCCTTGGCGGGGACCTGGGCGAAACTGCTGTAGCCACGCAGGCGTTCGGCCTTGGCCACCACCGCCGGGTCGCTGTCGGCCAGGGATCTGATCCGGGACATCAGATCCGCCAGATCGGTCGCCTCGACCGTCACCCCGACCTGCTGCAGGGCGACCTCATCGACGCGGACGGTCTTGAAGGCCGTGGTGCGGGCGCCGATGGCGCCGACGGTGAAGCGGCGCATCCCTTTGACCACCCGGCAGACCGCCGCGAAGTGCGCGAGATTCCCCTGGAAGGCCGGGCTCAGCGGATGCACGACATGCGGTTTCAAGGTCGTGAATTTCACGCCGAACTGGCGGAACACATCCAGGACCGACATCTTGCCGCAGAACGCGTCCCGGCGCGTGGCCGGTCCCATGCGATCGAGCTCATCCGGATAGGCCTGGACCAGGATGGGCAATCCGCAGTCCTGCACAGCCGCCACCGCCCCGTTCTCATCGCCGAAATTCGGCAGGCAGAGGATGACGCCGTCGCATTCATCCTTGTGTTCAGCGAACCAGCGGGCCCAGGCCCGGCCTTCGACCGCGGTCTCGACCGCGCCGTGGCGGATGAGCCCTTCGGGCGGACACAGTCCGCGATGGCCGGCCGTCGCCAGGGCCTGCAGGAGATCGGTGCGCGCCCCGGCGATGCACGCGGGCGAGAAGAATCCCCGGTTGCCGAGGAGGATGGCGAACGTGCAGGCGGCCGGGGCCAGCACAGGCGGACGGATCAGACGGGCGGTATCGGTTTGGGTGGTCATGGGGCCATGCTCGCCGACCGGTTCCGCGCGCGATGGACAACGCGGTCAGGTCATAGATGATCCGGCACCGATGCCGGATCATGCCACCGCTGGGCTGCTGCGCGAGGCCAGCCCCGACCTCGCCTCGGCCCTCAACCTGCTGCGGCGGCTGTTCGACATCCGGGTCACCTTCTTCGACCTCGACGGGGTCGAAGCCGATGGTTTCGACATCAAGCCGCTCAGTTCGTACTGCGCCGCCCGGCGCAGCGACCCGGCTTTCGCCGCGCATTGCCTGGCCTGCGATCGCCGGCATCTGCACGAAGCCAAGCGCGGCAGGCAGATCCGCATCTACCGCTGCCATGATGGCCTGGTCGAAGGCGTCATCCCGCTGTACGGCCGCGATGGGGCCTATCTGGGGGCGATCATGTTCGGTCAGCTGCGGCCTGCCGACGATCCGCCCGCCGATCGCAGCGCGGCGCACCAGCGGCTCAGGCAACGCCTGCCGCCGGCTGACCAGACCCGGCTGCGCGATCTCGCGGAACTGCTCAAATGGCTGGCCGAGCACCTGGCCGTCAACGCCGCCCTGCGTCGTCCGGTGCAGCCGTGGGCCGAGATGGCCCGGCGCCACATCGCCGCCCACCTGGCGTCGAAGCTGACCCTCGCCGGCCTGGCGCGGGCGATCGGACGGTCCCCGTCCTTCGTCTCGCACCGCTTCCCTGCCGCCTTCGGGACGAGCTTCGCCCGCTATGTGCGCGACCTGCGGCTCGAGTCGGCCCGCCGCCGGCTCGGCCAGGGCGCCACCCTCGGCCAGGTCGCCGCCGAACTGGGCTTCTGCGACCGCTACCACCTCTCCCGCGTCTACCGTGGCGTGTTCGGACGATCCCCACGGGGAAAGCCGACCGCAGGGTGATCCGGGACAACTCGGTTGAACAGGGGGCACGGCGGAACGGAGCAAGCCAGGGGCGTGAAATGCATGGAGTCTGAACCCGCGGGCCGTCGCTCCGCACGAAGTCCTGGTGTCTCCTGGGGATCGGTTGCTTCCGGTCATCAGGGGCGGTTCCTGGGCTGATCAACGTGCTGGCGGATCATCGGTAATGTCCACCCTGAATCGGGCCTCTCCATTCCTCGGCTTCTCCCTGCTCGATGCCGGCTTTCAGGGTGGTATGGGGCCGGTCTCCCGCGCCGCCAGTTCGACCGCCGCATCCTCGGGTCGCGGCTGCGTCGCGGTGACACGTCCCCATCCACCCCCGGACCTGCCCTGCGGCCGCGATTGCCAGCGGGGCGGCCGGTCCAGACTCCCCGGCGGAGCCACGCCCCATGTCCACCCCCGTCCGCGTCCTGGGTTTCGCCGCCGCTGTCCTGTTCCTCGCCGGGTGCGAGGTGGTGCCGCTGACTCCCGACGGGTCCAATCCGCCGCCGGCCGCCGCCGACACCCAGCCGCCCGCGGCGGCGATCGGTCTTGTGACGACGCTCATCCAGGCGGCGGTCGAGGACACCATCGCGCTCGGCACCGACGGCAACCTGACAACCCGCTCCCTCGAGCCCCGCGCGCCGACCAGCGTCACCCGCAGCGTCTCGCTCGACGCCCGCAACGGCAGCATCGACAAGTTCCGCGACGCCAGCGGCACCTTCACCCTGACCCCGAGCGAGGAGGCCTTCGTGCCGAGCTGGCCGACGGGGATCA
Organism: uncultured Candidatus Kuenenia sp.; assembly: GCA_964654285.1. Lineage (GTDB taxonomy): Bacteria > Planctomycetota > UBA11346 > UBA11346 > UBA11346 > BJHQ01. The sequence continues at coordinate 47,599 of CAZZJC010000007.1, forward strand.
CCGGATCCAAGGTCGTCACCCTGACCATCTCGCTGTCGAGCCAGGTCGGCTACACCGACCCGGTCAGCGGTTGGACCGCGACGCTCAGCAGCGGCACGATCTCGGTCAGCCTGGATCTCCAGTGGACGAAGTCCGATGCCACCAGCACCCCGGCCAGGGCCACCACCATCGCCACCGTGTCGACCCCGAGCGGCGGGATCTCGCTGTCAGGCCGGAGCAGCAAGTCCGGCGAGACCGACCGGATCTGGTCCTTGAGCGGCACGCGTCAGCTGACCCTGAAGACCGAACGGACCGACGGCCAGAGCAACACCAGCAGCACCACCACCGTCACCGCCGGGACCGCGCTCTGGACCGCGGTCATCGACGGCAGGACCACCACCGTCTGGAACCGCAGCGACAAGGACACCATGGCGGTGACCTCAGGCAGCACCGCGCTGTTCAGCGGCGCGATCTCGACCCTGCCGTCACGGCTCGGCGTCCACAACGACCCGCAGATCTATTGACGGATCGGGGAAGTCCGGCGGTTTGCGGTTCAGGGCGCGCGGAACCTTTCCGGCACGAACGCCACGTCGCTCGCCTCGGCCACCGCGAGGCCGATCTGGAAGTCCATCACCGCCCGCGCCACCGGGTGCTGGTAGCCGGTCAGGCATGACCGCAGCGCCGCGATCGGGTCAGGGGTCGTCGTGCTGCCGGCCTCGTTCCTCGCGCCGCTGGTGCGCGAGGCTCGATACGCCTTCACCGCCAACGCCTCGGCCGCGCCCGGCGTCAGCAGATCCGGCACCAGATCCTTGAGCGCGGCGAAAGCGCCCTCGCCCAGCACCAGGCCGCGCCGCTTGCACAGCGCCGCCAGCAGGCCCCAGCCCTCTTCCGGCGAGGCGGTCGGGAAGAGCGGGATCTTCACGTCGACGCGGCCGGGGCGCTTGAGATCCACCTCGATCAGGTCCGGCCGCGACGAGGCCAGGATCCAGATCACCTTGCCGCGATTGCGGGTGTTCGACATCTCCTCGGCCATCATCGCATAGATGCGGCCGCCGATGCCGCCGTCGTTGGCGCCGCCGTCGCGCTTGCCCAGGGCCTGGTCGGCCTCGTCGATGAACACGAAGGCGCGGCCCAGCGCCTGCACCAGGCGGAAGATCTTCTCCAGGTTGCCCTCGGTCGAACCGACCCATTTGTCGCGGAAGTTCTTGAGCTTCACCACCGGCACGCCGGCCTCGCCGGCCAGGCACTCGACCATGTAGGTCTTGCCGGTGCCGACCGGGCCGCAGAGCAGATACCCCATCGGCAGGGCCTCGGTGTCGCCGGCGCGCCAGAGCGCGAGATCCTGGCGCAGCCAGCGCTTCAGCGCCTCCTGGCCCTGCACGTCGTCGAGCGAGCGCTTCTTCCCGCCCGCGTTCGGATCGATGAAATCGATCAGCCCGGCGCATTCCTTCTCGACCAGCGCCTTCTTGATGCCCAGCAGATCGTCGCCGGCGAGCGCCCTGCCGGTGTGTTCGCGCGTGCGCAGCATGCCCTCGACCGACACCAGGGTCGCCCCGGCCAGCAGCGGCGCCGCCTGTTCGACCGGCACCTGCGCCAGCGCCTTGGGGTACGTCGGCGCGAGGAAGGTCAGCGCCCGGCGCATGTCGTCGGCCACCGGCAAGGGGATCTTCACCGCCAACGCGCGCGGATTGCCGGCGACGAGCGGATGCAGGTCGTTGAGGTTGTCGCTGATCAGGAAGTTCGCGACCAGCGCATCCGCATAGGCCGGATCCGCCGCCCAGTCGCGGATCAGGCTCGCGAGCGCGCTCAGCTCGTAGCTCGCATTGCCCAGGCCCGCCGGCAGGACCAGATCCGCCGACCGGATGATGATCCCGACCTGGGGCGGGCGCGCCCCGGTGCGGCCGAGCCGGGCCAGGTTCACGCAGTAGCGCAGGTAGTGCGTGGCGGTCTCGATCGCCTCGCGCGGGGCGCGCGGCAGGTTCGGGCTCTCCTTCAGGCGCGGCCACTGGCTGAACACCTCGTTGCCGCGCTCGACCCTCAGGCCGTTGCCGAGATCATAGGTCAGCACCACCTCGAAGCGCGGCATCAGGACCTTCACCAGGAAGTCCATCAGCGTGCCCAGTCCGGCACTGGCGTCGCCGCCAGCGCCTCCTGCGCCCGAACCGGTCATGACCCGCACGCCCGCTTGCGGCAACGCCGGCAGCAGGAAGCGGTCGTTGACGTTGCCGTAGAGGATGAACTGGCTCGTCGCGTTGCTTTCGTACTGGGTGATCAGCTCGTTCGCCCACGCAGGCAGGCCGAGCGCATCCAGGCGGGAACGGGGTTCGGGACGGCTGTCGGACGTTGGTGCGGTCGGGGTGGCCATGCGGACATCTTCGCAGCGGGCCCGCCACGGCCAAGCGGGCGACAAGGCGCCCCGGCGGGGCGTCACCGAAGCCGGCCTTCGTGGGAACGCCGGCGCGCAGATGGTTCAGGTGGGTGGCCGGGTTGCGCCGTCCGGATCCAGCACGGTCAGCTTCTGCGTGAGGGCGTGCTGCAAGGCCGGTATCGAGACCCCCAAGCTGCCCAGTCCGACGCAGAAATCGCGGTGGTTGCGGCCGCCGCGGTAATCCGGTTCGCGGCTGGGGTGGCGCAGGTAGCGCTCCATCAGCGGCACCGCGTCCTCGACCAGGAAGACGCCCAGGTAGACGACGAGGCGCGAGGTCTGGCGCAGGCTGGCGCCGAGGACCTTGCGCAGACGGCCGTCGGCTCCGACCACGGCGAGATCGCCCAGGCGGTGCGTGACGAGCGCCGGCCCGGCGGCGTCGCGCACGGCGGCGATCAGATGCGGATTGATCAGGTCGAACCACACCGTCGTGCCCAGGCGGTCGTTGGGCAGACGCAGCGCCACCACCACCATGCCGGGTGCGAGCACCACCGTGCCGCCACCAGAGACCCGGCGATGGATGGGGATGTGGTCGGCCTGGCAGGCGGCGACGTCGGCTTCGCGGAGCGGATCCTGGTGCCGGCCGATCACCACCCGCACGTCGCGCGGGCTGAACACCCGCAGCGCCGGCAGCGCCGGATCGAGCACGGATTCGCCGAGCGGATCGTCAGGCCCGCCCGGATTGGGGCAGATCAGGTCGGGGTGCGGTTCCTGGAAGCCGGTCATGGCAAGTACCGTAGCGCCGGCTTCAGCCGGCATGGATGGCGGGCTTCAGCCCGCCGATCTGCGGTGGTCATGGGGATAACCAACGGGGCTTGCGCCCCAGCCCGACTGCGCCGCTCTGCGGCTGGCATGCTGCGCATGTCCCCGCTGCGCGGGGATCGACCTGTGGCGACGGTGGCTGCGCCACCGAGTTCCGCTGCGCGGAACCAAGCCCGTCCCCGCTCGCTCGCTTCGCTCCTCGGGGGATTGCTCCTCGCGGGGCGCTGCCCCGCTACGCCCCGCCAGGGGCCCTCGCCCCTGGACCCGCACGGACCCAACCAGTGCGAAAGTTTGACTTCCTGAGTCAAACGATCTTCATTCAAGGACCCTAGTGCACGAAACACGGGAAAAGCCTGGGTTGATGCGCCTCGATCAAGCTTGCCGGCTGAAGCCGGCGCAATGGAGGGCCAGCGCAATCCAGGGCGATGAGCCCCTCTGTGGTGCTGGCGATTGCCATGAATGGGAGGTGGCGTCATCCGCACCTACGGCACCACCGGCACCGGCCCGACCTCTTCGACATGCCCTCCGGCAGCCATGACGATGCCGTGATCGGCAGTCCGGATGCGCAGGCGGCCCGCGTCGTCGAGGCCGGCAGCGGTGCCGCAGATGCGGCGGTCGCCGTCGGTGACGGTGACGGTGCGACCGAGCAAGGCATCGCGCGCGGCGATTTCGGGCGCGAGCTGGCTCCAGCCGCCGGCGGAGATGAGTCCAGCCGCTTCAAGCAGATAGCGGCGGAGGCCGCTGATCAGGTCGGGCATGGCGGGCAGGTCGCCGGTGACCAGTTCGGCCAGGCTGGTGGTGCGGCGGGTCGCAGCGAAGGCGAGGGCATCCGGGGTGAGGTCCCACTTCGGGTCGACGTTCAGGCCGATGCCGACCACCATCCGGGGCGGGCGGCCGCCCCGGCCCGGCGCGGCTTCGCCGAGGATCCCGGCGAGCTTGCGGCCGTCGACCAGGCAGTCGTTGGGCCATTTGAGGTCGACGCGCAGACCGGGGCAGGCGTCTTCCACGGCATGGGCGACGGCGAGACCGGCGGCGAGGGGGAGGGGGGATTCCGCCGCAAACGACGACGCCCCCGGCGTGCGGGGGCGGGTGGCGGCAGGCAGGTCGAGTACGACGCTGGCGGTGAGGACGCCGGGCGGGGCATACCACGTCCGGCCATCGCGGCCGCGGCCGGCGGTCTGCCGCTGCGTCCAGACCACGGCGCCATGCGCCAGGGCCTCAAGGTGGTCGAGCGCCCAGGTGCTGGTCGAGGGGCAGGAATCGAGGGCGATCAGCCAGGGCGGCATGGCGGTCGATGGTGCGATCGGCCCGGGATGTCCCCGGGGACGGATCAGCGGACCGGCGGCTTGGCTTCCAGCTTTTCCTGGGCGATCTTCTTTTCGAGCTTGCGCGACTCGCGGCGGCGGCGTTCGCTCGGCTTGTCGTAGTAGAGGTTCTTCTTGATGTCCTTGGTCAGACCTTCCTTCTCGCAGCGCTTCTTGAAGCGGCGGAGGGTCTTCTCCAGGGGTTCGCCGGCGCGGGCTTCGACACGGATCATGCGGGGACTGCTCCTAACAGGGGGCGCGAAGATTAGCCTGAATCCGCGTTTGGCAAGTCAGCCGTCGGCGCCGGGGCCGTCCGGGGGCAAGCGGCGGCGTGCAAGGGTCGGCCCCGGAACAGGTTCAGCGCGCCAAACCGGCGATCCCGTCGGCCATCCCGTCCAGGAAGCGGGTGCGGTCGTGGCAGGGATCCACCCCGGTGGCGCTGACCAGGGCGTGCACCGAGCCGCACAGGCTGTTGGCGCCGACCAGGGCGGCGCCGGTGCGCTGCATCAGCACGCGGGCCGATTCGACGACGGTGGCGGCATCCTCGAACTTGAAGCCGACGATCGGGCCGACCAGGCCCCAGGAGCGCAGGCGGTCGATGAGCTTTTCCGCCGGGACGAGGCGGATCACGAATTCATCCGCCCCGGAGGCGATCTTCGTGCCGGGCACGACCGCGGTGGCGACGCCGGCGCGGACGACCTCGACCTGCGAGATGCGGTAATCGTTGATCGCCGCGGACAGCACCAGGACGCCATCGGGATGCTGGTCGATCCAGGCGCGCACGGCGGCCTCAAGCCCTTCGCGGTCGTCGAAGCGCATCGCGGCGTCGCCGCCCGGATCCGACAGCAGCAGGTCGACGCGCAGGTTGCGCGGGCGCAGCCGGGCGGCGAGGGCGCGCGCGGTGGTGCCGGTGGCGCGTACAGACAGGTAGCGGATGGCGTCGACGGCCAGGCGCGGAGCGCCGCCGACGATGAGGATCGGTCGCATGCGCGCACCTTCGCGCCCGACGCTGCTTGGCAATGGCGTGATTGCCCGGGTCGGCCTCCTGGGAACCCCGACGTCCCGCCGGCTTTGGATCCGGACGAACGCCTGCGATTGCCGCAGCCGACCTCCAGGCGAGCATCCCGGCATGCCCAAGCCTTTCCCCAAGCGCGACGCCCGCGTGCGCCGCACCCCCGCCGCTGCCACCGCCTGGGAGCGCCAGGCCGGCTGGTATGACGCGCACCAGGGCGACCGCGGCGACGATTTCTACCAGAAGCTCATCCTGCCCTCGGTCTTGCGCCGCCTGGAGGCGAAACCCAAGGAGCGCGTGCTCGATGTCTGCTGCGGCCAGGGCGTGCTCGGCCGGGCGCTGGCCGCGATCGGCGTGCGCAGCCTGGGCGTCGACGCCAGCCCGAGTCTGATCGCGAGCGCGCGCGAACGCGCCTCGGCGCACGAGGCCTACGTCGTCGGCGATGCGCGCGACCTCACCGCCAGCGTGACCGACCGTTCGTTCGACCATGCCGCCCTGGTCATGGCGCTGCAGGATGTCGATCGCATGGCCGAGGTACTGAAAGGCACCGCCGCGCTGGTGAAGGCCTGGGGCCGTCTGGTGGTGGTGCTCAGCCATCCCTGTTTCCGCGTGCCCAAGCGTTCGACCTGGGGCTGGGACGAGACCTTCGGCGTGCAATACCGCCGCATCGACGCCTACCTGTCGCCGAACCAGGTGCCGATCGTCATCAATCCCGGCAAGGCAGCCGGGGCAGGCAGGCCCGGCGCCGGCGAGAGCCGGAACGACAGCGGCAGCACCCTGTCGTTCCATCGTCCGCTGGCGACCTATCTGGATGCCTTTGGCCGGGCCGGTTTCGCCATCACCGGGGCCGAGGAGCTGTGCAGCCACCGGCGTGGCACCAAGGGGCCGCGTTCGGGGGCGGAGGACCTCGCCGCGAAGGAGATCCCGCTCTTCCTGGTGCTCGCCGGCCTCCGGCTGCCGGAACGCCCGCAGGATCGGCCCGCGAAACCCTGAATCGGCGCCAGGCCGGGGAGGGTGGTGGATAACCCGTCCTTGCCGCCGCAGCAGGCCCCCGGACAACCGGGCATGCGGCTTTTCGTGCCATGCGCCCTCGTCGTGCTGACCGGTCTGATCGTGGCGGGCGAGATCCCGGCGCCGGCAACGCCACCACCGTCGCCCGCTCATCCGGTCCTGATCTGGTCGCCGGATGAGCTCGCGGCCCTGCGCGAACGGGCGAAAGGCGACGCGCAGGTGCAGAAGCAGCTGGCGCGCACGGCGGAACTCGACGCCCGGGTCGGATCCGGCAATCCGGCCATGCTCAATCTGGTGCGCTATGCCGTCCTCGGCGATCAGGCCGCCGGGGCGCGGGAAAGGCAGGAACTCCTCCGCTTCATCGGCCAGACCGCCCCGGCCAGCGGCAACGACGACCATACGCTTGACGCCTTGCGCTACGATCTGCTCTACGACCTGCTCAGCCCCGAGGAGCGCAATGGCGTCGAGATCGCCGCGCGGGCGCTGATCGACGCCTGCGCCGGTTTCCCGGAGGTCTGGACCGACGGCGATCATGCCCGGCCGCGCACCGGCTGGCAGCCCTCCAGCCAATGGCCGGCGATGATCGGCGCGCATGTCTTCGCCGTGGCGCTGCGCGACGAGGCGCAGATCCGCCGCATCGCCGCGGCTCCGGGCGGCTGGCAGTGGTTCCTCGACCGCTACGTCGTGGATGGGCGCTTCCCCATGGAGGACAGCGGCGCCTTCGCCTCGAACCTGGGCGCGATGGTCCTCTGGTGCGATGGGCTGGAACGCCTGGGTCTCGGCGTCCTCGGCTGGAATGCGACGGGCAAGGGCGGCGCGAGCCTGGGGCGGATCCTGGCCGCGCCGGTGGAGGTCGCGTTGCCGGGCATCGTGCGCCCCGATGGCGGCTGGAGCTTCCCGCTCGTCGCCCTCGGCGATGCCGGCCGCGCCTGGCTGGTCGGCCACGAGGACAACCGCTGGGTGCAGCGCAAAGCGTTCGGCGCCATCCCCAAGATGGCCGCGCCGCTCTGGTGCGAGGCCGGGCATCGCCGCTTCCCCACCGCCGGGTTCGACTACTTCCTCGCGAACCTGCGCCGACGCAGCGAGGAGACCTACGTGCCGTCGCTGCTCTTCGGCCTCGGCCCCATCGATCCGGCCAAGGTCGCGCCGCCGCCGGCGCCGTCGTTCGTCGCGCGCGAGCGCGGTTTCGCCTTCCTGCGCGCCGAGGAGAGCCCGGCCTACTGGGAATCCCCGCGCCCGGCGGTGGCGTTGCAGTTCGGCACCGCTGCGGCGCGTGCGCCGCACGACCTCTTCAGCATCCTCGACTTCGTCGCCAACAACCGGCTGATCTACGAACGCCTGGGCCGCACCGCGGCCAGCTACGCCGGGAACGAATCCTGGCGCGATCATGGACGCGGCCAGGCGAGCGCGATCGTCGTCGATGAGCTCCAGGTCCAGGCCGTCGATGACGGCGAGAACGGCCCCGCGAACCAGCGCATCCGCAGCCGCCTGACCGGCCCGGCCAGGTTCGTCGCGGTGCGCGCCGCCGGCGCCTTCCGCCCGGCCGCAGCCGATGTCGACCTGGAGCGCGCCATGGTGCTCACCGGGGACTACCTGATCGACGTGACCTGGCTCGCCGGCAGCCGCGAACACGTCTACGACTGGCATGTGCAGTCGGCGGGAGCGATCCCTGCCGCCCACGCCGCCAACTGGAAACCCGCCACCGGCTTCGCCGACAACCAGATCCGCGAGCAGGCCCTGCCGCGCAAGCACCTGGGCGACCTGCGCGCCCGCGACGCCGGGGCAGACCCCTGGAGCACCACCATCCTGCTGCAAGCCCCCGATGCGCCGGTCGACGCCGCCCAGGCCGTCGGCGTGCGCGTCACCATGCTCGGCGAACCGGGCACGGTGCTTCTCAGCGGTCGGCCACCCGGCCTGCAGGCCGCCGAACCCGGCGTGAAACTCCTGGTCACCCGCACCGCCACCGCGACCTGCTTCGCCGCCGTGCACGAACCGCTCAAAGGCGGGATCAATGCCGGCCGGATCGAGCGCATCGTCCGTTTCGGCCGCCCGGCAGATGGGGTCGCCATCGCGGTGACCGGCAAGGCCGGCACCGGCATCGACGACCGCGTTCTCATCCGCGCCGGCAATGCCGCCCAGGAACCGGCCACCTTCGCCAGCGACGGCGAATCCTTCACCATCGCCGACCATGCCTGGATCCGCCTCGCCCCCGACCGCATCGACGCCTGGGGCGGCCTGCGCGCGCTGCGCCTGCGCTCGACCGGCAGCCCGCGCCTGGTCGTCAACGGGGTCGAACAACCGCTGACCAGCGTCGAGGGGATGCTGGGGTGGGATGCGGCGGCTTCGCCCGCCGCCCCCTGAACGACCGTGCAGGCGCCACCCCCAGGAACGGAGGCGGCCATCCGGTTTCAGGAGAAATGCTTCGACAGCCTCGGCCCCTCTTGCCTGGCGTAGGTGTTGCCGCAGGTGCCGTAGAGTTCCTGGCAGGGGCGCTGGAGCGCTTCGAAGGCCATGGCGCAGATCGGCTGGCGGTGGCGCAGGATGAGGTCGTCCTGATGCGGGCGGACTTCGAGCACCGCAGGGGCGCCCGGAGTGGCTTCGCCGTGGATGCCCCAACCCGGGTCGAAGAAGCCGGCGTAGTGGGCGCGGAACTCGCCGGCGGTGGGGTCGAAGGGCACCATCTCGCAGGCGAGGTCGGCCGGCACGATCACGCGCTCGGCGGTGGCGAGGATGTAGAAGCGGTCTTTTTCCAGGAACAGCAGGCCGGAACTCGGGCGCGGCACGGGGGCGAAGAAGTCCTCGGCGCGGTGCGCGGCGAGATCGGCCAGCACCACCGGCCGGTGGCTCGACTTGGCGACGAAGCCGATGCGGTCGCGGTCGAGGTCGACGCCCATCATGACCCGGCCATCGGCGATCATGTCCGGCCCCGCCACGCTGCCATCACCCAGGCGCAGGAGCGGCTGGCGGCGGTGGCGCGCCAGCAGTTCCTCGTGGTCGAGCACATGGCGGTGGTTGTAGAAGATGATCTGGTTCAGGCTGATCCCCGCCGACACCACCAGGTTGAAGCTGCGCGGGATGAGCTCGATCCAGAGGTCGCCCTGGTAGCCGGCCGAGATGCGGTCGTAGCGCTGGCTGCCATCGGAGAGCACGCGGGTGGCGAGGTCGATGCGGCCGGTCGAGCTCTTCCCGTTGGCGTAGCCCTGCATGTCGGGCGGAAGGCGCAGGCTTTCGCGCAGGCGCACGACGTAGACCTGGTTGCGCGCCAGGCAGGTGGGGCGCGAGAGGTCGATGGGTTCGAGCGCGAGCCCGCGCACCAGATCCGCCACGTTCTCCCCCGGCCGCGGCAGGACCGAGCCGGGCATGCGGAAGCCTTCCGCGCCCAGGCGCAGGTCGAGGCTGGCCGGCTGGACCTGGCCGGGAGCGAAAGGAGTGGCCGACATCACGTGCCCGCGTTCAAGCAGCAGACGCAGGGCGGTGCTGTCGAGCGTGCCGTCGACGGCGAGGGGATCCGGGGCGGAAGGATGCGAGGGATTCGTCATGGAGGTGGCGGCATGATGGAACAGCGCCCGTCCAGGCCAGCGCTGCGTCGCCGCCCATCGTCCGTTCAACGCTGACCACAGAAAGGAGGAGATTCGGCATCCACCAGGATGAGCGGACCGGCGTCGAACGCCACCCACCTGAACAAACAGTGCCATCACGAATCCTGTGTCCTTTGTGCTCTTTGTGGCCGATCCTTCCGTTTGTCCTTAGCGCTGGGATGCGCGTGTCACTCCTTGCTGCTTCGCCTGCCGACCCATGCTCGCGCGCGTCGTGGCCACCACCCCCTCCACCTGGCGCTTCGTCCTCACCGGCTGCGGCACCTCGCACGGCAATCCGCTCTGGGGCCTGGAAAGCTGGTGGTCGACCGATCCCAAGGACCGCCGCCGCCGGTCGGGCGCGGCGCTGCTCGGGCCGCGCGACGAGGTCGTCCTCTTCGATGCCGGGCCGGATCTGGCGCACCAGTGCACCGATCCCTTCCGCACCTGGGACGGCCGGTCGTATCCCGCCGACTGCCTGGTGCGTTGCGATGCGGTGCTGCTCAGCCACTGCCACGCCGACCACTGCCATGGGCTCAACGACCTGCGCCACCTCAACCGGCTGATGGCCGGGGCGAGCATCCCGATCTATGGCGATGGCCGTCATCTGGACGAGCTCCGCCAGATGTTCCCTTACTGTTTCGGTGCCTATGAAGATGCCTACCGCCACGCCCGGCCGGCCCTGGAACTCGTCCCGGTCGAGGATGGCCGGCAGGTCACCGTCGCCGACCTGCCGGTGACCACCGTCGCGATGAGCCACGGTGCGGCCGGTCGCACGACCGGCTGGCGCTGCGGCAGCCTGGGGTACCTGACTGATCTCAAGGAACTGCCGGTCGCGGCGGATCCGCTTCTGGCCGGGCTGGATCTCCTGGTGCTCAGCATGCTGCGCGAGAATCCGCATCCCACGCATCTCAGCTGGGCCGAGGCGCAGGCGGTGATCGCGCGGCTCAGGCCCCGGCGCACCGTGCTGACCCACATGGCGCCCGAGGTGCGCTGGGCCGACTGGCAGGCGCGCCTGCCGCCGGGAGTGGAGATGGGCTGGGATGGGTGGACCACGACGGTGGAGATGCCGTGACGTCGCCCCTGGGTTCCGTCAGCAGAGCCGGGCTGCTCGGGGTCGCGCTGATGCTGCTGGCCGGCTGCGTGCGATCGGCGCCCGGTCCGCTATCCGGCGACGTCGCCACCGCAGGGTCGAAGGGTTCGCCGGGGCCGACGATCGGGAACCCGCCGCCCGTACCCCGCCAGCTGCCCGCTTTCGAGCGCGAACCCGAGATCGGCGTCCTTCTCGCCCAGGGCCGGCGCCTGGTGTTCGATCTGCCCAACGGCGCGACGCTGCCGGATGGCCGCGCGCTGGCGCCAGGGCGCTGTACCGCCGAGATCGATCCGGGCGGATGGCGCATCGGCGGGCATGCGGTCTCCGCGACGCTGGTGGTGATCGAGGCGGCCACCGCCAACGGCGTGCGTTTCCGCGCCCGTCCCGACGGCAGCGACAAGGATCTGCGCTTCGCCGGCCGGCCGGTGCTGCACCGCAACCCGGCCGGGGGCATCGCGCTCATCGAGCGCATTCCGCTCGACGGCTATCTCGCCGGGGTGGTCGGGGTCGAGATGAATCCGAACTGGCCGGCCCAGGCGCTGGCGGCGCAGGCGATCGCCGCGCGCAGCTACGCCGCCGCACGATGGATGGCGGCCTCCGACCAGCCCTGGCAGCTCCACCACCATTTCAGCGTCGACATGGCCTACCACGGCGTGCCGGCGAAATCCGATGCGGCGGCGGGGGCGGTCGCCGCCACGCGCGGCCAGGTCCTGTGGTATCGCGGCCAGCCGGTGCTCGCGCGCTTCCACGCCGCCAGCGGCGGGCGCACCGAATCGGCGGCGAACCTGTGGCCGGCGTACCGCGCACCCGATGGGATCACCTCGCAGTCGCCGGTCATGCCGGTGGTCGATGATCCCGCCTGCGCCCGCGCTGCGGTGGCGCTGCGCCTGCCGCTGCACCAGGACTGGACGACCGAGATCCCGCTCAAGGCGGTGACCGAGGCCGTGCGCACCTGGGCGGCGCAGAACAGCGCCGAGAGAGCAAAGCCTGCGGTCGGCGCGGTGACTGCCGTGGACATCGCCAGCCGCGAGGCGGATTCGGGCCGGGTCAGGACCGTGCAGATCCGGCATCATGGCGGTGAAATCATCATGCCTGCCGTCGATCTGCGCCGATTGCTGGGCTCGGGCACGGTGCGGTCGACGCGCTGGGACGCCTGCGCGGTGGCCAATGGCCGGCTGATCATCCGTGGCCATGGCTACGGCCACGGCGTCGGGCTCAGCCAGATCAGCGCCTGGCAGATGGCGCGCGATGGATCCGACGCGGCGGCGATCCTGGCGCGTTTCTATCCCGGCGCCGAACTCGTCCGTCGTTACTGAGACCCGCAGCTACTGCGGCGCGTCGAGGGCCAGGCAGTCGGCGAAGACATCCTCGCCGGCGGCCCAGCGCGTGGCGGCGTCGGCGGTAGCGAGGGCGCGGCCGACCGCCGCATGCAGCTCGTAGAGCGTGGCGTCCCGACCGCGTTCGCGGCAGGTCGAGCGCAACGCCTCCAGCACCGCATTGGTGCTGAAATACGCGAGCTGGTCGATGCGCGGCTGCGGTTTGGCCGGATCGACGTAGTGCGCCTGGCAGCCTGCAAGGTCGACGCTGCTCAGGCCGCGGCAGGCCAGCGGCCGCACGGGGTGGATGCCGCAGGCGCCGGCGCCATCGAGGAACGGGCAGGGAATCCTGGCCTTGCGGTAGTCCGCCACGCCGAAGCCGGCCAGACCCCGGGTGCGCTGGTCGAGCACGGCCTGCAAGCGGACCAGCCACTCGGCCGGCAGATTGGCGCGCAGGATCTCGGCGATGGTGATCGCCTCGGGTGCGGTCAGGCGTACCGGCTGATAGCAGCAGAAGGAGCAGCCGCGCTTGCAGGCGTGCTGGTCGCGCACCGGGCTGGCCGCGGAATAGGCATCGGCCAGCGCCGCCGCGGCCTGCGCCAGGCGCGGGGCGAGACGGGATGGAACGTGTTCAGCGGCGGTTTCGGCCGCGAGCGCGGTGGCGGCCTCCTGCTGCACCCGGGCATGCAGGGCCTGGGCGTCGCGACGGGCGCGGTCGAGGCCGGGGTCGTTGGACATGCCGGAACGCTAATCCCCCGCCGGACCGGAGCCATGGTCCTCCATCCCGGTCAGATGCGGAGCCTGGCCTGGAATCCCTCTGCGCGACACCATGGCAGACGCGTTCCGGGGCCGCTTCCGCGCCCGCTCGACAGCGCCGACGCGTCGGCGACCATGCGGACCACGCACGAAAGGCCGCCATGCCCGTCTGGTCCATCTGCGGTGTCCTGCCTCCTGCCCTCCTCGCGCTGCGCCGCCGGGCGTCGCTGGCCGCCATCCTTGCCGGCGGCCTGCTCCTGGCCGGCTGCGGCCGCGACGACCCGTTGTCCTACAACAGCACGCTCAGCGAGAGCAGCAAGATCGAGAAGGGCATCGCCGAGGCCAAGCGGGACATCGCCGAACTCGCCAAGGGCAAGGATCCCGACGATCTCCAGGGCAGCGTCGACTATGATCAGGCGCGCGACCGCCTGATCGCGCGCGGGGCGGCGATCCAGGCGACGCTGTGGGAGGCGCTCAAGACCTCGACCGACTGGTCGATCCGCATGGGCATCGTCGAGGTGCTCCAGGCGGTGCGCACCAAGCCGAGCACCGAACCGCTGATCGCGGTGCTCGACGATCCCCAGCCGCTCGTCGCCATGCGCGCCGACCATGCCCTGCAATTCATGTACGATCACCGCGAGATCCCCAAGGCCGGCGAGCCGACCGGCGCCAACGGCCTGCCTCCGGTGCCGCTGCGCGCCGAGGACGACTTCGACCGCGATGCCGATCTGCGCATCTGGTCGGAATGGCATCGCGTCAACGGCAAGCAGCTCAAGGAGGCCTGGCAGAACTGGTGGAAGGCGAACCGCGACACGGCGGTGGTGGTCGAACCCAACCTGAAGCTGGTCGATCCCGACAAGGCACCCGGGAAGAAGCCGGCGAAGGAGACCAGGTACGGGCCGATCCCGTCCTTCGATCCCGCCCGCAACCGGTAGCCCGGCTCAGCGTTCGCGCAGTTTCCTGAAGAATCCCTTGAGGAGCGCAGCGGATTCCTCGGCGTCCACGCCGCCGGCCACTTCCAGCGCATGGTTGAACCCGGGTGGCGCCCGCAGGTCGACCACGCTGCCGCAGGCGCCCGCCTTGGGTTCGCGCGCGGCGTAGACGACGCGCTTCACCCGTGCATTCAGGCAGGCGCCCAGGCACATCGGGCAGGGTTCGAGCGACACGTAGAGCGTGCAGTCTTCGAGCCGCCACGAACCGAGGGCCGAGCTGGCGGCGGTGATCGCGACCATCTCGGCGTGCGCGGTCGCATCCTGCAGGCGTTCGCACGCATTGCGCCCGCGTCCGATGACCCGGCCCGCATGCACGACCACCGCGCCGACCGGAACCTCGCCCTCGTCGGCGGCAAGCCGCGCCTCGGCCAGGGCCTGGCGCATGAAGAAGGCGTCAGCCGACGACGGAGGCTCGGCCGGCCCGTTCGCGCGGTCGCAGATCATCGCGGAATCAGCTGGCTCAGGCGCGCTTGAGCAGCGACAGCAGGTTGCCGCGCGAGGGCAGGGGCAGGTGCTTCACCTCGTCGCATATCGATTCCAGGGCCTTCAGCGCAGGGTCGTCCTTCTTGACCGCCAGCGCGTTGCCATGGCTGACGATGCCGACCTGGAGCTTCTCCTGGTTGCCGACCAGGAAGAAGGTGACCGTCTCGCCGACCGTGACCGCATTGCGCTTGATGATCGCGGCGACCTCGTCGAGGGCGCGCTGGATCGCCGTCGCGACCTGCGGCTGGAGCTGGCAGCGCTCTCCCAGGGCGAGCGCGAGCGCGCCCACCGCAGGCGCGAAGGCGAGATCGGCGGGCAGCTTGACCTCGACCAGGCGGACCTTGCTGATCTCGTAGAACTCCACCGTGCCGTCGCTGCCGACGTTGAAGTAGTCGCCCGAACGCGGGTCTTTGAAGCGTCCCGCCTGGCTGACGTTCAGGCCCATGCCGGTGATCGGATGCTTGAACTGGAGGGGGAACTTCACCTCGGTGGCGGGCTTGGCCTCGGCGGCCTTGGCCTTGCCGAAGCTGGCGACCGCGGCCTCGATGGTGTCGTGGGTCTCGAAGAGGTTGAGCAGCCCGAGCATCTCGAAGAGGGCGATGACCTTGGCCGGGACGCCGACCAGCTTGATGTCGCCGCCCTTGTCGCGGAAGGTGTCGACGCACTTCACGATCGTCCCGAGGCCGGTCGAGTTGATGTACTTGACGTTGGTCAGCACCAGCATCGCGTTGCGCGTGCCCGACGAGAGGATGTCGGTGAGGCGCCCTTCGAAGGTCTGGTTCGTGCTGGCGTCGATCGAGCCGGTGAGGAACACCGCCTTGGCGTCCTCGCCCGAGGGCAGGGTCACCGTCTTGATGTCGAAGTTCAGGACCGCCATGGAAGCCTCGCTGGAGTCGGTTCGCCCGGTCGTGTCACCGGCCAGGGCATTGGGTCAGAGCATCGGGTCAGCGCATCAGGAATGCCCGGCAGCATTCCGCCGACCCCAGGGAACTCAATCCCGGACGAGGCCGGGCTCATCCGAGTGTGATACGGAAATACAGTGCCGGGCAGGGATTGGCGGATTCACCCCAGCCTCGGGGCGGGCCGAGGGCAGACTCGGTGGCAGGACAGCGCTCCAGCGCTAGCCTGACCTGCACCGTCACGGAGACGCCATGGGCTTTCTCGACTTCCTCTTCAAGAAGAAACCGAAAGCCGACGAGCCGGCCAAGGCCTCGTCCGACAGCGCTCCCCAGCGCAAGCACAGCCGCAAGGTGATCATCGCCGGCAAGCGCGACAGCGACCGCCTGCCGCCGGCGAAGCCGGCTGTCCCGCCCCCGGTGCCGGCCGCCAGCGCCACGGTCGCGACCATCCCGCCCCCGGCAAAACCGGATACCGGGTTCAGCCTCGCATCGAAGCAGCGACCACCCAGCGAGCGCCCCAAGAGCCGCGAACCGATCATCGCCAGCGCCCCGCCGGAGTTCACCGGCGACCTGTCGGCGGTGTCCAAGCCCAAGCAGTCCAACGGGGGGACGCGGACCGGCGACGCCGCGCTGCTCGAATTCCTCCGCCTGTCGGTGGATGGGAAACCCAGCCTGATCACCTACGAGCAGGAGGTCGAGATCAAGGCGCTGGCCGCGAGCGAGGACCTCCCGATCGATGTCGCCGCGGTGCGCATCGGGGCTCTCACCGAGGACCAGCTCGTCAACGCGCTCACCCAGAAGTGCTGGGTACCGCACCTCAAGGTCGACAAGTACGAGATCCGCAAGAAGGCGCTCGACACCATCGCGCGCGAGGACGCCAGCTTCTACGGCGTGTTCCCGGTCGATAAGCTGGGCAGCCTCCTGACCCTCGCGATGGTGAATCCGCTCGACACCGAGGCCATCCGCGTCCTGCAGGGCAAGACCGGTCTCGACATCAAGACCGTGGTCGCGACCCGCAGCGAGATCCTGCAAGGCATCGACAAGTACTATGGCGGCAAGGTCCAGGCGAAGGAGAACAGCCTGTCCTTCGCCCAGGATGTCGAACCCACCAGCGTCACCTCGATGATGGCCAAGGTGACCCGCAGTTCGGGGCCGCATCAGGTCCGCACCCCGCTGCCCGCCCCCGCCATGCAACGGGGTCAGACCGACATCGCGCCCGAATTCGCCCCGGAGATCCAGGATATCGATGACATCCTGGCCGGCGACGAGGTGATCGCCCCGGCGATCATCGAACCGATCGCCCTCAAGATCGAGGCCGAGCCTGAGCTGGTCGAGACCGCCGCCGAGCCGACCGGGCTGGAAAGCGCCCAGGTGCCCAAGGCCCCAGCGGCTGCCGCCCCCGAGGCCCCGCTTGAGATCGAGGTTCCCGAACCCGTCATCGCACCACCGCGCCCGGCCTTCCGCATTCCCCCCACCCCCGCCCCGGTGCAGGTCGAGCAGATCTCGCTCGAAGAAACGGCGGCGATCATCCCGCCCCCGCCGGTGCCCAAGCCGAGCAAGACCGGCGAATTCGAGTTCTCGCTCGAAGACGCAGCCGCCAACGCCGGCAGCGGCGCCCTGGAACGCACGCCATCGCATTCCTCGATCGCTCCCGAGTTCGACGGCCCTGCCACGCCGGCCACGGCCCCGAAGGCTCCGGCCAAACCAGCCCCGGCCCTGGTGGAAGCCCAACCCGCGCCCGTCCCGCCGGTGCAGACCGCCCCGGTCCAGCCGGCGGCGCCGATGGCACCAGCCGCACCCAAGGCTGTGGTCGCTGCCGCACCAGTGGCGCCGGCCGCCCCGGCGCGGCACCCGCTGCCTGCGTCGGGACCGGCCCCCGCCACCGCCCGTCCAGCCACGGCGTCGTTCACCAGCCAGTCGACCCCGGCCTCGGCCCAGCCCGCCGGCGTCAACCTGGTGCCGGTGACCGAGGACGAGTTCCAGCACGCGATCAGCCACGGGAAATCCCACATGTTCGACAAGTGGGTCGGCCTGCAGACGCGCAACCGCATCATCAACGCGGTCGTGCTCGACCCCGAGATCGACAAGCTGCTTGCGCCCGCTTTCACGGAACCGCGCAAAGTCGCCTGAGTCCTGGCCCAGCCCGGTCTCGACGACGGCTTCCGTCGCCAGCCGCCGTCCTAGCATGCGGTGACCATGCCCGGCGGATCCCCACTCGGTTTCCAACTTCTCGCCCAGAGCGGCAACGTGCCTGGCGCCACCGCCCGGCGTGGCCGCTTCACCACCGCGCATGGCACCGTCGAGACCCCGGCGTTCATGCCGGTCGGCACCCAGGCGGCGGTGAAATGCGTCATGCCCGGCCAGGTTGCGGACACCGGTGCCGAGGTCGTGCTCGCCAACACGTATCACCTCGGTACCGACGAACGCGTGCAGCTCGTCGAGCGCCACGGCGGTCTGCACCAGCTCATGCGCTGGGATCGCACCATCCTCACCGATTCGGGCGGATTCCAGGTATTCAGCCTGCCCGACCGCCAGATCAGCGAGGAAGGCGTGCGTTTCCGCTTCACCGACGCCGAGGGCGGCGAACCGGTGATGCTCTCGCCCGAGTCCTCGATGGACATCCAGCGTCGACTCGGGGCCGACATCGTCATGGCCTTCGACGAATGCGTCGACCACCGCGCCGAACCCGCCTACGTCGCCGCCTCGGTCGAGCGCACCCATCGCTGGCTGGCGCGCTGCATCGCGGTGCCGCTGCAGCCGCACCAGCGCCTGTTCGGCATCATCCAGGGCGGCATGGATCTGAACCTGCGTTCACGCGCCGTGCGGCAGCTGGCCGATCTCGACCTGCCCGGCTACGCCATCGGCGGGGTCTCGGTGGGCGAAGGCCACGCGGCGATGATCCGCATCGTGCGCCACACCGCCCCGCTGATGCCCGCCGACCGGCCGCGCTACCTGATGGGCGTCGGCCTGCCCGAGGACCTCGTCGCCTCGGTCGGCGCCGGCATGGACATGCACGACTGCGTGATCCCGACCCGCTATGCGCGCGAAGGCACCGCCTTCACCTGGACCGGCAAGATGCGGCTGAAGGACAAGAAGTTCCGCAAGGACCGCTACGCCATCGACACCACCTGCCGCTGCGCCGCCTGCGCCGGTGGCTTCAGCCGCGCCTACCTGCGCCACCTCTTCTTCGCCGGCGAGACCCTGGCCGAGACCCTGGTCAGCATCCACAACCTGCACTTCTACCAGGATCTCATGCGCGCCATGCGCGCCGCCATCGAGGCCGACCGCTTCGCGGCGTGGACGGCGGAGTTCACCGCCCGCTATGGCGGGAAGGATGATGGCGGGGCGTGAACGTGCGGTGGATCGGGTTGGCGATCTTGTGTCTGACCGCTGCCCTGGTCGGCGTGTGGCAGTTTGATCGACCGCGGGTGCCTCCGGAATGGCGAACCCTCATCGGGAAGAGCAAAACTGACCTCCTCATTTTGCCAGGCGCCATCGACGCGACTGAAATGGAGATTCGAAGCGTAGTTCTGCTCAGGAAGCATAATGGATTGATCCGGCATGGCGGCATTGGCCTTTACGCGACAATAGAAAACGAACGTGTTTGTCGGATAACAGCGCAATATGTTGATCGATTTGTCGGACTCTTGTCTTACCCCGTGGATCTCTCTCAGCGATGAGGATTGCCGTCATCCAGACCGGCCGCCTGCGCGATCGTCAGATCCTCGATCTGCGCGACGAATACGTGAAGCGCTTCGCCCGTTTCGGAAAACTGGCCATCAGCGACCGCGAACCCAAGGGCGATGCGCTCCTGTGGCCGACCTCGGCGCGCTGGAAGGTTGCGCTCGATGAACGCGGCGACACCTGCCGCAGCGAGGATTTCGCGAAGAGGCTGCAAAAATGGACGATGGTCCATGGCGAAGTCGCCTTCCTGGTCGGTGACGCCCACGGTCACCACGCGCCCAGCCTCGCCGCCGCCGACGTCCGGTTCAGCCTGTCACCGCTGACATTGCCGCACCAGCTTGCGCACCTGCTGCTCATCGAACAACTCTACCGCGCCGCGACGATCCTCGCCGGCACCGGCTACCACCACGACTGATCCTGTAGCGCCGGCTTCAGCCGGCACGGACGGCGGGCTTCAGCCCGCCGAGGGTCGGCGAGTCAAGTCAAGACTCCGGGAATCATGGTGGAATCCATCCGGGAAGTCTGTCGCGCCCGGACATCAGGGAAAAGCGGCGTTGCCTCAGCGGGCGGCTGAAGCCGCCCGTCCGTGCCGGCTGAAGCCGGCGCTACTGAAGGCCCTGCCTCGCCGGCACCGGCTACCACCACGACTGATGCACTACCGACCATTCGAGCATTCCAGCATGAAGACCTCACCCAAATAGTTTCGCCACCGTCTGCAGTCCCGCCGTCAACCGATCGATATCCTCGCGCGTTGAATACACCCCCAGGCTGGCGCGTGCGGTCGCAGGAATGCCGAAGCGGGTCATCACCGGCTGGGCGCAGTGGTGGCCGGCGCGGATGGCGACGTTTTCCATGTCGAGCACGGCGGCGATGTCGGCGGGGTGCGCGCCCGGCATGGTGAACGACAGCACGGTGCAGCGATCGGCCGCGGTGCCGATGCGCTTGAGGCCCGGTACGGTGGCGAGCTGGGATTCGGCGTAGGCGTAGAGTTCGCGTTCGGCGGCTTCGACCGCGTCCCAACCGAGCGCGCCCAGCCAGTCGCAGGCGGCGGCGAGGCCGATCGCCTCGGCGATGGGCGGGGTGCCGGCTTCGAAGCGGGCGGGAGGACGGGCGAAGGTGGTGCCAGCGAACGAGACCTTCTCGATCATCTCGCCACCGCCGCGCCAGGGCGGCATCGACTCCAGCACGTCGGTTTTTCCGTACAGCACTCCGATGCCGGTCGGGCCGTAGACCTTGTGGCCGGCGAAGACCAGGAAATCGCAGTCGAGCTGGCGCACATCGAGTTTCCGGTGCGGCGCCGACTGCGCCGCGTCGATCAGCACCTTCGCCCCCACGGCGTGCGCCTTGCGGATGAGTTCCGCGATCGGATTCACCGTGCCGAGCGAATTCGCCACGTGGGTGAGGCCGACCAGCTTGACCCGTCCGTCGAGCAGGCGGTCGAAGGCTTCCAGGTCCAGGCTGCCGTCGTCGAGGATCGGGCAGTGGACGAGTTCGGCCCCGGTGATCGCACTGGTGATCTGCCAGGGGACGATCATCGCATGGTGTTCCATGCCGGTGACCAGGACGCGATCACCCGCTTTCAGGTGGCTCCGGCCCCACGCCCAGGCGACCAGATTCACCGCGTCAGTGCAGCCACCGGTGAAGACGATCTGCTCGCGGTTGGCGTTGAGGAAGCGCGCCACCGAGGTGCGGGCGTCCTCATACCGCTTGGTCGAGATCACCGAGCGCCGGTAGAGGCCGCGATGCACGGTGCCGTATTCGGCGCGCAGGAAATGGTCGAGCGCATCCAGCACCGCGCGCGGCTTCTGCGCCGTCGCGGCGGAATCGAGGTAGGCGAACGGCTTGCCCTTCACCGGGTCGTCCAGGCCGGGGAACTGGGCGCGGATGGCGGCGAGGTCGAGGGTCATGGGGGGGATCCCGCCGCAGGAGTGCCGATCCGGTCGAGGATTTCAGCGACGAAGGCGCCGACCAGCAGGCCGCGCGCCGCACCGGGATCGAGGCCGCGGCAACGCAGGTAGCCAAGCTCCTCGGCGTCGAGCTGGCCGATGGTCGCGCCGTGCGCCGCCTTCACGTCGTCGGCGCGGATGTCGAGCTGCGGCCGGGTGTCGGCCCGCGCCTCGGCCGACAGCAGCAGGTTGCGATTCTGCAGATCGGCGTCAGTGCCGTCCGCGCCGGGCAGCACCTGGATCAGCGCGTCGCACGAGGCGGCGGCGCGATCGGAGAGCACCGCACGGATCGCCTGCCGGCTGCGGGTGTTGGCGGCGCGATGGATCACCCGGGTCAGCCGATGCGCCTGACGTTTGCCGGCGACCAGGTCGATGGAAGCCAAGTCGACCTCGGCGCCAGGTCCGACCAGATCGATCTCGGTCCGGCTGCGCAGCAGTACGCCGCCGGTGGAATAACTGAGAATTTCCAGCCGGGCGTCCTGCTCCAGTCGGGCGGTGAGGGTGGATAGCCGGACCTGGGCGTCGCCGGTCCCGGGTTCCCGCAGGCGCACCGACGCGCCACGACCGAGTTCCAGGGCGAGCCACGACGATGAGCGCGATGCTGCCGTACCGTGGTGTTCCCAATCAAGGACAAGAGTGGCCCCGGGTGCGACCACCAGGCGCAGATGCCAGCCGCTGAGGCCGCCCGTCGCATGGCTGTGCAGGGTCAGGTGCTGGTCGCCGGCCGGGATGGCGAGACCGACGGCGTCACCCGGATCGGCCAGCGCCCACAGTTGGCTGACATCGGTCAACGTCTCGATCCCCGGATTGCCAGCGTCCATCTGACGACAGGTCGGCAATGTTCGGAATCGGCCATCAACGACGAGCAGGTCCTTCGTAGCGCCGGCTGCAGCCGGCTGGGAAGGGTCGGCACAATCGGCGGGCTGAAGCCCGCCGTCCGTGCCGGCGGAAGCCGGCGCTACTTGGGTCAACGGCGTGCAGTCGACGTAGCGCCAGTCCTCCAGCGCCCGTGTCGGCAGGCCAAGTTGCTGTGCGCGCGCGGCGGCGCGAGCCTTCAGGTCGGCGTTGGCGCCGGCATCGACCGGCAGGCTCATCCCGCGGTGCCCGTGCCGGTTTCGCCGGCGTAGCCGCTGCGCTCCAGTTCCGCCGCGAGTTCCGGCCCGCCGCTCTTCACGATGCGGCCGGCTTGCAGGACGTGCACGCGATCAGGGCGGACAAGGTCGAGCAGGCGCTGGAAATGGGTGATCAGCACGATGGCACGGTCGGCGCGGCGGAAGGCGTTGATGCCGCGCGCCACCGCCTTGATCGCGTCGATGTCGAGGCCCGAGTCGGTCTCGTCGAGCACCGCGAGGCGCGGTTCGAGCACGAACATCTGCAGGATCTCATTGCGCTTGCGCTGGCCGCCGGACATGCCGGCGTTGAGCTGCCTGCCGGGGAAGTCCTCGGGCGCTTCCGCCAACCGCACCCGTTCGGCCAGGATGGGGGCGAAATCCTTGGCGTTCAGTTCGGTTTCCCCGCGCGCCTTGCGCTGGGCGTTGAACGCCAGGCGCAGGAACTCGGCGTTGTTCACGCCGGGAACTTCGACCGGGTACTGGAAGCCGACGAACACGCCGCGCTGGACGCGCACCTCGGGTTCGACACCAGCCAGATCGACGCCGTCCAGCACGATGCTGCCGCTGGAGATGGTGTAGGCGGGATGCCCGGCCAGGGTCTTGGCGAGGGTGCTCTTGCCCGAGCCGTTGGGGCCCATGATCGCATGGACCTGCCCTGCGGCGACCGACAGCGACAGGCCCCTGAGCACGTCGAGCGGGCCGGCCTGGCCCGCCTGGGCGGCGACGGACACGTGGAGATCGGTGATGGTCAGCATGGTTTTCCGTGTGTTTTCCCCGGTTTCAGCTCAGCCCACCGAGTTCTCCAGCTTGAGGGTCAGGAGTTTCCGCGCCTCGGCGGCGAACTCCAGGGGCAGCACATCGAGCACGTCCTTGCAGAAGCCGGTGACGATGGCGGCGACGGCATCCTCGTGGCTGAGGCCGCGCGAACGCAGGTAGAACAGCTGGTCCTCGCTCAGGCGCGAGGTGCTCGCCTCGTGCTCGACCTGGGCGCCCTGGTTCTGCACGTCGACATAGGGGTAGGTGCGCGCCTGCGCGTCCTTGCCGACCAGCATCGAGTCGCAGCAGGTGTAGTTGCGTGCGCCTTCGGCCTTGCGGTGCACCTGGACGAGACCGCGGTAGACGTTCGATGAGCGGTCGGCGCTGATGCCCTTGCTGATGATGGTCGAGCGGGTGTCCCGGCCCAGGTGCACCATCTTGGTCCCGGTGTCGGCCTGCATGCGGCCGTTGGTCAGTGCGACGGAATAGAACTCGCCCACGCTGCCATCGCCCTGCAGGATGCAGGACGGGTATTTCCAGGTGATCGCGCTGCCGGCCTCGACCTGGGTCCAGCTGATCTTGGATCTGCGCCCACGGCAGGCGCCGCGCTTGGTGACGAAGTTGAAGATGCCGCCCTTGCCGGTCTCGGGATCGCCGGCGTACCAGTTCTGCACCGTGCTGTACTTGATCTCGGCATCGTCGAGCGCGACCAGCTCGACCACCGCGGCGTGGAGCTGGTTCTTCGAGGTCTTCGGCGCGGTGCAGCCTTCGAGGTAGCTGACGTGGCTGCCCACGTCGGCGATGATGAGGGTGCGTTCGAACTGGCCCGATTCCGTGTTGTTGATGCGGAAATAGGTCGACAGCTCGAGCGGGCAGCGCACGTGCGGCGGGATGTAGACGAAGCTGCCGTCCGAGAACACCGCGCTGTTGAGCGCCGCGAAGTAGTTGTCGGCGGTCGGCACCACCGTGCCCAGCCAGCGCTCGATGAGGGCCGGGAACTGGTGCAGCGCCTCGCCGAAGGAGCAGAACACCACCCCGGCGTCGAAGAGCTTCTGCTGGTGCGTGGTGGCGATCGACACCGAGTCGAACACCGCATCGACCGCGACGCCGGACAGGCGCTTCTGCTCGTCCAGCGGGATGCCGAGCTTGGCGAAGGTGGCCAGGATCTCGGCCGGCACCTGGTCGATGGAATCGTAGGTCGGCTTGCCATCCGCTTTCTTCGGCACGGAATAGTATTGGATGGCCTGGTAATCGATGCGTTCGTAATCGACGGCTGCCCAGGCCGGCTCCTCCATCTTGAGCCAGGTCTCATAGCCCTTGAGCCGGAATTGCAGCATGAAGTCGGGTTCGCCCCGGCTGCGGCTGATCGCGCGGATGACGTTCTCGTCGAGGCCGGGCGGCAGCGACTCGGTCGCGACGTTGGTGGTGAAGCCGTACTTGTATTCGCCGGCGCTGAATTCGCTCATGGTGCCTCTCCGGCGGCGTCGACCACCTCGACCAGCAGCTGCGGATGGAGCTGCGAACGCAGGGCGTCCTGCACCGCCTGGGCGATGGTCGCGGCCTGGTCGGCGGCAAGGCCCTCGAAGCGCACGGTGATGCGCAGGTCGTCGTGCAGACCCTCGACGACGTGGCCGGCGCCGGGCACGCGCTCGGCCAGGACGCGGGTGAACACCGCGTCGACCTTCGCCACTTTGCTCAGATACTTCAGCGGCAGCCAGGCGCGGTCGGCGGCGTCCCAGTCGCTCTCCTTCTTGCGCTGGTAGACCGGCTTCTCGGCCGGCTTGGGCAGCAGGCGCACGCCGGGCAGGGCGGCCTGGGCGCGGGCTTGCAAGTCGGCGAGGAATGCGGTCAAGGCGGCCGGATCCGGCCCGATCGCCGGCTGGGCGGGATCGTCGCGCAGCAGCGTTTCCACTGCGGCCGGATCGATGCGGCAGGCCTCGGCGACGGTGTGGCCGCGCGCGGCCTCGGAAAAGGCGTCGGCCAGGGGATGGCTGGCGAGGGTGCCGAAGGCGAGGAAGCGGGCGTCCTCGATGCGCTGGGTCGCGAGGTCGACGAGCCAGGTGATCTGCGCCTGCCCGTCGCCATCGGCGACCGCGAGCAGGCCGAGCCCGCGCCGGGCCGCGTCGATCGGGCGGAACATCCCGCGCAGGCGCGGCTGGCGCAGGCGTGCTTCGGCGCGGCGGGACAGGGTGATCGGGGCGGCCATCGCGGCAGACGTTAGGACACGTGCCGGGGGTGCAATCGCACCTGGGCGATAACCTCGTCAGGCGGCTGGGGCCCTGCTTCAGCGGTTGGCGGGATCGGCGTCATAGGCCTTGAAGAAGGCTTCGATGCCGGGGAAGTGCTGACCGGGTTCCTTGCGGGAGTCGTAGACCCGGATGATCTTCTTGTCGCGCAGGATGTTGATCCCTGGCATCTTGGGGCGTGAACTGAAATGCAGCTCCCGCAGCGGCGAGTTCTTGAGCGGTTCCAGGCTCAGCACCTTCAGCCTGCCCAGGCGGACATCTCCCAGCGGCATGCCGGACAGCGGCGACAGGTCCTCGACCAGGGTGTAGTCGAGGCGGAGGTTGGTCAGCGGCATGCCCTTGAGCGGGGCGAGATCGCGCACCGGGGTG
The DNA here is from genome assembly GCA_964654285.1 of uncultured Candidatus Kuenenia sp. GTDB lineage: Bacteria > Planctomycetota > UBA11346 > UBA11346 > UBA11346 > BJHQ01. The sequence continues at coordinate 73,319 of CAZZJC010000007.1, forward strand.
GAGGTGAGGTCGAGCGAGGACAGCGGCATGCCGGTCAGGGGCGCCAGGTCGCTGATCCGCGTGCGCGCGAGGCTCAGGGACGCCAGTTTCAGCCGGCGCAACTGGGACAGGCTGGTGATCTGGGTGTCGTTGAGGTTGAGGAAGGCGAGCGGACGCGAGCCGTTCCTTTCCTGCTCGCCCGGCGCGAGCGGCGACAGGTCATTCACCGGCAGTCCGCCCAGGTCGAGGTTCGAAAGGGACATCCCGGCAAGCGGGCCGAGGTCGGCCACCTGCGTCCCGCGCAGGGTGATCTCGCGCAGCGGCATGCCCTTGATCGCGGTCAGGTCGGCGATGCGGGTATTTTCCAGGAACAGGCGGATGAGCCTCAACCCCTCCAGGCAGTCGATGTGCGAGATGCGGGTGTCCTTGAGGTTCAGGGTCAGCAGGCGTCCGCAGTCGCGCAGGGGGGTGATGTCCTCGATCGGCGTGCCGTCGAGGATGAGCGTCTCCAGATCGAGGCCGGTCAGGGGGGTGAGGTCGGTCACCCTGGTCCGGCTCAGGTTGAGCGTGCGCAGGGTCTTCATGTCCTGGAGCGAAGAGAGGTTCTCGATCGCGGAATCGCTGAGATCGAGTTCGACCAGGGGGCAGCCCTTGAGCGGCGCCAGGTCGACCACCCTGGTCGCGCTCAGACGCAGGAACTTGAGCGCCATCCCGCTCAACGGTCCGATGTCAGGCACCGGTGTGGCGTTCAGGTCGAGGTGGGTCAGGGGCATGCCCTGCAACGGCGACAGGTCGGTGACCTGGGTGCCGTCGAGGAGGAGGCGGGTCAGCGGGATGCCCTGGAGCGGACTGAGGTCGGACACATCGTGGCGGCCGCGCAGGCCGTCGAGTTCGAGCCGGGCCGGGCCGTCGCTGCGGAACCGCTCGGCCTTCCCCGCGCCCGGCCACTTGGTGCTGACGATCTGGCGGTAGACCTTGATCTTGTCGGCGGAGGATTTCGCCAGGTCGTCGGCGATCGTGTTCATGCCCTGCTTGACCAGGATGTCCGACAGGGCGGAGGCCAGGGCCGAGGACATGCCTTCCATGCAGCCGCGTTCGCACAGCGCGAGGAGTTGTCCGGCCAGGGCTTTGTCCTCGGCGGGGTCTTCGGTGTTGCGCAGGTAGAGGTCGATCTCGGCCTTCACCGCCTCGAAATGCTTGGGATTCTGGTCGCTGTCGCGCAGCATGAGCTGGGCGCGCAGTAACCGGGCGGTGGCCAGGCGCGGATTGTATTCGAGAGCCAGGTCGATGTCGTCGAGGGCATCCTTGAAATCCCGGCGCTCGATCTCGCGCCGCGCCTTCTCGACCAGGGCGGGGGCGGCCTTGGTCTGGCTGTCGAGCTTCGCTGCGATTTCTCCCGCCAGCTTTTTCATGGCGGTCTCGGCGATCTGCTGCTGCACGTACGCTTTATTTCGCTCGTCATCGGCGATTTGGGTCTGCTCGAGTGCCTGCTTCAACGCCTGTTCGGCCTTGGTGCGTTCCTCCTCGGCCTTGTGCCGGGCCTTCAGGTTCACCGCGAAGGCGCTGCCCAGCACTGCGAGCAGGATCACCAGCGCCACCGCGGTGGCCCAGGTCGCGCCCTGGTTGCGCTGCATGAACTTGAACAGCGATTCCAGGGGGGTGTCGGCCTTGGCGCTGACGGCGCGGTGCTCCAGGAAGCGCTCCAGGTCGCGGCGCAGGTCGATCACGCTCTGGTAGCGATGCGCCGGATCTCTCGCCAGCGCCTTCATCGCCACCGCCGAGAGTTCCGGCGGGATGACGCGGTCGGGCGCCCGGCGTTCGGGCGGCGGGATGCGGCCGGCGATGACGTGGTCGAGCACCTCCTGCAGGTCGCGTCCACCCACCGGCGGACGGAAGCAGAGCATCTCGTAGAGGATCGCGCCCAGGCTGTACACGTCGCTGCGCTCGTCGATCGCCTTGAGATCGCCGCGCGCCTGCTCGGGTGGCATGTAGGCCGGCGTGCCTTCGACGGTGCCGTCTTCGCTCAATTCATCGCTGCTGATGCGGGTGCCGGCCTGGGTGCGGAAGCCGGCGACGATGGTGGCGAGCTTCTCGTCGGCGAGATCGAGCACCGGCTGCGCCCGGGTGTCGACCTTCGGCGCGCCGCCCGGCGCCGCCCCCGGGGTGGCCGGCGCCGGATTCGCGCGCGTCTGGCCGACCCGGGCCAGGCCCCAGTCCATCACCAGCACCTCGCCGTATTCGCCGATCATGATGTTGGCGGGCTTGAGATCGCGGTGGACGACCGAGCGCGAATGGGCGAAGGCGACCGCGTTGCACACCCCGACGAGCACCCCGAGCAGGCGGCCCAGGGTGCCATCCGACGTCGCCTTGGGGTTGCCCCGGCGCAGGTCGATGAGGGCGTGCGCGAGGCTGCGGCCGCGCACCATCTTCATGGTGAAGAACAGGCGTCCGTCGGTACCGACCCCGATGTCATGGATGGGGACGATGTTGGGATGTTCGAGCTGGCCGGTGACCTGGGCCTCTTCGACGAAGCGCAGGCGGCGACGGCGGGTTTCGCTCGCGGAGCCATCCGCCTCATCGTCGAGCAGCACCTTCATCGCCACTTCGCGCCGGATGTCGCGGTCGACGGCGCGCAGGATGAGGCCCATGCCGCCGCGTGCGATCTCGCCCGCGACCACGTACTTGCGCGATCCATCGCCCTGGGCGAGCAGTTCCGCCACGCCCTTGCCGGCATCCGCCAGCACCGGCGGGCCTTCGCTGCGTTCGGTCGGCGGGGTCAGCTGGCCATCGACTTCGGCCCGGCGGGCGAGGGTGACCCCGCCGCTGATCCCGGCCCGGGCCAGGTTGGCGGTGATGCCCAGGGCGCCCACCGATTCGATGTCGACATCCCCGGAGGCGGGACCGGAACCCACCGCCTGGGTCGCGTCGGTTCCGACGACCAGGGTGATCGGCCGCAGGCCGGGCGACGAGCGGGAACAGTCGGCGCAGGTCGCGCCGGCACCCGGCGGATCCACCGGTTTCCCGCAGATCGGGCAGACCTTCATGGCACGCCGCCGGTCCAGCAACGCAGGCACAGGGGAGTTGGCTTGCCGTGGTTGCGCATGGGCTCAGTGGTTGCGGAGCGTGGGACGGAGGACGCGGTGTCCACCGCAAGGCTGGTACGGCCTGTCCGGGCGTGTGTTGATCAGTCCCTCCTAACGCTTCGGCGCCGCCACCTCATGCACCGCCGCGCCCAGCCCGTCCGCCAGCACCAGGATGGCGAAGACCGCGGCCTTGCCCGAGAGATCCGATGAGACGGAGGCGTAGTCGAAGCGTCCGCGCAGATCCGTGGTGCCATCCTTGTAGAACGACACCTGGCCGTCGCGGGTGCGCACGAAGACCTTGACGTAGGCCGCCACCGCCGGTCTGCCCCCGACGCGGGCGGCGACCTGCAGCTGACCGGCATCGGGGAAGAGGCGGACCTGGATCCCGCCGGGCAGGATCCGGGCGGTGGCGCGCTTGGCGCCGGCCACGGCCTCGACCAGCACGTTGGCGGCGGCCAGCGTGGCCGGCAGCATCACCCGTACCGAGGTCTTTCCCGCGGGGATCGGGACTTCGAGCCGGTGGTGCGGTGCGATGCCCACGAGGGGCGGGCCGCCCTGGTCATCAGCGAAGGGGGTGCGCGAGAAGAGCTGTTCCAGGTCGAGGCGGTAGAAGCGGAGCTCCACCGAGTTCAGGCCCTGCACGTCGAGTGTCACGGCGTCGTCCGCCGGGGTCAGGGCCAGCGCGGTCTCGCGCGCGGCGGCGGCGGCGAGCCGGACGTCGCGATCCGTGCTGCCGGCATCGCCGGCGGCGGCCCCGCCCGCGAGTTCATCCAGCTGCGCCAGGGCGGCGCGGAAGCGGTCGCGCCAATGCGCCACCGGATGGTCGCGGTAGGGTTCGGCCAGGCGGCGCGCCGCGGCGGCATCGCCGGCGCGCAGGGCGAACCACAGCGCGGCGTAGTCGTAGGGCATCGGCTGCGTTTCCCGGCGGGCCTGGCGGAATTGCGCCAGGGCCTCGTCATCGCGGTCCTGCAACAGGAGGTAGTAGGCGATCTCCATCCGGTCTTCTGGGGTCAGGCGGGGCTGCTGCGCCAGGATGTGCAGGAAACGGTCGTACTGCCCGGCCAGATCGGCGTTCGCGATCTGGCGCCGCCCGGCCATGGGGTAGGCGCGCGGATTGACCAGCGGCCGGTAGGCGAGGTGCTCGTAGATCCCGCGTTCGACCGGATCCAGCCGCACCGCGCCGGCGTGCAGGGCGATGCGCATCGGTTCGAGATAGAAGTCCTGATGCCTGATCCAGGCGGCCAGCAGGTCGGCGTCGCCGTGGTGCAGGGCGAATTCCCAATAGGGGTCGCAGAACCGCTGCCGGCGGGTCAGGGTCGCGGTCGCGGCCCGGAAGAAGGCGGCGTCACGGCAGCGCCAGGCGGCGAGGTTCGGGTCGAGGTCGTCCAGGTTGCGGGTCGCCAGGGCCTCCAGCACCTGGGCGTCGCTGCCGGCGCGCGCCAGCACCGGCCACGAGGCCGGATCGAACGGCGGTTGGGCGAGCACGGTCAGCACGGTTCCCGGAAGGCCGGCCACGATCGCGGCGGCTTCGCCCACGCCCACGCCGGCCGCCGGAGCGGGACCGGCGCGGTCGAGGTAGAAGCGCAGATCGATATTCACCGTCTGCTGCGGGCCGAGCGTGCGTTCCTCATGGCAGTCCGCCTGGCTGCCGGCCAACGGCAGCGCTCCCTGGGGGATCTGGGCCAGGAGGCTGATGCGACGTTCGCGGTCGCCCGGATTGGTGAGGGTGAAACGCCAACCATAGGGATGGAAGGCGGTCAGCGGACCGGTCACGGTGTTGAGCACGGTGCGGCCGTTGACGCTGCGTTCCGGTTCGGCGGCATCGTACAGCCGGCGATTGAGCAGCAGCACGTCGGGGGCGCCCGGCCCCTGGGGTTGAGCCGGTGCGGCGGGCTGCACCTGGGCGAGCACAACCAGGGTCGGCCCGGCGCAGGTCAGGTTCATGCCGCCGGCCGGGGTGTCGGCCACGGCGGGCGCAGGCACGGTGAACGGCAGCCCGCACAGGGCGAGCGCGATCACTGCGCCGTGATGGTTGGCGACCTCCAGCAGCGAACTGCCCAGCCACGACGTGGCCGGATCGGCGCCGGCCAGTTCGGCCCACAGCGCCTGGATCGGGATGAGTTCCGCCTCGCTCTGCTGGCGCCGGACCCGATACCATTGCTGCTCGGCCCAGGCGCGGGTCGGTTCGAGGGTCTGGAAGAAGGACAGCTGCTGCCGGCGCTGTTCAGTGACCTGTTTCAGGTCGTCGCTGGTGGAATACACCAGGGCCGGATCCGCAGCGGCTTTGGCTTCCAGCGCAGGCGGCGGCACGATCTGCTGGTCTTCGGCCGTCCCCGCCTTGGCCTGGAGTTCGGACCGTCCGGCTGGAGATGCCGTTCCCGGCAGGGGCGGCAGGGGTCTGCCAGCCGAATGTTCGCGACCATCCAGGGCCGCCGCGAACACGAATTGCCGCCTGGCGTCATCCTGCGGCTGCACCGCCACCCGGTCGGCGAGACGGCGCCGGATCGCGTCGCGCAGGTCCGGCCGGCGCCGGGCCAACAGGACGAGCTCCGCCGCGTTCAGGCGCTCCAGGGACTCGGGCCGGATGAAGGCGGCCAGGTCCTCGTCGAGCAGCCAGCGGTCGATGAAATCCTTGGCCTTCTTGTGCGCGAGGTAGGGCTTCACCACCCGGTCGAAGAACGCCCGGTCGCGATGGTAGAGGAACACGTCGACCTCGTGGCAGGCGGTGCGGCCGTAGTGGTCCAACCGCTCGCGTTCGCTCAGGCCGGGCCAGCGGGTCAGGAAGGCGAACTCGGCGAAGACCGGATCCGGGATCAGGTTGCCCAGCAGCGCCCAGGCCTCGGCCAGGGTGGCGAACGTGCGCCAACGGGCGCGGGCGCGATCGGTGATCTCCACCTTTCCACCGGCGGGGACGCTGATCAGGCTGGATTGGCGGATGAACACCGTCTGCGGGTCCAGGCCCTGGCGCAGGCGCAGATCGCGCACCGCCAGCGGCCGGTCGGGCAGGGTGAGCAGCCGCGTCGTGCCGCCGCGCGGATGGCTGGCGTGGACCTGCAGCCGGGTCGCGTCGCCGAGATCCTTGGCCGGGATCGCCACCCAGCCGTCGGCATCCGGTTTCAGGTTGTAGGCGGTGAAGGCCTGGGTGGCCAGGAAGTCGAGGGCCATGGGATCGGGCTCGGCAGGGGCGCGTTCCGATCCCCGACTGCCTCCGTGCATGCCAATCGCCCGCTTCCGTCCGCCGCCATGGCGTGCTCCGAAGAGCCCGCTGCCGCCCCCGCCACTGCCGATCGCCATGAACGGAGTCAGATCCCAGGGATTCAGCAGGAGTTCCGGTTTCGGCAGCATCACCCCCGGCCGGCGGGGATGACGCCCACGGTCGAGGACATAGCGTTCCTCGTCACTGACCTCGCGGGCGGCGAGGAACACGTTGCGGGGTGGTTGTTCGATCCAGGCGGCACCCGGCCGGGGCTCTCCCGAGAGATCCAGCGGCATGGCAGGCAGGAAACGTCCGGCGGCGACCTGCACGCGGGTGTCGGGATCGGCTCCCAGGACGCGGATGCGCACGGCGTCGCCCTGGATCCCGGCCGTCGGCGCGATCACCAGGACCGGGGGAGGGGATTCCAGGAACCGCTGACCCCCATGCAGCAGGCCGCTCATGGCGGACGGTTCGCAGCGCAGCCGACGACGCCCACCGGTCTCCTTGTCGATCAGCAGATGGTCGCCGGGTTCCAATCCGGCGATGGCAAGGGCGCCGTCCTTGACCGACAGCAGACGGGTCAGGTCGGCGAGCGGGGCCTCGCCGCGCACGGAATACAGGACGAACCGCTCGCGCACCTGCGGCGGCAGGTCGCCGTCCACCGGGATCGCGGTGGGGATGCCCGCGGGCAGGTGCAGGTCGTCCGTCCCGCCGGTCAGGAACTGCCCGAGGCGAAAGACGGGTGGGCTTTGGCCCTTGAGGTGGAACCGGGCCGTGTCGGGTTCGGATACCGTGGCCCGGATCGAGTCGACGCGGTCGAGCCGACCCAGCCGGATCCTGCCCTGGGAATCGGTAAGCAGGCTGTGCCGGATCGGCGCTTCCAGCCAGCGGTGGTTCACGGCGAGGTCCACCGCCTGTCCGGCGATCGGTTCGCCGCTGCGCCCGAGCAGCATCAGCGCGTGCCCATCCGCCGACGGCGCGAGCTGGAATCCGCCGATGCGATCGCTGTCCAGGCCGGCGTTCGCGTGCCAGATCCAGTCGGCGGACAGCGTCTCGTCCCTGCCCTGGCTCAGGTTCCGCACCGTCGCGCGCAGGTTCACCTGCACCTGGCGCACCTGGTCCGGCAGGGCGATCGGCTGCACGAACGCCTCGATGTCGTCGAGTCTCGGCGACCGGACCTCGGTGGTGCTCTTGACGCCCTGGCGGTCGGTGGCGGTGATGGTCAGGGTGCTGGAGGCCAGCAGCGCGAGCGGGGCCTGCGCCCCGGACACGCCCAGACGGGGGCGTATCGCGATCGTCGCCTGACCGCCCGCGCGCAGGGACTCGGCTTCGAGGTGCACGCCCAGGCCCAGCGTCCAGCTCTCGGCCCGGTGCTCGAAATGATCCAGCCGGGCGAGCCGGCCCAGGCTGGCGACCACCGGGGTCTTTGCCGGGGCGCTCGAAAACGGCACCGTGCAGGTGCCGTCGGCGCCGGCCTGGAATTCCCGTCCACCGACGTGGATGCGCGCGTCGGCAAGGGGCCTCCCGGCCGGGTCGAGCACCGTGAAGCGGTGTCCGGCGGCGGTGATCTCCTCGCGCAGGTCCAGGCTGCCCTTGCGGATCAGGGCGCGGGCGGCGCGGCCGTTGCCGATCAGATCGACCACCCACATCCCGGCGCCGGCGCACTCGGGCAGGGCGATGCGTTCGCGGTGGCGCAGGATGCGCGGCTGCGGGTAGCTGAACCGGCGTTCGTGGTTGGGTTGCAGGCCGGTCAGCTGCGGATCCGTGATCTCGGTGCCGGTGCGCAGGTAATGTCCGAGCGGATCGAGCTGCCAGACCCGGACCAGCAGTTCCGGCACATGCTTGAGATCGACCTCAAGCACGACGTCCGTGTCCGCAGGGCTGCGCTCCGGATTGCCGGGGGCGAGTTCGAGATCGACGCGGTCGCGCAGCTCCTGCACGGCCGCGGGGTCGTCCATCCCGCGCACGATCGCCTCGGCGTCGCCCTGGCCGCTGGTCAGCAGGGCCTCGGCGCGCAGCCGCGCCAGCCAGCGCGTCTCCAGCACCTCGGTCAGGGCCGGATCGGCGGGATCCCTGCCCAGCAGCGCCAGGCAGGCCCGGCGCACCAGCGCGGTGTCGTCGCCCGCATCAGCCAGGCCCAGGGCGGCATCGGCCCTGGCGTTCGGATCGGCGGGGAAGCGCAGATCCTGGCGACTGCTCCAGCTTTCGGCGATCCAGGCGGCCTGGCGCGGCAGGCGCAGGTAGGTCAGCACGCGGTCGCGCACGAAGGATCCCTGGCGCTCATCGTCGAGCAGCAGGTGGTGGAGCACCGTCGCCTTGAGCGGGTTGTGCTGGATCGGCAACGGCGCGAGGAAGGCCCAGAAGCGGTCGAGCGCGGCCCGGCGTTCGCGGCGGTCGTCGCCCGCGCCGTCGCGTGGCATCAGCCGGCGCAGCACCGCCACCACCCAGGCCGGGTCGCCGCGCATGCGCTCGTTGCGCCGGCCGAGTTCCTGCAGCTGGTCCAGGGTCAGCAGCGCATGCACCGGCCGACCCCCGAGGCCCGGGCCGTCAGGGCGGTCGAACTCGGCGGCGAGCGCGGCGAAGGCCTGCGGTGCGTCGGGGCTGACCAGAAGCGGCAGCAGGCTGGCCAGCTCCTCGTGTGTCAGCGTCTCGCCGAGCAGCTTTTCCAGCGCCGCCCCGCGGAATCCCCGCATGGCGGCGGTGGTGCGCCCCTCGGCGACGATTCCGGCCCAGGTCGGCGGCGCCAGTTCGCTCGGCAGCTGGTGCAGATCGAGGGTCAGCGGAGCACGGGGCGCGCTCTTCGGGGCTGTTTCCAGGGACCAGTCATGGAGTTCGCGCAGCCGTTCGCGGCCCTTGGCCGGATCGCGTTCCAGCCAGAGCAGCGCCTGGCGGTGCTTGATGCGCGGCGACAGGCCCGAATCCGGCTTGGCCGTGTCCCAGCGCGCAATCAGCGCGTCGACCTCGGCCAGCCTGCCGGCGTGCTGCCAGGCCAGGGCCTGGAAATAGAAATGGTCCTCGGTGCCTGGGACGAGGGCGGCCAGGGTGCGTTGACGATCCTCGGCGAGGGCGAACTCCTCGACGAAGCCGATTTCAGCCGCGGCCGCGCCAGCGGAGACGGGTCCGGCGACGGCCAGGGCGAAAACGGCGGCCAGGGTGCGGAATCGGGGCATGCGGGGCTCCTCGCGGATGACGCGTCAGCGCGCCGGATGTCCCGATCGCGCCTGGTCAATCTGCGGGTGAACGCAGTCCCGGCAATGCCGGCGCCGGGATCCGTGCGGATTCCGGTCGGCCGTGTGATCCGCGGATCAGCGCGCCCAATCCGGCCGCGGTGCGCTGGCGCGCTGCTTGATCAGCCAGTCGGGGATGGGTCCGAAGGGATAGCCGGCATCGGGGACGAAGAGGCCGATGTCGCCCTGCGGGCGGTCGAGGCTCAACTCGTCGTAGCGCAGGGTTTCGCCCTTCCCTTCGCCCGTGATGGCGACGGCGGTGAGCGGCTGGGATGGTTCGTAGGCCAGATCGGGGAAGAACCCGTTGACCATCACCGTCGTCCTCCCCACCTGCACCCCGCCCGGAATGGCCTTCACCTCGGCCTTCGCTGTGCCCGGCAGGAGCACGGTGAGGAACTCGCCTTCAGCCGTGGTGACCGACCAGCGCAGCCCCTGGGTGCTTTCGCCGCCGCCATTCGCGTGCTTCCACGGCAGCACGGCGAAGGTCGCGGCGGCGGGGACGAGGCGATGCGCGACGAGTTCCTCGTCGAAGCGGGCCGCCGCGCCCTGGTCGGCGAGGGCGTTGGCGCGCACATGCAGGTTGAAGGTGGTGGTCAGCGCCTCGGCGCCGGTCCACTGGTCGCGCAGCACCACCGCGTCCTTGCCGTCGGCGGCGCCTTTGAGCAGGATCACGGTGCGGCGGTAGACCAGCGGCTTGGCAAGTTTGGCGAGCGGCCATTCCTGGTGCCACTTTTCGGGCGGCAGCGCGGCGACCGCGCGCAGCCGGCTTGATTCGACCTGCGCCACCGCGATGTCGGCGATCGGGCCGGTCTTCCAACCCAGCATGCGTTCATAGCCATCCATGTTGGCCCAAGGCAGTTCCGCGCTGGAAAAGGACAGGCGGTTGTGCATGTGCTCCTGCCCGGCGCGCGGCTTGTAGCTGCAATGGTGGTCGACCGCGACCGGCTTGGCGCCGAAGCAGAGGTGGATCGCGAGCTGGTCGCCGTGGTAATGGCAGCGGTTCGGCCCGCCCTTGAATGCCAGGTGCGTCTCGTCCGGGGTGCCGGGATGATTGCGCAGGATCGCGCCGAAGCCGGGGAACTCCTCGCTCGTCCAGGTCGCGGCCTCGGCGGCGGTGACCTCGACCGGTTTCGGCCCGTCCTTGCCCGGATGGGTATCGCCCATCGGCAGGTCGCGGCGGATGGCGCCGTCGGGCTGGCTGATCTTCTTGAGGAACAGCACGCCGGCGAGGTAGCGTGCGTCGGCGAGGGGGTCGAACCCGAAATTGGCGACGCAGGTCGGGGCGATCGCCCGCATGACGCCGAGGCCGCCGCCCTGATAGCCCGGGCATTCCTGCCCGGCCCCGCCGGGCAGGGTGACCGAGTGGTAGAGATCCTCGCGGATCTTCGCCACCGCGATGGTGACGAGTTCCTTGTAGCGCGGATGCTCCTTCAGCCCCGCCATCTGGAGCACCGGCACCTTGATGAAATCGCTGAAGAAATTCGGATTTTCCGGGGACCAATGGTTCCAGTAGCTGCCGTAGGTGTCGGCGTGGAACAGCACCTGGGTGTTGGTCAGCAGGCCGAGGTCGCCGACGGTCAACGGTTTCGCCAGCAGCTTCTTCGCGCGGTTGCGCATGAAGCCGGTCGGGTTCATCTCGCCGGCGAAGATCCATTCGCCACTGAAGGCGGTGGCCGGGCCATCCTTGCCGGGCCAGTCGAGGATGAAATCGCGGTTGAGCTTGTCGAGCGGTTCGACCGCATGGCGCATGCAGTAATCCTGCGCCTTGTCGGCCACGGCGCGGTCGCCGACGAGCAGGAACCAGCGCCGCTGCCCGCGCCAGGTCGGCAGGTCGAGCCGGGCCTGGTCGCCGGTCGGCGCCACCCGCACCGCGATCGCGTTGTCGTGCGGCCAGTCCCACGACCCGGCGCGCGCGACCAGGCAACCGACGGCGGTGGCGTCATCGGCGGCGGCGAAGAACCAGCCGTCCTTGCTGTGCTGGTTCCAGCGCGGGACCAGGTTGATGAACAGCGACGGGTCCTGGTAGGGCTGGCCCGCCGGGGCGGTCAGTGCGCGCTGCGGCGCCGGGGCCTTCACTCCATCCTCGGCCGGCCAGAAGCCCTCGCTGAACGGTTTGCTGATGCCCAGGGTCGGCTTCCATCCGCAGGCGAGGTCGAGGTGCCAGCCGTCGTTGCGGCCCAGCGCCGAACGCTCGACCACCTCGACGTGATCCCATCCAGGCGCCAGGGTGATTTCGGCCTCATACCAGGATTTCTCGCCTGGGATGCGCGGTGCGAAATCATAGCGGACGACGACGCGGCTGAGCACCGCGCCGGCCTGGCCGATCGCGGTGGTCGAGAACCGGGCCGCTTGCGGCGGTTGATCCCACCAGCCTTTTCCAAGCCACGGGCCGTTGGCGCGGCGGAAACCGATGATCGGCGCAGGGTGCGGTCGTTCGCGGTCGGTCGCGGCCGGGATCCGCACCGCGACCTTGCCGTTGTCGAGGATCCAGTCCGCGCCCTCGCGGTTCAGCTTCACCTGCGCCGGCGTGGCGGCGGGTACTCCCGGCACGGTGGCATAGGCGCGGCGCTGGCCGGGGGCGAAGGAGGTCGAGATCCACACGTCCTTCCCGACGAGTTCAAACGGGATCGGCTTGCCGTCCTCGGTCACCACCCAGGTGCCTGGGTTTTCCGGGGCCGCGAACGGCAGGCGGATCAGCTCCTGCGCATACGTCCGCTTGGTGGGATTGAGCAGCGTGCCTTCGGCTGCGGACATCCCGCTCGGGAACATCGGCAGCAACGCAGCCATCAGGAGCATCGACGTGGCGGGTAGGTGCAGGTTGGACATGGTCGTGCATGCTCGGCTGCGAGTCGGGTGGGCCAAGCCCGGGGGCGATCCGTTCGCGCAGACCGACCATCTCGCCCTGTCTGATCGTGGTGGAACGGCCTTTCCGTGCAGGCATCACTCCAGGGTGAACCACTGCACCTCGACCCGGCGGTTGGCCTCAGCCACGGCGCCCAGGGGTTCCTCCCAGCCGCGGCCGACGGTCTCGATGCGGTTCGCGTCCAGGCGCAACTGTTCGATCAGGTGGCGGCGGACCTCGGCGGCGCGGCGTTTGGACAGGTCCATCGCCGACAGCGCCATCTTGCGCACGTATGACTCGCCCCCCTGACTCCGGAATTCTTCTATCTTGGAGTTGTCGACATGGCCGCGCAGCAGCACCTGCGAACCGGGGCTGACCTGCAGAAAGCGGCGGATCACTTCGAAATAGTCGCGGTTTTCGGGCTGGTTGAGGTCGAGCGCGGCGTCGTTGGCCTGGAACAGGAAGCGGATGTCCTTGGACAGCAGGGCGGTCCCTTCCAGGGCCTGGGTGCTGCCGCTGCGGATCGGCGCGATGGCGATCTTCTGGTCCTTGAACTCGCCCGTTTCCGCCACGGCCTTGAGCCAACGACCGTCATGGAAGCGATCGGGATCGGCGGGATCCGGGATCAGGCCGCGGCCATAGGCGAGCACGGCCGACTGGTAGATGCCGCCGAAGCTGCCGGCGGCATCGATGGTGCCGGCGAAGAACGCCTGGTTCTCGGGCAGGTTGCTCAGGTGCACCCGCGCGAGTTCGGCCTTGGTCTTCTCCGCATCCCATCTGAACGCCTTGCCGATGATGGCGAGTTGTGCATCCGGCTGGTCGCGCACCAGGCGATTGCCGAGCAGCAGGCCGTGCACCAGGCCCTGGGCCTGGGTGGGGTTCGCGTTGGCCCAGCCCTGGTTCAGCACCAGCACGTCGGCCACCACCAGCAGGTTGCGGTTGGTGACCAGGAAGCGCGCCTTGCCGCCGCTGGTCGCGACGGTGGTGTCGGTGAACGGCGTCCACCCCACCGCGCCGGCCAGCCGGGGCTGCGGGCGCTGCAATTCGCTGGCGAAGATCTGGCAGGATTTCTCCCCGTCCTCGGCCATCACCAGGCCGATGCGGTCGGGTTGGGGGTTGGCGTCGAGCCCCGGCAGGATCTCGACCGCCAGACCGGCCTCCTGGGCGAGGTAGCGGATGAGGAAGTCGGCCTCGTTCCATTGCGAGGTGACGACGGATTTGCCCTTCAGTGCGTTGATCGAACCGATGCCCTGGCGCACCAGGATGCCGTCGGCCCCGCGCGAGAATCCGATCTGCGCCGGCACGGTGACCTTCCACTGCCGCCCGAGCACCGCGAGCACGTCGGCGGTGGTCGCCGAGGCCGCGAACTCCCCGGCGTTGAGCTTGCCCCACTGCTCGCCCTCGCCGATGACCAGCTTGACCTTGAGGCCGAAGCGCTTGGTGAACAGCGATTCCGGGTTGGGTTCCAGTCCCTGGTTGGCGGCGATCAGGCCGGCGTAGCCGGCGTATTCGCTGATGTCCACCAGGACCACGCCGTCCTTGGCCTGGAAGGCGCCGGGCGGCGGCAGCACCGGCACCGTCAGCGCCGGTTCGATCGGCTTGGGCGCCTGGGCATCCGGCGGCGCGGGCTGCTTCGCCGGGCCGGTCGGCCGCACTGGCTGGGCCGGCGTCGCGGGGGAGGTGGGTGGCGCGGGTTTCTGGCGCAGCAGCAGCCACGCGCCCATCCCGACCAGACCGAGGGCGAGCAGCAGGGTGATGACCAGGCCGGCGGCCGAGCCGCGACGGGAAGGATCGGGGTTGGGCATGGGAGACCTCAGGAATGTGCGGTGGATCGAGGTGTCAGGCGCGGACGCGGCCGGCCTGGGGTTGACGCAGCAGGCTGCCGGGTGGAGTGGCGAAGAGGTCGTCGGCCTCGCCCAGCAATTGCCGCTGGTCTTCCATCCAGCGGCTGGTGCTGCCCAGGCTGGCGCCCAGATCGGCGATGGCGCGGGAGGCGCCTTCGCCGCCCTGGGCGGAAAGAGCCTGGTCGCGCAGCAGTTCGACCTGCTGCCGCAGGCGTTCGAGTTCAGACTCGACGTAGGCCAGCTTCTGCGCCGCCTGCTGCTGGCGCTGGCGGCGCTCGCGCAGGATGGCGAGCTGGCCCTCCAGGCTCTCCTGCAAGCCCGCGGTGGCCTGCGACAGCTTGGCGGTGATCTCGCGTTCGCGTTCGTCGATCTCCCAGCCGTCGTCCCTGGCCTCGGCGGCGAGCTGTTTCAGGCCCTGGCGCGCCCCGAGCAGGCGCAGATGGACCCAGGCCAGGCGGGCGAGGCCGGTCTCCTGCTCGCGGGCGCTGGCGGCATCGCCGCTCGCGGCGAGATGCTCGACGACCTCGCGCGCCCGCGCCTCGAGTTCGGCCTGGACGCGGCGGTCGCCGGCATCCAGCCGCGCCAGCGCGGTGTCGCGGCGCGACTGCCAAGCCTGCTCGTCCTGCTCCCCGGCCTGGGCGTCGACCACCCGGCGGAAGCGCGGATTCAGGGCGAATCCGGCGAGATAGGCGAGCTCCAGGCCTGCCCCCAGCAGCCACAGCGGCGGCAGCGCGAACCCGGCCAGGGCGAAGCCCGCCAGCGCGAACCAGTTCGGTGGCACCGGCATCCCGAGCGGGCGCAGGTTGAACGCCGCCTTCACGTAATCCCAGCTGCTGGCCATGGCGGCCGATGTTCGACCGTCATCGTCGCAGAGCAACCCCGGGTGGCGAAGTCGGCGCGTGCCGACGGGGCGCAAAGGTTCAGGCCAGGATCTTCGCCGCGTCGATCGCGCCGTAGGTCCAGATCAGGTCTGCGCCGGCGCGACGCAGGCAGAGCAGGCTTTCGAGCAGGCAGCGTTCGTAGTCGATCCAGCCGTTGCCGGCGGCGGCCTTCAGGCAGGCGAACTCGCCCGAGACCTGGTAGGCGGAGATCGGCAGCGGGGTCGTTTCGCGCAGGGCGCGCACGATGTCGAGGTAGGGCAGTCCCGGCTTCACCATCAGCCAGTCGGCGCCTTCGGCCTCATCGAGCCGGGCCTCGCGCAGGGCCTCGCGCGCGTTGGCGGGATCCATCTGGTAGGTGGCCTTGTCGGCCAGGGCTCCGGAGGTGTGGCGCGGGGCGGAATCGAGCGCGGCCCGGAAGGGGCCGTAGAAGGCGGAAGCGTACTTGGCGCAGTACGAGCAGATCAGCACGTCGGTGTGCCCGGCGGCATCGAGCGCCTGGCGGATCGCCGCCACCCGGCCGTCCATCATGTCAGAGGGCGCGACCACGTCGGCGCCGGAGCGGGCCTGGGCCACCGCCATCTCGGCCAGGATCGGCAGGGTGGGGTCGTTGGCGATGCGGCCGTGCTCGACGATGCCGTCGTGCCCATCGCTGGAATACGGATCCAGGGCGACATCGGTGATCACCACCAGATCGGGCAGGGCGTCCTTGAGCGCCTTCACCGTGCGCTGCACCAGGCCATCGGGATTGAGCCCCTCGCGGCCGTGGCGGTCCTTGATGGCATCGGCCACGCGCGGGAACAACGCCACCGCCGGGATGCCCAGGCCATGCGCCTCGCGCGCCAGGGAGACCGCGCGGTCGATGGTCAGGCGCTGGCAGCCCGGCATCGCCGGGATCGGTTCGGCCGCATCGCGGCCTTCGATCACGAAGATGGGCAGGACGAGGTGGCCCGGGGTCAGGACGTTCTCGCGGACCAGGGAACGGACGCCGGGCGAGACCCGGTTGCGGCGGGGGCGGCTGAGCATGGGGCGCAGGCTAGCGAGACCGGCGGCGGGCCCAACCCAGGATGCCCTCCGTCGGATCATACGTGATCTGATACAGCCGAGGGCTTGGGCGCGCACCACGCTTCCTCCGCAATCCCGGTCCGCATCATCACCAACGACAAGGAACCTGTCATGGCCACCTTCCGACCGGGTCTGATCGTCCTGCTGCTGGCCGTCTTCCTGGCGCAGGGCTATGCCGTGCAGCAGATCGGCAATGGCGGTCCGCCGCCTGAACGGCCGAAGGGCCCGACCACCAACGAATCGCTGCCGGGCAAGAACTTCACCATCTATTCGACCGGCGAGGACCGCCAGATGCTCAAGGGCAATCTCGGTTTCAGTGAGAAGGAGATGACCTTCGTCGGCCTGTCCTGTGGCACCCTGATCGTTCCTTACACCCTGGTCAAAGCGGATCCCAAGGCAAAAGAGAAGCCCAAGGGCATCCAGGTCATCGGCGTCCTGCCAACCAGGGATGGTCAGATCACCGTGAAGGCCGATATCTCCTTCACCACCAGCAAGGAAGGCGTCTGGACCAAGAACGCCACCGGCACCATCGTCTGGGGCCCCAGGGAGGTCAAACCCGATCCCAAGAAACCCAAGCCGAAAACGGACGCCAAGGACGAGAAGAAGCCGGATCCGAAGCCCGACGCCAAAGCGGACGACAAGGATGGCAAGGCCGACAAGGACAAGGCTCCGAGCAAGACGATCAGCTTCACCACCGCCAAACCGGGCGACAAATAAACCGGTTCAACGCGGCATCAGCACCGCCAGCGCTGCATCCAGTTCCGCCCGCTGGGTGGCGTCGATCGGGTGCCGTTCCTCGCTGATGCCGGTCGATTCGGCCCAGGCGCACACGGTGCCCTGGATCTGCACGCAGGCGTGCCAGGCGCCGGGTTCGATCACATACCAGGTCTGCGGCAGCATGGGCAGGGCGACCAGCCGGTCGGGTGCGTCGCCCCGGCCGCCGAGGACGAGCACCGCCGCGCCCTGGATGAGCGTTCCGGCCTGGCGTCCGCCGTGATTGCGGGTGAGGTCCACGGTGCCGCCCGGCATGCGGTCAGGCACCGGATTGGTGAGACCGAGCTGCCACGCCCCTGAGGTGCCATCGGCCACCCGGACATAGCCGGGGCTGCGGTTGCGCCCGACGACCAGCTGGTCGGACACCACGCGTTCGAGGATGAACGGCTGGCGCTGCACGGCATGGGCGACGATGCGCGCGACCACCGCCTCGACCGGCATGCCATCGGTGACCACCGGCACGGCATCGTCGGCCAGGCGCAGCGCGCCCACGGCGCGGCCGGCGTCGCGGCCGTCGCGCGTGCGGATGTCGGCCGCGATCTCGGCGAGCGACGGGGGCTGGCCGGCGCCGCGCCATTCCGCCAGGCGGCGGCGGGCGCGTTCTTCGGGGCTGGCGTCGAGGTAGATCTTCAACTGTGCTTGAGGGCAGATCACCGTGGTCGCGTCGCGGCCTTCGACCACCGCTTCGCGTCCTGCGACGATCGCCTGCTGCATGGCGACCAGGTGCGCGCGGCAGGCCGGGTTGTCGGCGACGCGCCAGACCTCGCGCGTCACCGCCGGATCGCGGATGCTGGCCTCGGTCAGGTTGACGCCATCCAGGCGCACCCGGCCCTCGTCGGAAAAATCGATCCGGCGCTGGCATACCCAGGCCGCGATCGCGGCGGCGTCATCCCGGTCGGCGACGTTGGCGAGCGCGCCGACGGTCGCGGCGCGGTACATCGCCCCGGTATCCAGCCGCAGGATGCGCAGGCGTTTCGCGACGAGTTTGGCGACCGTGCTCTTGCCGGCCCCGGCGGGACCATCGATGGCGATCACCAGGGGCCGGGCCAGGGCGGGGCCGCCAGGACGGGGTTCGGACATGCCCGGGGTTGTGCGCCGCAGCCGGGCGGGATCAACCGGATCGACGCTGCTTATGCTCAGCCCCGCGCCACGGCGCCCGGATCATCCTTGCCGGGCCGGAACGCCCGGAGGACGAAGCGGAAGCGGTACGTGCCGCCGCTGATGCGGTACTGGCTGAGGGTGTCCGGGCCGCAGGACGCGGTGCCGAGTCCACGGTGGCGGTGATCGAGGTGGAGCCAGGTCTCGGGCCTTGGCTTCAGATCGATGGTGTGTTTCGCGGCGTAGATGTCCTCGGCGGTGAGGTGGCTGGCGCTGAACTGGAACAGCGCGTCGCCGCTGATCACCAGGCCGGTGGCTCCATCGTCGACGGCGAGCCAGCAGGTATCGGTGCGGGCGCCGTGGTCCTGCGGCAGGATGTAGGGCACGTACATGCCGGTCACCGTGTCACGCCAGCGGCCGACATGGGCGCTGGCCCGGCGGTCGGGGTAGTTCTCATGCGGGCCGCGACCGAGCCATTCGACGTTCTCGTGCCCGGCCGCGAGGGCGAGCGCGAGACCGATGCGCGGCAGGTCCTGCACGCCCTCGGCCAAGGCGACCTCGTTGTCGAGCGTCACGCTGCCGTCGGCGGCGATGCGCACGGCCAGGCGGTGCTCGGCCAGGGCGACCTCGGGTCTGCCCTCGGGGCGGCCGACGATGGCGTGGCGGCTGGCGAAGAGCACGCAATCGCCGTCGATGCGCGGAGCCTCGCTCGCCAGCGGCCGGCTGAGGTGCGCCGGCAGGCCGGCTTCGCGCCAGCGGCCGAGCACCTTCATCGTCTGCCCGGTCCAGATCTTGATCCCGTCGTTGTCGGTGGCGGCGCGCCACAGGTGCAGGCGCGGCGCCACCGCAAGGAGTTCCCGACCGCCGATGGCCAGCGAATGCAGCGTGCCATCGCGGGCGGACACGCCGATGCGGACCCCGCCGGCCTCGACCTGGTGCAGGTCGCCGTGGCGCTGGACCGCCGGAGCGGCCAGGACCGGGGCCGATCTGGCGACTGCAGGGGCCGCCCAGGGCAGGCGGAGCTGCTCGCGCGCGACCTCGTGGCCGGCCGGGGCCCAGCTGGTTGCCACGCGCTGGGTGAACCGGAGGTCGAGGAAGGCGGTCTCGCCGGCGGCGAGGGCGACCGGCGGCAGGTCGAGCGGATGGACCTGGGATGATTCCGCGGGAATCGCAAGGATCGGCAGCATGCCGCTCGCGATCTCGCGGCCGTCGATGTGCAGGCGCCAATGCCCCAGGAGATCGCTGAGATCGGTGAAGTGGCGCTTGTTGACGATCTCGACGGCGTGGGGCTGACCGGCGACGGCGCGCACCGCCACCGGGCGGTAGCACCACTTCATCTCCTCCATGCCGGGATGCGGGGTGCGGTCGGGCCAGACCATGCCGTCGGTGCAGAAGTTGGCATCGTGGCGCTTCTCGCCGAAATCCCCGCCGTATCCCCAGTATTTCCGCCCGTCGGCGGCGGTGATGGTGATGCCATGGTCGATCCATTCCCAGATGAAGCCGCCCTGCAGGCCGGGATACGACTCGATCGCGGCCCAGTAGTCGGCCAGGCTGCCGTTGGAATTGCCCATCGCGTGCGAGTACTCGCACATGATCAGCGGGCGCGATTCCGGGTAGGGGTTCCGCGACCATTCGATGAGGTCGGCGATCTGGGGATACATCGGGCAGATGATGTCCGACGCCAGCTTGCCGTGGCCGGCGATGGGGCCGAGCGCGCTCCAGGTCCTGAAGGTCCAGGCGGGGCGGATCGCGCCTTCGTAATGCAGGGGCCGCGACGGGTCGTAGCCGCGGATCCAGCCCGCCATCGCGTCGTGGTTGACGCCGTAGCCGGTCTCGTTGCCGAGCGACCAGAAGACGATGCTCGGGTGGTTCTTGTCGCGCAGCACCATGCGCTGGGCGCGGTCGAGGAAGGCGAGGGCGTAGCGCGGATCGTTGGCGAGGATGTCGTGGTCCTGGTGCGCGTGGGCCTCCAGGTTGGCCTCGTCGATGACGTAGAGGCCGTATTCATCGCACAAGTCGAGGAAGGCGGGGTCGTTCGGGTAGTGGCTGGTGCGCACCGCGTTGACGTTGTGGCGCTTCATGGTCACCACGTCGCGCACCAGCCAGTCGTACGGCACCGCCTTGCCGAGTTCCGGGTGGTGGTCGTGGCGGTTGACGCCGCGGAAGAACACCCGCCTGCCGTTCACCAGCACGGCGCGGTGCGCGAGCTCGATCCTGCGGAAGCCGATGCGGGTGCTGGTGGCCTCGACCACCTGGCCGGCGGGATCGAGCAGCGCGACCACCAGGGTGTAGAGCGCCGGGGACTCGGCGCTCCACAGGCGGACGTTGCGCACCACGGGCGCCACGATGCGGGTGCGCTGGGCGGTGGCCTTCTGGCTCGCGGCGTCCTTCCAGATCGGCAGCGGCGGCGCGGCCACGACGGGCGCCGGCCACACCTCGGCCCCGGCCGGATCGAAGAGGCGCAGGCGCAGCGTCCAGCCGTCGTGCCACACCGCCTGCCGGCCGAGGCGGACCTCGACGCTCAGATGGCCCTGGTGGAAGGTGGCGTCGGGTTCCGGCCTGGCGAAGACGTCCTCGATGAACATCGCCGCGGTGGAATACAGGAAGACCTCGCGGTGGATGCCGCTGAGGCGGAAATGGTCCTGGTCTTCGATGTGGCTCGAATCGGACCAGCGCAGCACGCGCAGGGCGAGCACGTGCTCGGCACCGGGCTGGGCCAGGGCGGTGAGGTCGAACTCGCTCGGCAGGCGCGAATCCTTGATCACGCCCACCGGTTTCCCATCCAGCCAGACCTCGGCGTAGCTCTCGACCCCGCCGAAATGCAGGACGATGCGCCGTCCGGTCCAGTCCGCCGGGATGCGGATGCGGGTGCGGTACAGCCCGGTGGGGTTGTCCTCGGCCGGCACGGTCGGCGGCAGTTCGTCGAACGGCATGTTGACGTTGGTGTAGATCGGCTTGTCGAACGGCGCGGTGCACTGCCAGGAGCTGGGCACCACGATGTCGCGCCACGGACGGTCGTCGAAGGCCGGCTGCATGAAGTCGGCGGGGGCCGACTGCGGGTTCGCAGCCCAGCCGAAGCGCCAGGGGCCGGTGACCGGGGCGAACCAGGGGCTGCTTTCGCGCTTGCGGGTCAGGGCCAGTTCCTCGCTCGGATACGGATAGAGGGTGGCGCGACCGCACAGGCGGTCGATGCCGGTGATCTCCGGCGTTTCCCAGAGCGGTTTTGCGCCGGATGGAGTGGGGAGATTCGCGGGCGAGTGGACGGGCGGGCGAGCGGCCATGGCAACCTTTCGGAATTGGTATCGGGAAAGCGCAGTATAGCGCGCACAATCGCTTGCCCATATCAGAAATGGACGCTAGGATACGTTTTCTGGTATGAGGATCGACCGTGGACCCGATTCTGCCCGAGCGCAACGATTCCGTCTACCGCACCCTGGGCGCGAACCAGCCCTGGGATCGCCTGGGCTGCGGCTTCCTGGTCAAGCGCGGCCACCGCCAGGACCACACCGCCTATGATCCGCCGACCTATTCCCTGGTCGCGGTCCTGAGTGGCCGGGGCGAGTACGAGGACGCGGACGGCGTCGTGCATCCGCTGACGGCCGGCAGCCGATTCCAGCGCATCCCGGGCCGGCGCCACACCACCCGCATCGATCCGGAGTCAGGTTGGACGGAGTTCTTCATCGATCTCGGCTCGGTGCTTCACCGCACCTGCGCCGGCATCCCGTTCTTCCTGCCCGATCGGCTGGTCTGGCAGGCCGGGGTCCGGCCCGATCTTTTCCCGCGCATGCAGGAACTGACTGCCGGTCTGCGCGAAGCGGCGGAAGGGAGGCTGCCGCGCCTGTACCTGGATCTGCTCGGGCTGCTGCTCGACCTCAACCAGGAGGTCAGCAGCCAGGACGAGGACGGCCGCCTGGTCGAGGACGCCTGCCGCATGCTGAACGGCAGTGCCGACGTGCGCGACGGCCTAGTCGGGCTGTGCCGCAACCAAGGGGTCGGCTACGAGCGCTTCCGCAAACTGTTCGTCCGGCGCCTGGGCATGCCGCCGCACCGCTACCGCATCCAACGGCGGATGGACCGCGCCTGCCACCTGCTCATGGATAGCGGGGATACCGTGGCGCAGATCGCCGAAAAGCTCGGCTATTCCTCACCATTCGAATTCTCGTCGCAGTTCCGCCGGCATCAGGGGATCGCCCCGACCGCCTACCGTCGGCGCATGCGGCCCGGCGGTTGAACCGCCAGCGCCGCCAGGCGGCCCGTCGATCAGGCCTTCTTGGCCCGCTTCGCGCCCGCGATGACGGCCTTGACCGCAGCGTTCTTGCGCTTGAGCCGGCGGTTCGCGCGGTTGCGTTTCTCGACCTTGTTGTACTGACGGCTCATGGGCGTTTCTCCTGGGACCATTGCGGTCGGCGCGGCACGATGGCGGGATATGCCGCGCTGCCAAGGGGAAAACGACCTTTGCACCTGCGGCTGCCGGAGCCCCCGATCGCTGCGCGTCACCGTCAGCGTCACCGGTGCGGAAGTGGCCGGTTTCCCTCGTAATCCCGCCCGCAAGCGGACAGAGGATGCTGCCGGCGCGGGTTGCCGTGGTGCGACCCGGCGGTAGGTCTTCGTCCCCATCCTTCCCGCCCTGAGGATTCCATGTCCATCCGCCTGTGGTCCTTCGTCCTCGCGACCCTGGTCGCGCTCACCGCCTGCGCTCGTTCCGGCGGCGACGCCGCGAAGGCGGTGACCTTCCCGGTCCGCACCGCCACGCTCGCCAACGGCCTGACCATCCACACGCTGGAGGACCGTTCGACCCCGATCGTCGCGGTGCAGGTCTGGTACAAGGTCGGCAGCGTCGACGAACCCGCCGGCCGTTTCGGCTTCGCGCATCTGTTCGAGCACCTGATGTTCCGTGGCACCGACCGGTTGGGACCGGCCGACTTTATGGACCTGTTGCGGAAGGCGGGTGGCGGCTGCAACGCCTACACCACCTTCGACCGCACCGTCTACCACGAGACCGTGCCGGTGTCGCAGTTGCCGCTGGCCTTCTGGCTTGAGGCCGAACGCATGGCCTTCCTGACCATCGACCGCGACGGCTTCACCACCGAGCGCAAGGTGGTCGAGGAGGAGCTGCGCGTCGGCCGCGACGCGCCCTACGGCGATGCCGAGGAGAAACTGCTGCCCATCCTCACCGGCGCGCATCCCTACGCCCATTCCCCGATCGGTTCGATCCGCGACCTGCGCTCGGCGACCCTGGCCGATGTGAAGGCCTGGTGGGAGCGATCCTATGTGCCCGACAACGCGGTGCTGATCGTCGTGGGCGACATCGGCCATGACGAGGTCGTGCGCCAGGCCCAGGCCGCCTTCGGCTGGATCCCGGCGGGTGGCGCCAGGCGGGCCGAGGCGCCGCTGCTCAAGCCCTTCGCCGCGGCGGCGCGCATCGACCTGAAGCTCGACAACGCTCCAGCGCCCGGAATCGGTCTGGTCTGGCGCACGCTGCCGACCGGGCACCCGGATGAACTCGCGCTCGGCCTGGCGGCGTCGATCCTGGGCGAAGGCGAAAGCAGCCGGCTGCATCGCGCCCTGGTCGCCGAGGGCAGCGCGGTGGCGGCGATGTCGTTCCAGTACACGTTGTCGCGCGGCGGCTTCACCGCGGCGGCGGCGTTGCTGGCACCGGTCGGCGGGGATCTCGACAAGGTCGAGAAGCGGCTTGCCGCCGAGGTCGCCGCGTTCCTGCGCGACGGCCCGAGCGCGGATGAGGTCGCCAAGGTGCGGACCCAGGCCCTGGTGAACCTCGTGCGCGGCATGCAGGAGGTCGACGACAAGGCGGCGCAGATCGGCGAGGCGGTGACCTGCGGCGGCGGCCTGGACGAACTCAACGGCCGCCTGCAACGCCTGCGTGCGATCACCGCCGAGGACATCCTCCGCGCCGCCCGCACCTGGCTTCCGCTCGACCATGCGTTGACCGTGCGGATCCCTGGAAAAAGCGTGATGTCCAGCCTCGCCGGGCTGTTCACCGGCGGCAAGGCCGGCGACAGCGCGGCCGAGACCGTCGCGGTCGATCCGGGCCCGGCGCCGGCGCGCGGTCGCGCCGGGGTCGTGCGTCCGGCGAGCGTGCCCGAGCGGGCGCCGTTCGCTCCCCCGGCCGGCGACTTCCGCCTGCCGGCCTGGCAGGAACGCCGCCTGGGCAACGGCCTGCGCGTCGTCGTGGTCGAGAACCACGAGACGCCGCTGGTGCAGGCGACGCTCGTCCTGCCCTATGGCAGCTGGGCCGAGGAGAAGCCGGGAGCGGCATCCCTCGCCATGGCCGTCCTCGCCAAGGGCGGCGCCGGTCGCGATGAGAAGGCCCAGGCGCTCGCCCTGGAATCGCGCGGCATCAGCCTGAACGGTTCCGCCGATCACGACTCCGCCAGCCTGGGCGCGTCGTTCCTCGCCGGCGCCGCCGATGAGGCCCTGCGTCTGCTCGGCGAGTCCGCCCTCGCGCCCAGCTTCCCGGCCAACGCCGTGACCCTCCTCAAGACCCAGACCGCGACCGGCCTCGCCATGGAGGCGGTGGATCCCTCGTCGATCGCGGACCGGCTGCTCCAGCGCACCTTCTGGGGCGACCATCCGTATGGCCGACGGGTGAGCGGCGAGGCCGACGAATGCCAGGCGATCAGCGGCGACGATCTGCGCCGCACCTGGGCGCGCATCGGCCGGGTCCAGGACGCGTGCCTGGTGATCGTCGGCGACCTGCCTGCCCAGCGCGCCTTCGCCCTGGCCGAGGCGCATCTCGGTCACTGGGGGCCCGCCACCGGCGCCATCCCGGCCCCGCCCGCCGCCGCGCCGGCCCCGGCAGCCACGCGCATCCTGCTCAAGGATGCGCCCGGCGCGCTCCAGGCCCAGATCCGGGTTGCCGCTGGGGGCATCACCGTATCCGACCCCGACGCCGCGATCGCCATCCTGGCCTCGGGGTATTTCGGCGGCTCGTTCGGCTCGCGCCTGAACAAGGCGATCCGCATCGACAAGGGGTCGACCTACGGCGCCTGGGGATCGTGGCATCGGCAGCGTTTCGCCGGCGATTTCAGCGCCGGATCGTTCTCGCGCACCGAGGTCGCGGTCGACACCGTGCAGACCATCCTCGCCGAGGTGAAGCGCCTGCGCGCGCAGCCGCCCAGCACGGATGAACTGGAACTGCAGCGCTCCTTCCAGCTCGGCGTCGCCCCGGCACGCTGCGAGACCCCGGCCCAGGTCGCCGGCATCCTCGCCGGCGCGGCGGCGCACGGCCTGCCCCTGGACCAGCTCGTCCGCAACCTGGCGCGCATCCGCACCGCCACCGCCGAGGACTGCATGCGCCTGATCGGCCGCACCGTCGATCCCGATCGCCTGCTCATCGTCGTGGTCGGCGACGCGGCGAAGCTGGAAGCGGGCCTCAAGGCGCTCGCCCCGGTCGAGGTCATCCGCTGACCGCGCGGATCCTCAGGGGGGATCCGCGCGGCGGATGGACGCCAGCCCATGAGACGGCCCGCAGGCGCCTGCGGTCACGCGACGATGAGCCGGACTGACACCTCTCCGGCGGCATCGGCCGGAATGGCCTCAGCCGGGCGACCGTCGACCAGCACGCGGTGATCGCGACCCGGTTCGATGCGGAGATCGAGGGTGGCGTCCCGCCAGTGCAGACCGGTGAGCCGCATCGGCCCCGCAGTCGGCGGCAGGCTCGGCCGGATGCGCAGGCCATCCGGGCGCGGATCCAGACCGGCGAGGACGCGGATCGCCAGCCGCCACAGGGCGGTGGCGCCCCAGGTGGTACGCGGCTGGGACTTCCAGGCATGCACGGGATGGCCTTGGGCGGTGCCGACCCGCGGGCCGATGCACCAGGCATGCCAGTCCTCGGGCGCGCCGACGGTGATCTCCTGCACCCCGCCGTTCGGCAGACCGGTGTCGGGGTGGCAGCACTCGGTGAACTGGCCGTCGCGCACTGCCCGGCTGGTGAAGCGTTCGATGGTCCGCCAGGCCAGATCCGGCCGGCCGGTGCGGGCGGCGGCCTCGGCGACGAAGCCTTCGACGTGCGGCCAGATCAGACCGCTGTGCCGACCGACGCCGAGGCCGGCATAGCGGTCGTAGCCAGGGGTGACGCAGGGCAGGCCCGCCGGGGCGGTGGCGAGACGACCGACGTCGGGCAGCAGGCCGAACAGGCCGGCGAAGCCATGGCCCAGGCCCTCCTGGCGGTCGTCGCTGCCCCACCGGTCGACCAGGTAGCGGAACCGGCCCGCCTCGGGCATCCACAGGTGACGCATCAGGCCCGTGCGTACCCGTGCGGCCATGTCGGCGTGGTGGGGATCGGGATCCCGGCCCAGCCAGCGGTCCATCTCGCCCAGCACCGCGTAGGCCCGCTGATAGAGGCAGTTGGTCGACAGGCAGTGCATGGGCATGCCCTGGCCCACGGGATGCCGGTCGGCGGGGTGCGCATGCACCCAGTCGAGGATGCAGGATTTGCCGCCGGCATCCGCATAGCGGTCGGGATAGCCGGCCACGCCGTCCTGGAAGCACGCCGGTCCGCGGAACAGGCCCAGGTCCGGATCGAACTCGTCGCGTTCCATGCGCGCCAGCCACGCCACCGACACCTCGCGGGCCAGGATCAGGAACTGCCGGTCGCCGGTCCACAGGGCATGGTCCCAGGCGCCCAGCACCCACACCACCGCATCCCAATACTGGCCGCGCAGACGATATCCGTCCGGCCCAGTCACCACCTCGCCCAGCAACGTGTTCCGGGCCAGGTCCGGATGGGTCGCGTTCAGCATGTTCCAGCAATTGATCGCCGCATCCCGGGTCCACGCCTCGTAGGTCAGGCCCGCCATCAGCGCCGGGGTGCCGGGTGGCAGCAGCCCAACCCCGACCGGCCCCACATTGCCCAGCACATCGCCCAGGGCGACGCGGAGGGCGCGGTCGGTCGGCAGATCGCCGGTGGCGATGCCGGGGAGCGCAGCCATGCCGGCATCCTATCCGGTTGGTCCGCCGGCGGATGCCGGCAGGATGCGGCAATGCCGGCAGATCTCCGCATCCGCCCCGATTTGCCGGTGATCTCCGATGGGCATCAGTTCCGGATCGGGGCCGCCCAGGTTCTTTTCGCCGGGGCCGGCCAGGTCCATCGTGTGCTGCTCATCGAGGATGCGGCGGTCACCATCGGGATCCAGGGCACGCGCAAGCGCCTGGATCCGCCCGTGCTGGCGCTGCTGCCTCCCGGGTGGCCAGGTCGGCTGCAGGTCGCGCGCGGCGCGTTCTGCTACCGCCTCGATCTCGACGCGGGTCCCGGGCTGGCGTCCCTTCTCGCTCCGGAAGCCGCGCCGATCCTTGCCGGCGCCGAGGTCGGACCGTGGCGCGGCGAGGTGATCGCCTTGGCGCAGCGCTGGTGGCGGTCCCTGGCCGAACGCCGGCGCGCCGCCGTGCATATGGCCGCGCTGGTCCTGCGCATCGATGAGCATCGTCGATGCGCCGTGCCGCTCGATGATCTCGCCGGGCGATTCCAGGTCCTGGTGCGGACGCACCTGGGCAGCAACGAGCGGGCCGGCGATTTCGCCGCCCGTCTTGGCGTCAGCCGGGCGACGCTCGATCGCGCCATGGATGGCAGTTGCGGGATGACGGCCGCCGCATGGCTGCGCAGCGAACGCCTGCGGGTGGCTGCCGACCTGCTGCAGCGGACCGATCGTCGCTGGGATGAGATCGGGCGCAGCGTCGGCTTCCGCGATGCGGACAGCTTCGTCCGCGCCTTCCGGTGCCTGCATGGCGGCACGCCGCGCCATTGGCGACGGGTCGCCACGGCGCGGATGGCGGGGCCGGTCGCACCCTGACGGATCAGGGCGACGGGTGATACCCGTAGCGGAGCGTCCACGCCGCAGTCTCGCCATCCTGCCAGGCGCGGGCGAGGTAGGGCTCGACGCTGTAGGCGCGCGCGGTGGCGTAGATGACCAGCTTGTCGAGCGGCCGGTCGAGGTGCAGATCCAGGCGGCCGCCACCCAGGCGCGGATCGAGGTGCAGGCGCACCGGGTCGCTCGAGCCCCACATCCCGCCCACGGCCGAGAATCCGCCGGTCGGCCCCGCATGCAGGCGGCCCGCTTCGTCACGCGCGAAACCCTTGGGCAATGGCGCGGGGGCAGGGAACTCCTGGCCGATGCCGGCGCCGTCGCTCTGGGCGAGGAACGGATGCGCGAACCAGATCACCGGGTGGCTCCAGGGCACGTCCAGCCGCAGTTCCGTGCGGCTGGTCAATCCCTGGTCGTCCAGGCGCAGCTCGCGCACCAGGGCATACCCGTAGGTTTTCCCCGCGATGAGCAGCCGGTCGCTGCACGTGGCCCGCAGGTGGTCGGATCCGACCTCGAAGCGCCAGTCCACGGTTCCTGTCAGCGGCCCGCCCGCCTGGGGCCAGCCGTCGCCGTGGCGAGCCAGGCGGCCGGCGCCGATGCGCAGGAACGGCTCATTTTCGGCGCAGGCGTGGAAACCCAACGGCCCCTCGAAGACCTCGGGCAGACCCTCGCCGACATAGGGATCCCAGGCCGCCTGCGGCCGGGCGCTGAGGACGCGGTCGCGGTGGCGCAGCTCGGACACGTAGCCGCCGTGCACATACCGGGCGCCGAGCGCGTGCGGATCCGGGCGCGGATCGAACACCCGTGCCGTCCAGGGCCCGTGGACGAGGGTGAAGCAGGGCAGCGCGGGTTCAGGCTGATCGGGCATGGCATCAGGATGGATCGCGTCGGGTGGAGCCAAGCGGCGGCGTGGCGCTGCGGATCTCCCCGCTTTCCTCGCCATGCCGACGTCCAGCATCCCGCCCATGCTTGAGCTCAGCCGCGAAATCCTCGCCGAGGTCCAGGGCCTGCTCGACCGGGTCCGCCCGGCCGAGGTCGAGGAGGCCTACCGTCGCATCACGTCTTCGCCGCGGGTGTTCGCGTATGCGACGGGCCGTTCCGGATTCGTGCTGTGCGGTTTCATCATGCGCCTCAACCATCTCGGTCTGCCGGCGTTCTTCGTCGGCGAGGCCTCGACCCCGCCGCTGCGCACCGGCGACCTGCTGGTCGTGATGTCGGGCTCGGGCACCACCGCGACGACCTTGGGCGCGGCGATGGAATCGGTGCGCCATGGCGCGTCGGTGGTGGCCCTGGTCGGCAGCCGGATCTCGCCCCTGGCCCAGATCGCCGGCGCGGTGGTCGAGCTGCCGGCGCCGCACAAGCGCGGAGCCGCCGCCACCGGCGCGGTCGCGAGTCAGCAGACCGCCGGCAGCCTGTTCGAACAGGGCTGCTTCTTCCTGCTGGAGGCCATGGTCATGCGGCGTCACCGTGAACTGGGCCAGGATACGCAGCAGGCCTTGAAACGGCACGCCAACGTCGAGGCCTGACCCGGTCGTGTCCGATCAGCCCGGCCCGGTAAGGAATCCGCCCCCACCGGCGTCACCAGGGGCGATGGAAGCGATCCTCGCCACCCCCCAGGCCCTGCCGGCCGATCCGCGTGAAGCCGCCGCCGAACTGATCCGGCGCGAGGAAGGCGGCCTGCGCCGGGTCATCGCGCGTTATGTCCACGATGCCGCCAGCGTGGATGACGTCTTCCAGGAGGTCTCGCTCAAGGTGCTGCGCCGGATCGATTCCGTCCGCGATCCCCTGGCGATCCGCGGCTGGCTCTTCCAGACCGCGCGCAATGCCAGCCTCGACTGGCTGCGGCGCCAGGACCGCCGGCCCGACCGTTCGGACGTGCTCGCAGACACCCGCACGGCGGTCGGCGACGATGCACGATCCCCCTGCGAACAGTTCCTCACCAGCGAACGGCTGGTCGCGGTGCG
Organism: uncultured Candidatus Kuenenia sp.; assembly: GCA_964654285.1. Classification (GTDB taxonomy): domain Bacteria; phylum Planctomycetota; class UBA11346; order UBA11346; family UBA11346; genus BJHQ01. The sequence continues at coordinate 103,090 of CAZZJC010000007.1, forward strand.
CCGCGCCCTCGACGAACTGCCGGAAAGCCAGCGCGAGGCCATCCTGCTCCGCATCGAGCAGGGCCTCGATCACGCCGCCATCGCCCAGCGCCTGGGCATCAGCCGGGGCGCGGTCGAGGTCCGCCTCTGCCGGGGCCGCGCCGCGCTCAAGGACCGCCTCGAAGCGATCCTGGGAGGCGACCTGTGAACCATCCCCATTCCGTCGCCGGCACCCCACCCCACCCCACCGCCCTGACCTGCGAGGAGGTCGAGGGGCTGCTGCCGCTGGTCGCCGATGACGCGGTCGACCCCGATGGCGATCCCGCGCTGTTCGCGCATCTCGCCCACTGCACCCGCTGCCAGGACAGCCTCGCTCGCCACGATCTGGTCTCGCTCGCGCTCGCACGGCGACCCCAGGCCGCGACCGCCAAGCCGCCCCTGCGCCTCCCCGTCCGCCTGCTCGCCGCGGCCGGCATCATCCTGGCGCTGGGCGTCCTCGGTGTGGCGATCGCGCGTCAGGCGGCCGGGAATCCCACGGAGTCCCTGGCCGCGCAGCCGAAATCCCCGTCGGGTACCGTAGCCCCGGTGCCGCCCGTGCTTGAGGTCGCGGCCGTCCCGGTCGTCGATCCGCCCCGCGTCTATCGCGTGCGCGGCGGCGATCCCGCCCGGCCGCTCTACCTCATCGTCGATGATCAGGGCTCGACCGTGGTCGATCCGCACGGTGGCGACGGTCGCAGCGCATCGGGCCGCGGCGACGCGGTGCCGGTGCGGTACTGACCTCTGGAACGTTGATCTCGGTCATGGAGGACCGCCCCGACGCGGCCAGGATCCAGGCGTGAGCGCACGCCTCGACCGTGAACGCCGCACCATCGCCGCGATGATCGCGCTGCACTGCCGGCGTGCACACGGCACGGCCACGTTGTGTCCCGTCTGCGCCGACCTGCATCGGTATGCCCAGAGCCGCCTCGACCACTGTCCCTATACCGTGAAACCGACCTGCGCCCGATGCCCGATCCATTGCTACCGCCCGGACCGGCGGGAACAGGTACGCGCGGTCATGCGCAGTGCTGGGCCGTGGATGCTGTGGTACCACCCTTGGCTGACGCTGCGGCATTGGGTCGATGCGTGGAATCCGCCCGTGCGCTAGGCAAGAGACGCGGTAACCCGTCGATGTGGACATCGCCGCTCCAATGGAGACGGCGTTCTCCACATCGCCGTCGGTATCCGAAAGGCTCGTCGAGGTGGACACCGACGCTCCATAAGGCGGCGCAGTCGGGCTGGGGCGCAAGTCTCGCTACGGATTCCCCGCCTCGTCCAGCACCGTGTCCGCGACCATCAGCGGTGTGCCCGGCCGGCGCACCAGTATGGCAAGGGCGTCCGAGGGCCGGCAGTCGATCACGGTCGTGGTGCCGTCCGGGCCGTGCAGGGCGAGTTCGGCGAAGAACACGCCATCCTTCAGGTTGGTGATGCGGATCTCGTCGAGGGTCAGGCGGAAGCGGTCGAACAGGCTGGCGATGAGGTCGTGGGTCAGGGGCCGGCTGAACGCCTGGCCCTTCACCGCGCGGTCGATGGCGAGGGCCTCGTGCTGGCCGATCAAGATGGGGATGCGGCGGCCGCCGTCGCGTTCGCTCAGGAAGACGATCTGCTGCTCGGCGGTCTCGTCGATCAGGATCTGGGACAGCACGCAGGGCTTGAGCGGCATGGCGGCAGCGTCGGCGGTGGTGTCGGGTCGGCAACGGCCCGCCTCAGCCGGCCGGCACGACCTGCACGGCGGATTCGAGGGGGGTGATGTCCTCGGGACCGATGCGCGCGATGTCGGCGCGGGCGGCGTTGGCGGCGCCGGCGGCGGCGGCGTAGCGCAGTTGCGCCGGCAGATCCGCCCCGCTCAGGCGGGCGTGGGCGAGCGCCGCGAGATAGCAGTCGCCGCTGCCGACCGGATTCACCTCGCGCACCGGTGGGGGCACGACGCGGAAACGGCCGGTCGGAGTGCGTACGCGCACCTCGGCGGCGCCGTCGCTCAGGTGCAATTCGGCCGGCTGGGCCCAGCGCCGGCCGCCCCGGCCGTATTCCTGCCGGTTGGGCTTCACCAGGGCCGGCGGATGCGGCCCATCGAGGGCGCGCTCCATCGCCTCGCCGTAGGCGTCGAGCCAGAACGGCACCCCGGCGCGGTGGCAGGCGCTGGCGATCAGGCGGTAGAGGTCGTCGCAAGAGGGATCGGGCACCGAACCGCCGGCGATGACCATGTCGGCATGATCCAGGTGCCGGCGCAGGCGGCGGAGGAGATCCGCCGATTCGCTCGCACGCACCGCGAAGCCGCCTTCGAGCACCGCCGTGCTGCCGCCGCGATCGGGATCGACCGCCATCCAGCCGATGCGCAGACGCGCCTTGGTGGGCGTGAAGCCGGTCTCGATGCCATCGGCCTCGACCAGATCGGTGTAGATCGCGCCGGTGGCTCCGCCGGCGAACCCGAGCGCCACGACCGCATGGCCGTGCCGGGACAGGACGCGCGCGACGTTGATGCCCTTGCCGCCGGCGATGAAGCCGATCGCCGGCACGCGCACGCTTTTTCCCGGTGCGATCGCGACGTGCGCGAGCTGATCGAGCAGCGGATTCGCGGTGATGGTGATGATCCGGGCCATGGCGAACCGGGATCAGCGGTTCCAGATGTCGGCGTTCGGCTTCTGGTCGGTGAACAGCGGCGCGTCGCGGATGATGAAGGTCGCGTCGCGGTCGTACGGACGTTCACCGCCTGGCGGATCGACCGGGCCGACCAGGGCCTCGCCGGAATGGGCCTGGCCATCCTTGGCCAGGGCGAGGGAGATGCGCACGACCTCGCGCGGCAGGCGCACCGAATCGGTCTCGGTGCGGTAGACGCCATTGTAGTTTTCCTGGGTTGACCATCCCACCAGCCGGCCGGCCAAGAGCGGATCGCTTGCGAGCGCCAGACCCGCCAGGCGGACGCGATCGAGCAGGGACGGGTTGGCTTCGAACTTCGCGCGCAGGTGCTGGGAGAATGCCGCAGGGGCGGCCTCGAGCGCCGGCAGGCGTGCGAGTTCCGGCGCCTCGGCTTCGAGCCGCGCCGTGGGGAGATAGGACGAGAAGGCCTCGAACCGGCCCTCGGATCCGGTGCGGGCGAGCATGACCTGGGCCGTGGTGTACACGCCGGCCGGCAGCTCAGGGAACGGCACCCAGGCGCGCAGGCGGGCCCAGCCGTCGGCATTCCCCTTGGGATCGACCGGGGTGCGCGCCGCGATCACGATGTTGTTGCGGCTCTCGTCCATGATCTCGGTGAAGTTGGCGACGCCCTGGTTGTTGCGGTAGACGATGGGGAAGTTCCAGACCTGGGTCAGGCCGGCGGCGCGCAGGCTGCGGATGGCGCCGCCCAGGGTGCGGTGCTGCATGCCGGCGATGGAGCCATCCTTCGCCTCTTTGCCATAGCTGCCGATCACGTTCGCGAGCACCAGGCCGCCGTCGGTCAGGGACTCGCCGCAGTAGCTGAAGAACTCGCGGGTCATCAGGTGCGGCGGGATGGTCGAGCCGGCGGTGTAGGCGTCGAGGATGATGAGATCGAAGCCCTTGCCCGCCTGCTTGCGCTGCCGCGCGTCATAGCGGATGTACTGGCGCGCATCGCGGGCGATGAACTCCAGGCGCGGTTCGCCTCGGCTGGTCTTCTGGGTGCCCAGCCAGTCGATCAGCGGGAAATGATCGCGCACGATGTCGATGACGGCCTGGTCGATGTCGACCACCGAGATCGCCGCGTCGGGGAAGTGGTGCGCGAGTTGCGCCATGCCGACGCCGCTGCCCAGGCCGACCACCAGGATGCGCGCCTTGGCCGCGCGCGGATCGGGGCCGGCCTCTGCCATCAGGCGCTGGTTCAGCAGCAGGCCGAACGGGAAGAGGCTGATGTAGGCCGAATGGTTCAGCGTCCCCGGATCGGGATGCGGCAGGCCGGCGGGCCAGGAATCCTCGGGCCGCAGGCGGGCCTGGGGATGGCCGCCGGCGGGGATCAGGTGCGGCAGCGCCGGGCTGCCATCGGGCTTCCTCAGGGCGCACAGGTCGGCCCAGGTCGGTCGCAGGCAGACACCGCCCTCGACATTGGCGAAGAAGCGCAATTGCAGGTAGTTGTCGGACGGACTCGCGACAAAGGTCATGCTGGTGTAGGCGCTCTCGCGATGGGCGAGGGCGTACTGGTCGGTCGGCGCACCCGCGGCGGCAAGGCGGTAGTGGTTGTCGGCGAAGACCCAGCCGGCGATGATCGCGGCGAGGGCGAGCGCGACGGCGAGGAACCTGCCGGTCACGGCTGGGCTCCAGCAGGGGTGGCCGGCGCGGCGGCGTTGGCCGGGGATTCGGCCTCCATCTTCACGAACAGATGCGCCAGGCCGAGCAGGCACAGCACCACGCCCATGGCCCAGAGGTTGGCGTTCAGCGTGACATAGGCGAGGAGGAGGTAGTTGGCGACCAGGATGCCGACCACGTTGCCGATCGACCCCACGGCGTAGAGGGTGCCGGTGGTGCGGCCGACGCGCTCGGCGCCGTTGAAGGCGAGGCGCACCAGGATGGGCGAGACGCAGCCCAGCAGCAGCGACGGGGGCAGGAAGAGCACCAGGGCGCCCAGCAGCACGCCGCCGCGCGAGGCCTTGATGTCGTAGCTGAGCGATTCGGTGAAGTGCAGGCAGTACACCGGCAGCAGGCAGTAGAACACGCCGGCGAGCAGGATGATCCAGCCGAGCGGCTGCGAGGTCTTCATCCGGTCGGCGATGCGGCCGCCGATGACGTACCCCACCGACAGGCTGAGGATGAACACCGAGATGATCGCTGCCCAGGTGTCGACCGATGATCCGAACGGCGGGAACAGCGCACGGGCGCCGACGATCTCCAGCGCCATCATGCAGAAGCCGCAGATGATCGAGGTGGCGTAGAGGACGGGATTGCGCATGGGTGCTCCGGGCCCGGCCAGCGGGCAGGCGGGGGAGGCTAGGGCCGACCCCGGGAGCGCAAAGCACCGACCGCGAGCGGTCGCGTCCGCTGCTCATCCGGCCGCCGGGTGCATCCCCGGCGACCGGATGAGCCTGCCGCATCACGCTGCGCTGACCTCGATCCGGCGCGGCTGCGCGGCGGGAACCTTGGGCAGCTCCAGGCGCAGGACGCCGTCCTTGATCACCGCGCTGATCCGCTCGCCGTCCAGGCTGTCGGCGAGGGTGAAGGCGCGACGCCAGCGCACCGGGCCGCTTTCGCGCCAGAGCGGGCGGCCGCTCTCCTGCGCCTTGGGCATGCCTTCGATGGTGAGCAGGCCACGATGCAGGCTGACGTTCAGGCCATCGCGATCGACGCCGGGCAGGTCGGCGACGACGACGACCTTGGTGTCGTCCTCATAGATGTCGCAGGCCGGCACGGCGGTGCGGCGCGCGGGTTCGGCGGGTTGCGCGGTGGCCGGATCGGCGACCTCGCGGGGATTGGATTTCGCAGGGAAAAGGGCGTTGAACATGGGATGGTTCCTTTCGGGTCTGAGGGTTCGGGTTGGTTGCTGCCGGTCGGGGACCGGCGTCGGATTCAGTTCACGGCCACGCTGATGGCCTTGGGCTTGTCCTCGGCGTGGCGCTTGAGCGTCACGGTGAGGATGCCGTCCTTCACGGTGGCGGTGGCATCCGCCGGATCGATGCGGAACGGCAGCTGCAGGCTGCGGTTGAGCGTCCAGGCCGAACGTTCGCGCGCGAGCCAGGCGACGTTGGCGGGTTCGTCGACCGTGCGCGAGGCTGCGAGCGTCAAGGTGTCGCCAACCGTGGTGAGGGTGATCGACTTGGGATCGACTCCCGGCACCTGGGCGGTGATCACCAATTGCTGCTCGTCCGCATGGACGTTGATCGCGGGTCCGTTCCCGCGCCCGACGACGCCATCGACCAGCCGGTGGAAGTCGGCGATGGCCTCGTCGAAGGCGGAAAGAGAATCCCACGCGGGGAAGGTGGAAAAGGGGGAAGCGAAGCGGTACATGGGGCCTCCTGTTGGGTGGTTGGGGATGGTTGGTCGCGGTTGAGGGCGACGGAAGACCCTTAGGCATGCGCCGTGCCAATTCGAGTCAATAGTAGTCGATATATAGCCGTATTAACCACATGTGGTTACGGCGATTTACCCGAGTCGGCGAGCGCGGACAGTGTAGTCAAAGTAAAACAGTGTCAAAAAGACAGTTAAGCTTCCAAAATTGAACCAATGCCGAATGGATGCGCCAAGGGGATCAGAAGAACCAGTCCAATTGCTCGGAGGGTACGCGCAAAGGGTAGAATCTCAGACCGTTCCTGATCTCCACCTTGGTGAAATCGACGGCATCCCGTTCCCACGCGAGCTTGGACCGATCCGCCGTGGCCTGCCGAACCAAAGCGTTTTCCCGGAATGACCAGTGATACCGGTGGATCTGTCCGGCATCCTCGACCAGGACGATGACGTGGTTGGCAGGAAAGGTGTATGCGCCCAATCCCCAATCATCGAAGTTGACATGCGCCAGGTTCGATTTCTCCCAAAGGGTCTGGTAGAAATGGATGTGCGGGTACTGCGCTGGTCTACCCCGGACATTCATGGCGATGATCCCATAGGTGGGACCGTGCAGGGATCGGATCTGGGAGCAGATCCGATTTTCAAGGTAGAACCCATGGACGAGAGGCCACAGCAGCAGGCACGTCGTGCAAAGCGCAAACACGACGAGCCATCTGCGCATGATCACCCCAAGGTCGGCATCATCGCGGGATGAACATCGGACTGGACGATTCAACCGCCGGATGCTCGGGCTGGAACGGCCGGTCGCGGAGCTGCTCGGTCATCGAGGGCGAGCGCATGCCCATGCCTTCGGCATTCGCGGCGCGCGCCTTGGTGCAACCGGTGGTGACGGAAGCGGCGAGGATGACGCTGGCGACGAGGACGATGCGCGGGACGGGTGGCATGGGGGCATGTTCGGCTGCCGGACGGAAGGTGCCAGGAAGGCGCCGGTGGTTGCGCGCCGGGTGACAGACACGGCGACCCGCCGCAGGCAGATCGCCTGCGTAGCGCCAAGCCGCCTTCCCGATGGACAAATGCCGGAGGGACGATGCGCTGCCGCGCCGTGACCGACCGCCTCGCCGCCCTCATCAGCCTGGGATGCTCGAAGAACCTCGCCGACAGCGAGGATCTCGTCACCGCATTGCGTTCGACCGGGTTCGCCCTCACCAAGGAGCTCGGCGAAGCCGATCTGGTGCTGGTGAACACCTGTTCGTTCATCGAGGGCGCCAAGCAGGAATCGATCGACCACATCCTGTCCGCCGCCGAGGGGCGCAAGGACGGCGCCAAGCTGTTCGTCGCCGGCTGCCTGACCGAGCGGTATCTCGGCGACCTGGCCAAGGAGTTCCCCGAGGTCGACCAGTGGGTGGTGTTCAAGGACTACGACCGCTTCCCGGCCGTGCTGCGCAAGCATTTTAGCGACCTGCCGCAGCACCGCCTGCGCCATGACCAGCGCAGCCAGCTCACCCCGCCCCACTTCGCGTATCTCAAGATCGCCGAGGGCTGCGACAATACCTGCAATTTCTGCGCGATTCCGCTCTTTCGCGGCAAGCACAAGTCGCGGCCGCAGGAACAGCTCGTCGCCCAGGCCAAGGTCTACGCCGAGCGCGGCGTGCGCGAGATCAACCTGATCTCGCAGCATCTCGACTACTGGGGCCAGGATCTCTATGGCGAGCGCCGCCTGCCCGGACTCGTGCGCGCGGTCGCGGCCGCCGCGCCCGACGCGTGGATCCGCCTGCACTACTGCTATCCCAACGATTTCAGCGATGAGTTGATCCAAGCGATGGCCGAGACGCCGAACGTGGTGCGCTACGTCGACATGCCGATCCAGCATGCCAGCGACCGCACCCTGGCGGTGATGGGCCGGCGCACCACCCGGGCGCGGATCGAGGAGCGCCTGGGCGCCATCCGCAGCGCGATGCCCGATGTCGTGCTGCGTTCGACCTTCATCGTCGGCTTCCCCGGCGAACGCGAGGACGACTTCGCGCAACTCCTGGATTTCATCGGCAAGCAGAAGCTCGACGCCGCCGGCTGCTTCACCTATTCGGATGAGGACGGGACCACCGCCTTCAAGATGCCGGACAAGATCCCGGCCGAGATCGCGCTCGAACGCCAGCGCCGCTTCATGACCAGGCAGCAGCGCATCCACCGCGAGCGCGCCAAACGCTGGGTCGGGCGCGAACTGGAGGTCCTGGTCGACAGCCAGCGCGACTTCGAGACCTTCACCGCCCGCCATTACGGCCAGGCGCACGAGGTCGACGGCGCCACCCTGGTGTCGGCGCAGGCGCTGACCATTGGCAGCCGCGTCCGTGTCCGCGTCACCGGCCGCACGGGATACGATCTGATCGCGGAGCCGGTGTGATCAACGAAGGTGGACGACAGGAATGGCCACAAAGAACACAAAGATGACACGTCGGCGGGCTGTGGATTCAGCCGATCTGAGTATCAGGTCTCCTGATCTCGAACCCGAAAGATGCCTTTCAATTGAATGAGAATCCGCTCTGAAACACTGGAATCCCCTTCCTGCTTGTATTGCCGCTGGTCGCCCAGATAGGTCCGTCGTCGGGATATTGAGCTGAGACTTTGCCCCTGATTTCAGTCGTCCCTACGGGACTTGCCTCTGACTTCTTGCCGAACCCGGGGTTGAAACCCCGGGCTACCCTCGCAGCGTCCCTACGGGACGCTCTTTCTGATTTTTCCCATGGTAATCCTGACAGAGACCGTCCCCGTCCCGTAGGGACGGATTGATGTTAGCCCGGGGTTTCAACCCCGGGTTGCGCGGAAATTGTTCTATCGCAGTCCCGTAGGGACGGCTGAAGCGGTCGCCGTAATGAATCCATGATCACGGATCAGAACCGATCCGAGGTCAGTGGCTGCGCAGTCCGCGCGGAGATTTCCCGGTCAGGCGGCGGCAGACCCGGCTGAAGTCGCCGTAATGAATCCATGATCACGGATCGGAACCGATCCGAGGTCAGTGGCTGCGCAGTCCGCGCGGAGATTTCCCGGTCAGGCGGCGGCAGACCCGGCTGAAGTGGAAGGGATCGTCGTAGCCGCAGGCGGTCGCCACCGCGGCCACCGGCATCGCGGTCTCTTGCAGCAGGCGGCGGGCGTTTTCGAAGCGGCGTTCCTCCAGCCACACCCGCGGGCTGCGGCCGGTCGCGGCCTTGAGTGCGGCGCGGAAGGACGTCTCGCCCATGCGGGCCTGCCGGGCGAGGTCGCCGATGCGCAGCCGGCGGTCGCAGACGTCGATCTTTTCCAGCACGTCCGTGAACGACGCGGCAGCCGGCGCGGCGGTGAGGGCGAGCCAGTCCGCGCAGGCGCTGGCGAGCACTCCGGCCGCGTGCAGGCGTTCGCCCGGCCGGTCGAGGGTGCGCAGGGTCCATTGCGCCAGCAATGGGGCGAAACGGCGCTGCCAGGCGGCGGGGTCGGTCAGGCGCACGATCAGCGGGGCGAGGCGTTCCTGTCCGCCCAACCGCAGGTGCAGCACGGGCAGCTTCGCCACGTCCTTGCGGAACACGGTGGCTGACTGGGGCACCACCATGTCCGGAGCGACGAGATCAGTCTGGGCATGGAAGTCGAAGTGGACCGCGAGGTGGTGTCCACGTTCGGGGGCCTGCGCGTGGACGAGGCCGGGCGGGATCAGCGCGAGGCTGCCCGCGGGGAAGAGCACGCTGCCAGCGAGGTGCGGCAGATGCAGCCAGGTGTCGCCTTCGACCTGGAGGATGAACTCCCAGTCCTTCAGCACCCGCTGTCGGGCCTGGACGCGCGCGGCGCCCTGGTAGTCGCAGCGATGCGCCAGACGGAGCCAGGGACTGAACGGCGGATCCAGGTTCAGGTCCGCCACGACGACCGTGCTGGCGACGGAAAATCCAGGTGTTGGCGATGGTGCATCCATGCGTTTTGGTTTTTCCTGTCCCTATCATGACATAAGCCTGAATCAGTCCAGACGTCGGATCCAGGCCCGGAGCATCCATGCCCAGCACCCTTCTCACCGCCCACACCACCCGTCCATTCGACCCCGCGACCTTCCGCGCGCCGCCGGCGATCTGCCGCGGCACGCCGTTCTGGTCCTGGAACGGCAAGCTCGACCGCGAGCGCCTGTTCCGGCAACTGGCGGCGCTGAAGGAGATGGGCCTGGGCGGGGCGCACGCCCATCCGCGCACCGGTCTGTCCGCGCCGGACTACCTCTCGCCGGAGTTCCTCGCCCTGATCCGCGATTGCGCCGATGAGGCGGAGCGCATCGGCATGAACCTCTGGCTCTATGATGAGGACCGCTGGCCGTCAGGTTTCGCCGGCGGGCTGGTGACCAAGGATCCTGCTCTGCGCTGCCGCCATCTGCGCCTGACCCGCACTCCCTGCACACCGGGCGAGACGCGCGACGCCAACTTCCACCACAGCGCGCCGTTGCCGACGACGGAGCGCATCTGGGTCGCCAGCTGGGGCCTGCGCTTCGACGCCGAGCAGCGCCTGATCGGCGCCCGGCGTCTGGCCGAAGGCGAGGCCGCTGCGCCGGGCGAAACCGGCTGGCATGCCTACCGCGAGATCAGCATCGGCACCTCGTGGTTCAACGACCAGGCCTATGCCGACCTGCTGAACACGAAGGCGGTCGAGCGCTTCATCGAGGTCACGCACCAGCGGTATGCCGACGTCCTGGGCGATCGCCTGGGCCGCACGATCCCGGCCATCTTCACCGACGAACCGCTCTTCCGTGGCATGCCGCAACTGGCGAGCGCGAGCGACGAACGCGACCATTTCCTCGCCTGGACCGATGACCTGCCGCAGTCCTTCCGCACCGCGACCGGCACGGACATCCTCGACGTGCTGCCGGGCGTGTTCTTCGATCGTGCCGATGGGCTGTCGTCGCGCGACCGCTGGCGCTTCCACGACCACCACACCGAGCGCTTCGCCGGCTACGCCGACGCGATCGGCGCCTGGTGCGAACGCCACGGCATCGCCTCGACCGGGCACCTGATGGCCGAGGAGAACCTGGGCAGCCAGACCGAATGGGTCGGCGAATGCATGCGCAGCTATCGCGGATTCCAGCTGCCCGGCATCGATCTGCTGTGCGACAACCTCGAATTCACCACCGCCAAGCAGGCGCAGTCGGCGGCGCGCCAGTACGGCCGGCCGGGCCTGCTGAGCGAACTCTACGGCGTCACCAACTGGGACTTCGACTTCCAGGGCCACAAGCGCCAGGGCGACTGGCAGGCGGCGCTGGGCATCATCGTGCGCGTGCACCACCTCGCCTGGTATTCGATGGCCGGCGAGGCCAAGCGCGACTACCCGGCCGCGATCGGCTGGCAGTCGCCGTGGTGGCGCGAGTACCCGGTGGTCGAGGACCACTACGCCCGCCTGAACACCGTCCTCACCCGTGGCAAGCCGCGCTGCCGCGTGGGCGTGGTGCACCCGATCGAATCGTTCTGGGTCGAACGCGGCCCGCAGGACCGCCACCGCGACGAGGCCGCCGCGCAGGAGGCTGCATTTTCCAATACCGTGCACTGGCTGCTGCACGGGCTGATCGATTTCGATTTCATCAGCGAATCGCTGCTGCCGAGCCAGTCGCCGGTTGCGGCGGAATCCGCACTGAAGGTCGGCGCGATGGCCTACGACGTCGTCGTGCTGCCGCGCCTGCGCACCATCCGCGCCACCACCCTCGACCGCCTGGAAACCTTCGTCGCGGCCGGCGGCACGGTGATCTTCGCCGGCGGCATCCCCGCGCTGGTCGAAGCCGCACCGAACGACCGCGCCCAGCGCCTGGCCGCGCGCAGCCGCTGCATCGGCCTGGACAGCGCGGAACTGCTCGCCGCCCTCGCCCCCTGGCGCGAGATCGACGTCCGCCACGGCGGCGGCCGCGCCGGCGGACTCGTACATCAGCTGCGCGAGGAAGGCGACGTGCGCTGGCTGTTCATCGCCAACACCAACCGCGACCACGGCGGCGGTGACACCGTGCGCCTGCGCGGTGCGTGGGCGGTCGAGGCGCTCGACACCAGCACCGGCGCGATCAGTCCGGTTTCGGCCAGCACCAACGCGGGTTGGACCGAGATCGGCACCCGGATCGAAGCCGCCGGCCACCTGCTGTATCGCCTGTCGCCGGTGAAAGCCGGCATCCCGGCCGCGATCGTCGCGCCCTCCACCGTGGACGCGCATTGGTCCGAACACCACCGTCTGGCCGCGCCGGAGGGGTTCAGCCTCGACGAACCCAACGTGCTGCTGCTCGACCGCGCGGCCTGGCGCGTCGATGGCGGCGCCTGGCAGCCCGAGGAGGAGCTCCTGCGCGCCGACAACCTGTCGCGCAAGGCCGTCGGCCTGGGACATCGCCATGGCGAGATCGCCCAGCCCTGGTGCAAGCCTCCGGTGCCAACCGGACACCGCGTCGCGGTCGCCTTCACCATCGTCTGCGACGTCGCCGTGCGTGCGCCACGCCTGGCGCTCGAACGGCCCGAGGTCGCTACGCTGCGGCTCGATGGCCAGCCGCTGGCGGTGCGCGACACCGGCCACTGGATCGATGAGGACATCCGCACCATCGCCCTGCCCGACCTCGCCGCCGGCACGCACCGGCTCGAGCTCGAATGGCCGCTGGATGAGCAGGCCGGCCTGGAATGGTGCTACCTGCTCGGCGACTTCGGCGTCCAGGCCCTGGGCCGCAGCGCCCGCATCGTCGCGCTGCCGAAAACCCTGGCCTGGGGCGACTGGACCAGCCAGGGCCTGCCGTTCTACGGCGGCAACGTGACCTACCGCACCCGTCTCGACGCTCCCGGCGGCCGCATCCGCCTGGCGGCGCCACGCTTCAAGGCGCCGCTGCTGACCGTGGATCTCGACGGAAAACGGGCCGGCCGCATCGCCTTCGCGCCCTGGCGGCTCGACCTTGGCGATGTCACCGCCGGCCGGCACGACCTCGCCCTCACCGCCTTCGGCAGCCGCATCAACACCTGCGGCCAGATCCACAATTCCGTGGTGAACTACAGATGGTGGGGTCCATCGTCGTTCCGCACCTGGGGCGACCAGTGGAGCGACGAATACGTCCTGCGCCCCCAGGGCATCCTCACTGCGCCGCAGGTCGAACGCGGAGGCTGAGCCAGTTGCGCTGGGCCAGCCGCCGTCGAGACGTCCGACCCCCAAAGACGGCGCATGACCAACCAGCCCATCTCCATCCTCGACGGCGGCGTCCACGCGACGGCGCAGCTCGGGATCATGGGCGACGGGGGCGGAGCATGCGTTGCTGCGCGACCTGAAGTCCGCCTAAGCGATCACGGCTTCGCCGCCGCGATGAGTGTCGTCCGGATGGCGGCCCGTGTCTGGGCCACGGTTTCCGGGTCAGCCCCCTGGGCATCCAGCACGGCTTCGGTCAAGGCGATGGCGATCTCGCCTTCGCCCGATACCACCACCTCGGCGCCGAGCGCGCGCAGGGATTCGACCTCGCGCAGGTGGCCGCAGCGCACCATGACGCGCAGGGATGGGCGGCGGGCGCGGGCGAGCCGGACGACCTCGCCGGGTTCGGGCATGTCGCTGCTGAGGATCAGCGCCGACGCCTGGTCCAACCCCGCGTCGGCGAGCGTCTCCCACCGTTTGGCGTCGCCATAGATGGCGCGGACACCCTCGGCCTTCAACCTACGCACCGTCGCAAGATTCATCTCGATGACCGCGACCGGGACGCCACGGGAGCGCAGGGCCTGCACCACCTGGGTGCCGACCGGGCCATGGCCTACCACCACGCAGCGTCCGTCGCCCGCGTCCGCCGCCGCAGCGAGCGGTTCGGGCAGCGCCTTCGTTGTGACCGCGCGGTGGCGTCCCCAGCGATACAGGGCGGGATTGATCGCGATGGTGATGATGGCGACGGCGACCAGGGTGTTCCAGGCCGCATCGTCGAGCAATCCCAGTCCCTTGGCAGAGGTTCCGAGGATGAAGGTGAATTCGCCGATCTGCCCCAGGGACAGGCCGACCGGCCAGGCGACCGCCCATGGCCGACCGGCCAGGCGCACGACCGCGACCGCGGCCAACGGCTTGCCGATGACCACCACCGCGAGCACGACCAGGACCAGCAGCGGTTCGTTCAGCAGGTGCCGGGGATCGAACAGCATCCCGACCGAGACGAAGAAAAGCACCGCGAAGGCATCGCGCATCGGCAGGGCATCGCCTGCGGCCCGCGCCGCGAATTCGGTGCGGCTGACGACCAGGCCAGCGAGGAACGCCCCCAGCGCCATCGACACCCCGAAGGCCAGGGCCGAGCCCACCGCGACCCCGAGTGCGATGGCGAGCACGGCCAGGGTGAAGAGTTCCGACGACCGCGTGGCCGCGATGCGTCCGAGGAACCACGGGATCGCCTTGCCGCCCAGCACCATGACCAGCCCGACGCAGATGCCGACCTTGAGCAGCGCCAGCCCCAGGGAGAGCAGCGGCGATGCCGCCGTGGTCGCGCCCGCCATCCCGCCCCATCCGGCGAGCACCGGGAGCATGACCAGCAAGCCGATGGTCAGGAGATCCTCGACCACGACCCAGCCGACCGCGATGTGGCCGATCGGGGTGTGCAGGTCGCGGTGCTCGCCCAGGACCCGCACCAGGACCACCGTGCTCGCCACCGAGATCGCCAGGCCGACGACCAGGGCCGGCGCCCAGGCCCAGCCCATGAGATGCAGGGCGACGCCGGCCAGCAGGGTGCTGACGGTGCTCTGGATGACCGCGCCTGGGATGGCGACGCGCCAGACGGCCAGCAGTTCATGCAGATGGAAACGCAGGCCGACCCCGAACATCAGCAGCATCACCCCGATCTCGGCGAATTGCTCCGCGACCTGCTGGCTCGCGATGAATCCTGGCGTATGCGGACCGACCAGGATGCCGGCACCCAGGAAGCCGATGAGCGGCGACAGGCCGATGCGGTGGGCGAGGAAGCCGAAGACCAGGGCGGCCACCAGACCGCCCGCAAACGTCAGGATGACATCATGGCTCATCATGGCGGTCAGGGTGGTTCAGGATGACGAGGGGCAACCGCGATCGCCGGCACATTCACTGGGATATTCGCCGCTGCACTCAGCGAACCGCCATAACGACAATGCACTCCGGCTGCGGCGCAGGTCGTCTGGGGTCAGCGTCTGGCCGGGTTATCGCCGCCGCCCCATATGAGACGAGGGCGATGCGATCACCCCGTGCGCACCCGCGTGCTGCGGCCGCGCACCACCCAGGCGTCGGGGTGGTCGATGACATCCTGGTTCTTGCTGGGCAGAACCGCGTCGGCGTGGGCGTACTGCATGAAGAAGGCGCGGCGCGGACGATCGCTGCGGTTGGCGAGGCTGCGGTGCAGGGTGTAGCCGGTGAACATCACCGCTTCGCCGGCCTTGAGCGGCGCGGCAACGCCGTCGCCCTGCACCGGTACCTGCAGATGCCAGGTGTCCTCGCGCGGTCTGCGGTGCGGCAGCAGCCCATTGCGGTGGCTGCCGGGCATGACCCAGACGCAGCCGTTGATGGTGTCGACATCGTCGAGGGCGACCCAGATGGTCAGGTTGGTTCCGGGCGAGACGTCGGCATAGCCGTTGTCCTGGTGCCAGGTGAACTCGCCGCGCACCGCATCGCTGTCAGGAAGTTTCGTCACGAACTGGTTGTACCACAGCGCCACGTCGGGGCCGAGGATCGACTCCACCGCGCCCAGGTGCGGTCCGGTGGTGGCAAGACGGCGCACGCCAGGGCACTGGCGCAGGATCAGGCCCCAGAACAGGGTGCTGGCGGTGCGGGTCTCACGGCTGCGGTCCGAGCTGGCGCGCAACCGACCTTCGTCCTCGTGGCAGGCTTCGAGTGATTCGTCGTCGAGAATCCGGCCGAGGCGGACGAAGCCATCGTCGCGCCATTGCGCGATTTGTTGGGATGTGAGGCGCAGGTCGGGGATCATGATCGTTGGTCCTGATGACGGGAATCAGGTCGCAGGGCATCAGCCCAGGCGTTGCCGGTATTCGTTCAGCTGGTCCGCGATCCGCCGGGCCTGATCGACGGTGTCGGCCGCCACCTGCACCACCGTGCGCGTTCGGGCCAGCACGCCGTTTTTCAAATCCACCGGCAGAGCCTGCTGACCCACGTGCATCTGCAGGCAGGCACCGCTGAAATGCTGGTAGGCGTCATCGATGTAGGCCTCTGGCTGGTGGTGCGGCTTGACGAAATTGAGCACCCTCAGACCGGGAAGGCTGCGGAAGTTGTCCCACTGGTGCCGGGCGGCGGCGCAGCAGTGGATGCCGATGCCGCCATAGCGCCGCGACAGATGTTCCAGATGCGGTTGGACGAAGGTGCGGAACGACTTGGACGACATCGAGCCGACCTCGTCCTCGGACAGGGTCATGCCGCCGTCCATGTAGTAATCCGGATAGTGCGCGACGTAGGCGGTCCCGAAACGGGCGAACCAGGCGTCAAGGAAGGCGGTCAGCAATGCCGCCGTCTGGCCGGTGAGACCGGCGACCGCCTCGGGGTCATCCGCCATGGCGGTGAAGAAGTCGGCTTTTTCCCAGACCAACGCCGCGATGTCGAGCGGACTCTGGATGTCCACCATTCCGAGCACCGCCTCGGGGCCGGCCCGGTGCTTGGCTTCGGCGGCGAATTCCAGGTACCACGGCAGGTGCGTGGCGTCGAGGTCCGGCGCCAGGATCCGCGCCGCGCCGGCGGCATCGTGCACCGCGGCGAGGGCGAACGGACGTTCGCTGTCGGGCACATGCACGGGACTGCCCAGGGCCTCGGCGAAGATCTCGGTTCCGCCGATGACGTGCAGGTAGGGCACGGCGTCGTCGTGTAGCCAGGACGCCCGCTCGGCCTGGAGGTGGTAGCGGGCCAGGATCCAGTCCATCCAGGCGGTGCGGTTCGACCGCAGCGGTGCCGGCGCAGGCGGGAGTCTGGCCTCGTCCTCGCGGCAGCGCACGAGGAAGACGAAACCCGGTTTCGCGTCGGGTCGTTGCAGATCCAGCCAGCGGGCCTTGCGCGCTCTGAGGGTAGTACCGGTCGCGGGCTGGGCCTGGGTGGTCATGATCATGGAAGCGATCTTATCAGGTAAATTCTGGTAATAGAGGGCATTGTCGATCGCTACCGGGCACGAATGATCATGCCATGGGCTATTTCGACGATTGCCACCTGCACACCGGGGCCGAGATGTCGGCCTGCCGGTACTACCTCGATCGCACCTTCCCCGGCACGTGGTCGCTGGAGTACCTGCACGCCGGCCGGATGGAGATGTCGATCGCTGGCGGACCGGTGCTGGTGCTCGATCGGCCGGCCGCCTTCTGGCACCTGCCCGACCGGCGTTACCGCTATGGCGCCATCGATGCGCGCGGTTGGGACCATCACTGGATCCTGTTGTCAGGTCCGCGCGCCCCGCGTCTGATCGGCGAACTCCAGCGCGTGCATCCGGCCGGCTGGGCCAGCGTCGCCGATCCCATCGCCTTCCGGGCCCGGATGCGGGTGCTCATCGACCTCGCCCGGCGTGGCGATCCGACCCGTCAGGCCGAGGCGGTGGCGGTGATCGAAGACCTCGTCGCCAGCCTGGTCACCCGCCCTGCCAGCACCGGAAGGCTGGCGGCCGTACGCGCCCTGGCCGAACGCATGCGCGCCGCACCCGCCGATCCCTGGCCGCTCGCCGAGCAGGCCCGCGCCCTGGCGCTGTCGGAGGTGCAGCTGCGCCGGCTCTTCCGCCGCGTCACCGGCCTGAGTCCGGTGGCCTGGTGCATCTCCTGCCGCATGCAGAGCGCCGCCCGCGCCCTGACCGATGGCGCCTCGGTCGCCACCGCCGGACGCCAAGCCGGCTATGACGATCCGCACCAGTTCGCCCGCATGTTCCGTCGCCGCTTCGGTCGCGGCCCGCGCGCCTGGCAGGGGGCGCTGCCGACGACGGTGTGATCAGAACCCGCGCCCGAGGAATCCCAGATCCCGGCCCCACAGCCGGCGGAACTTCATCACGAAGCGAATGAGAGTCTACCTGCGAAAGCGTGCGATCCGGATCCCGGCCAGGGCCAACCCCACCAGGATCCCGAGACCGCCGCCCAGGCCGCATAAACCTGATTTTCCGTTGCTGGATGTGCTACCTTGATCTGGGCTGACGGTCACCGTCTGGGTGACCTGGGCCGCAGGCAGATGATTGGCGTCCCCGACTTGATCGGCGGCAACCACGATCGCGCCTGATCCCGTCACCGTCAGGACATTTCCTGCAACGGTGGCTGGACCACTCAACACCGAGAAGTTGACGGGAAGACCAGAAGTCGCCGTGCCCGACAGGATCACTGACCTGGTTCCCGCAGGAATGATGCCGATGTCGGCAAACAGGATGGTCTGGGCCTGCTTGCCGACGGTGATCGCCTGGGTGACCTGCGGGGCCGCGAGATAGTTGGCGTTACCACCCTGATCCGCCGCCACCACCACGGTGCCGGCGCCGGTGATGGTCAGGGTGCTGCCGACCACGGTCGCGGGACCGCTGACGTAACTGAAGCTGACTGGTAGGCCGGATGATGCCGTGGCGGTCAAGGACAACGGTGTGACGCCGAAGGTCTGGTTGCCGATCGCGGTGAATGCGATGGTCTGGGCCTGCTTGCCGACGGTGATCGACTGGGTGACCTGCGGGGCGGCAAGATAATCCGCGTTCCCGCCCTGATCCGCCGCCACTACCACGGTACCTGCGCCGGTGATGGTCAGGGTGCTGCCCACCACGGTCGCGGGACCGCTGACGTAACTGAAGCTGACTGGTAGGCCGGACGAGGCCGTGGCGGACAAGGTCAACGGAGCGACACCGAAGGTCTGGTCGCCGCTCGCGGTGAAGGTGATGGTCTGGGTCTGCTTACCGACGATGATTCCCTGGATGACTCGGGCCGCAAGATAATCGGTATTCCCGTCCTGATCCGCCGCCACCACCACGGTGCCGGCGCCGGTGATGGTCAAAGTGCTGCCCACCACGGTCGCGGGACCGCTGACGTAACTGAATCTGACCGGTAGGCCGGACGAGGCCGTGGCGGACAAGGTCAGCGGGGCGACACCGAAGGTCTGGTTGCTGAGGGTGGTGAAAGTGATGGTCTGGGCCTGCTTGCCGACGGTGATCGACTGGGTGACCTGCGGGGCCGCGAGATAATCGGCGTTTCCACCCTGATCCGCCGCCACCACCACGGTGCCGGCACCGGTGATGGTCAAAGTGCTGCCGACCACGGTCGCGGGACCGCTGACGTAACTGAAACTGACCGGCTGGCCGGATGAGGCCGTGGCCCACAAGGTCAACGGGGCGACACCGAAGGTCTGATTGCCGATCGCGGTGAAGGTGATGACCTGAGTCTCCTGGAACATTCCAATTTCATGCGAGTCGCTGCACTCATCTGAGGTGAGCAGCCCAGCCGCAACCAGGACCTGCCCATTCGCCAGCAGAGTTGCTGTGTGACTACTTCGCGCCGTGGTCATGGTTCCGACGGTAGTCCAGGCATTCGTTCCAGGATCGTATACCTCGGTACTGCTAAGACGTCCACTGATGCCATTACCACCAGCGACTAAAACCTTGCCATTCGCGAGTAGGATTGCGGGGTGGAAACCCCGCGCCGTAGTCAAGGTCCCGCCAGCAGTCCAGGCATTCGCCGCAGGATCGTAGACCTCGCTACTGCTAAGATAATCACTGTTATTATAGCCACCCGCCACCAGGACTTTGCCATTCGCAAGCATGTTTGCGGTGTGGAAGCTTCGCGCCGTGATCAAGGTCCCACCGGCAGTCCAGGTATCCGTCGCGGGATCGTAAACCTCGCTACTGCGAAGAAGTCCACTGTTGCCATAACCGCCCGCTACCAGGATTTTGCCATTCGCTAGAAGGGTTGCGGTGTGGTCTCCTCGCGCCGTGGTCAAGGTCCCGCTGGCAGTCCAGGTATCAGTCGCGGGATCGTACACTTCGCTACTGCTGAGACATGCACTGTTGTCAAAACCGCCCACCACCAGGACCTTGCCATTCTTGAGCAGGGTTGCGGTGTGAAGGTATCGCGACGTGATCAAGGTCCCGCCGGCAGTCCAGGCATTCGTCGCGGGATCGTACAATTCGGTACTGTTAAGAGATCCATTGTTACCAAAACCACCGGCTGCCAGGACCTTGCCATTCGGGAGCAGGATTATGGTTGGAGCGTATCGCACCGTGGCCATGGTCCCGCCGGCGGTCCAAGCATTCGTTGCGGGATCGTACACCTCGGTACTGCTGAGTGGTCCATTGTTGCCATAACCACCCACCACCAGGACCTTGCCATTAGCGAGCAGGATTGCTGTGTGGCCGTTTCGTGCTGTGGTCAAGGTCCCGCCGGTAGTCCAGGCATTCGTCCCGGGATCGTACACCTCGGTGCTGCTGAGATATCCACTGCCACCATAACTGCCCGCCACCAGAACCTTGCCATTTGCGAGCAGAGTTGCGGTGTGGAGAACTCGCGCTGTGGTCAAGGTTCCGCCGGCAGTCCAGGCATTCGTCGCGGTGTCGTACACCTCGGTACTACTGAGATTTCCACTGTTGCTATAACCACCCGCCACCAGGACCTTGCCATGCGCGAGTGGGTTTGCGGTGTGAATGCAACGCGCCGTGGTCAGGGTCCCGCCGGCAGTCCAGGCATTCGTGACGAGATCGTACACCTCTGCACTGCTGAGAAATCCGCTAGTGCCATATCCGCCCACCACGAGGACCTTGCTATTCGCAAGCAGGGTTGCGGTGTGGCAGTATCGTGCCGTGCTCAAGGTTCCGCCGGCAGTCCAGGCGTTCGTCGCGGGATCGTATATTTCGGTACTGCTGAGCCATTCACTGTTGTCATAACCGCCCGCCACGAGGACCTTGCCATTCGCGAGCA
>CAZZJC010000007.1:123993-133693 GCA_964654285.1 uncultured Candidatus Kuenenia sp.
CCGTGGTCAAGGTCCCTCCGGCAGTCCAGGCATTTGTCGCGGGATCGTACACCTCGGTAAGGCTAAGATATCCATTGCCGCCATAACCGCCCGCTACCAGAACCTTGCCATTCGCGAGGAGGGTTGCGGTGTGCTTGTATCGCGTTGTGGACAAGACCCCATCGGCAGTCCAGGCATTGGTTGTGGGATCGTACACCTCGACACTGCTGAGAAATCCACTGTTCCCACGACCGCCCGCCACCAGGACTTTACCATTCGCTAGCAAGGTCGCGGTGTGGTCATCTCGAGCCGTATCAAGTCGGTGCCCGCCCCCATATTCCGTCCACGACGGATCAATGACCATGGGATAGCTCAACCCATGCGCATCCAGGGACAAAGTCAGTTGCCAGTCATTGTCGTTGGAACCATCAATCAACCAACGGGCCGCCGTATCTGAACGCGTCCCCTTGGCATCGATCACATACGGCGCGGCAATCCGGGCCCGATGCCCGGCGGCGTCGCAGATGACCAGGCCGCCGCCCTCGCTGGTGATGGAGACCACGGCGGCCTTGCCGGCGGCAGCCTGGATCCGGGAGGTGAATCGGGTCGGGGCTTTGTCCGAGTGCAGGACCAGGAATTCCTCAGTCGAGGTCGGACTGACGGTGTACAGCACATCCGTCACCGGATAGGCCTGGGAATAGACGATCTTCCCATCCACGATGCTGCCCATGACGGGTGTCGCGCCCATGGGTTGATGGTCCAATTCCAATCCACCCGCCCGCACGGTTCCGCCATCCGTGAATCGCTGGCCGAAGAAGACGGCGAAATCAGCTGGCGCACGCCCCCGCGTGGCCATCGCCAGCCAGGCGGCCCGCTCGGCGGGTTGCAGACCGGTCGGTGCCGCCTGATCCCCCTGCGGCCACCAGCCCGCCACCGATCGCCCCATGACCTGATGTTCGGCCGGGGTGCAGGTGGCGGCGAGCGACCACGCGGAGGACAGGCTTGGAAACCATTTTCGGGCCTGATCCAGGGTGTGGCGGCCAGGCGCGGTCGTGGGATCGCTGGTACCGCCCATCTTCGCCGCGAAGGCATCCGGCCCTGATGGCGAGGTTGCCCAGGGTGGCAGCGACGCTGTCGATGCCGTCTCGTCGCGAGGCGTCACCCCGAACGGATCCGCATAGGACCGCCCCCAACCCGCCCCAATCAGTGCGATCAAGGCGAGCAGGGCGATCCGCAGCATAGCGGCCTCGGTAACGGTGGTCGGATCCACTTGGGATTTCACCAGGGAAACAGGCATTATCGGTGGTCCTTGCTGGGGTATGAATGGGACAGGGAAACGCGGTTCAGAACCCAGATGCCAAGCGCTATTGGTTTGGCACGGACGGTTTGAACCAGTTTCGACGGCATGTGGGCCATCGTGGAGGTGGTTGAGGAATGCAACCGTGAGGTGATGGGCAAACCATGCACGCCTGCGACGGCAACGTCACCTACCGCACCTTCGTGACGTCTCTGGTGTCCGCGTTGGCCGGATCGCTTCTGCGTCCTCGAGCGTGCGGATCAGAACCCTCGCCCAAGGAATCCCAGATCGAGCGCAAACAGGCGGCAGAGCAGATCGAGCGAACGGTCCTGATCGAGCTGGGTGCGCACGAACAGCACCAGCACCTTGGCGTCGCTCGGTTGCGCTTTGGGCCCCGACTTCGCATCGAGCTGGACGTGGACGACCTCGGGCAGCTTCACCGACGCCAGCGCCTGCGGCAGGGCGCCGGTGCAGTGCAGGCGCACCTGGCGGTCCTGCACGTCGATGCGGCCGATGCCGTGCGGTTTGGCGGCGAGGCGGATGGCGCGCACCTGGAAGAGCCGCACCACCGGGTCGGGCAGGGCGCCGAAGCGGTCGCGCGCGCGCCGGGCGAGGTCGGCGAGGTCGCTGACCCGGTGGCAGGCGTCGAGGTTCTTGTGGAGTTCGAACTTGAGTTGCGGCGCTTCGAGCCAGTCGTCGGGGATGAAGGCGTCGACGCTGAGACCCAAGTGGGTGCGGTCGTCGCCGCGGGCGCTGGCGGCGGGGGCATTTTTGGTGTTCAGGCTCTGGCTGGCTGGCGGCTTTGATCCAGCCGGCAGTTTTGATCCAGCCGGCAGGGACGCGCCCGCCGTCGCCGCATGCGCGGCTGCGGTCGCATTCGCTGCGGCCGTCGCCTTGGCCACCGCGTCGGCGAGCAGCTTGGTGTACAGCTCATAGCCGATGGCGTCGATCTGGCCGGTCTGCTCGGCGCCGAGCAGGTTGCCGGCGCCGCGCAGTTCGAGGTCGCGCATCGCCAGCTTGAAGCCGGCGCCGAGTTCGGCGTATTCCTGGATCGCGTTGAGGCGTTCGCGCGCCTCCTCCCCGATCTCGGTGTTGGCGGGCACGAGGAAATAGGCGTAGGCCTGGCGCGTGAAACGGCCGATGCGGCCGCGCAGCTGATGCAGTTCGGCGAGGCCGAAGCAGTGCGCGTTGGAGACGAACAGGGTGTTGGCGTTGGGGATGTCGATGCCGGATTCGACGATCGAGGTCGAGACCAGCAGGTCGAGCTTGCCGGTACGGAAGGCGTCCATCACCCGGGCGAGGCGGTCCTGGTCCATCTGGCCGTGCAGCACGTCGCAGCGCAGGCCGGGCACCAGGCGGCTGAAGCGGTAGGCGATCTGGTCGAGGTCGACGATGCGGTTGTGCACGACGAACGCCTGGCCCTGGCGCTCGCGTTCGCGCTCCAGGGCGTGGCGCACGACCTGGTCGTCCCACACCGCGACCCGCGTCTCGACCGCCAGGCGCTCGGCCGGCGCCTCGGCGAGCACGCTGATGTCGCGCAGGCCGAGCAGGGAGAAATGCAGGGTGCGCGGGATCGGGGTGGCGCTGAGGGTCAGCACGTGCGGGGCCGGCCGTTTGTCGGCGGGCGCCATCGCGGCGAATTCGGCGCCGACCACCTTGGCCGCGGTCGCGGCGGCGTCAGCCGGGGACACCGTCAGTTCCGGTTCGAGCGCAGCGTCCAGACTGGGGACGGAACCGCCGTCGGCTGGGGATGCTCCGGCGCTCGCTGCGGCCTCGGCCGCCTTGGCCAGCGCCCGCGCCTTGCGCGCGGCGGCCTCCTCATCGACCCAGCCGGGCCGGGTGATGGCGCGCAGGCGCTCCTTGTGCTTCACCCCGAAGCGGTGCTCCTCGTCGATCACCACCAGGCCCAGGCGCGGGAAGGACAGGCCCTCGGCCAGGATCGCATGCGTTCCGACCAGCACCTGCACCTCGCCCTTCGCGACATCGGCGAGGATGGTGCGCGACTCCTTGCCGCTGCGGAAGCGGTTCATGCCTTCGACGCGCACGCCGAACGGCGCCATGCGGGCGCGGAAGACCTCCAGGTGCTGCTCGGCCAGGATGGTCGTCGGCACCAGCACCGCGACCTGATACCCGGCATCGACCACCTTCATCGCGGCGCGGATCGCGACCTCGGTCTTGCCGAAGCCGACGTCGCCGCATAGCAGGCGGTCCATCGCGTGGCCCTTTTCGAGGTCGGCGGTGATCTCGCGCACGGCGGCGAGCTGGTCTTCCGTCTCTTCGTAGGGGAACGTGGTGGCGAAGCGGCGCACCGCCGGGGTGTCGCCGGGCAGCGCCGGCGCGCCCACCGCCAGGCGCGCGACCTGGATGCGCAGCAGGTCCGCCGACAGGTCGCGCACGGCGGCCTCGGCCTTGGCGCGCTTCTTGGCCCAGGCGGCGGAGCCGATCGTCGACAGGTCGGGCGTCGCGCCGCTCGCGCCGATGTACTTCTGCACCAGGTCGATGGCCTCGACGGGCACGTACAGCTTCGTCCCGCCGGCGAACTCCAGGAGGAGGAAGTCCTCCATGAAGCCGCGTTTTTCCAGGGTCGCCATGCCGCGGAAGATGCCGATGCCGTGGTGCAGGTGGACGACGTGGTCGTTGCGCCTGAGGTCGGTCAGCGACGCCAGCGGCGCCCCGCCGGCGATGCGCGCCGCGCGGCGTTTGACCGGCGCGCGCGCCGCCAGTTCGAAGTCGTGCGCGACGACCAGGCCGCGTTCGAGATCGCGCCAACCGCCAGCAAGGCGTCCGACCCGGATGTCGGCGGTCAGTCCGGCGTCTGTGCAGTGCGCCCGCAGTTCGGCCACAGATTCATCGTTGCGGGCCAGAAGCAGGATGCGTTCGTCTGCGCTTCCACCTTCGCCCGCTGCCGCGAGTTCCAGCGCGCAGGCCGACAACTCGCTCAAGCCGCGCTGGAGATCGCCCTTCAGGCGGTCGATCGACTGGCCGGCGCCATCCTCGGCCCCGGCGTCGAGCAGGCGCGCGATGCGGACCTCGTGTCGACGATGGTCGTGGCGCAGGCGTCCGCGCAGGGCGACATCGCCCAGGACCAGGATCGGGCCGGGCGGCAGCTGGTCGAAGAGCTTCTTCGTCGGCAGCGCGCCGGTGCCGGCGGCGAGCTCGGCGCGCTCGGCCTTGGCGACGGATTCCTGGCTCTCGACATCGAAGCTGCGGATCGCGTCGACGCGGTCGCCGAAGAACTCGATGCGCAGAGGGTGTTCGCCGATCCACGGGAAGACATCGAGGATGCCGCCGCGCACCGCCATCTCGCCGCGGCCCTCGACGGCGGTGGTGGGGCGGTAGCCGGCGCTGGCCAGCCGGTCGGTGAGCCTGGTCAGGTCGTGCTCGTCCCCCACCGCGATGACCAGCGACGACGCCGCGACCTCGGCCAGGTCGGGCACCGGCTGCTCGGCCGAAACGGGACTCGCGATGAGCAGGGCGCCTTGCGAGAACGCCTCGATGGCGGCGAGCCGGCGGGTGTGGCCGGTGCGGTCCTCGCCCTCGGCCGTCGGCTTGGCGGGGCCGGTGTCATCGTCGGCGAAGCGGTCGAGCTCGGGCAGCAGCGCGACGCGGGCGCCGAGTTCCTCCAGATCGGCGGCGACCTGGCGCGGATCGTGCGCGACCACCAGTACCGGGCGCACGCCGGTGCCGACCACGGCGGCGATCAGCACCGACGCGAGCGACCCATGCACCGCGCCCAGCACCAGCTCGCGGTCGGCGCGGATGGCCTCGGCCAGGGCCAGGGTGCGGCGGTCGGTCAGGTAGGAATCGCGCAGCCGTCGCATGGGGGCGCGAAAGCTAGCCGGCCGCTGGCCGGGGAAAGCGGGGAATCGCGGTCAGGCGGTTGCGCGGCGGAGCGCTTCAGCGCGTCGGCACATCCATCCCGAGTCCGGGCAGACCGAGCCACAGGCGGATCAGGCCCAGCCTGCGCGTCTCCAGATCGTAGGCGAGTTCGGCCCGATAGCCGATTCCGGCGGCGGTCGCGGCGCCGGGGTCGGCCAGGGCGCGCGCGGCGAGCACGCTTGCCTGGCCTTCCTTCCATTCCCCGCCGATGGACGCCAGGGCGAATCCGGCCTGCGTGATCTCCATGTCGGGGGCGTTCGGGAAATCCGGATCGGCCACATCGATGGTCAGCCGCTCCGGTGCGGGAGTGACCCGCAACTGGGCGAGAGGATAGGCGCGCACGTCGATGCCGACCAGCGCCGAGGCCTGGTTCGGTTCGTCCAGGTGGTAGCGCAGGGCCTTGACCCGGGTTTCGTGCATCCAGGCCGGCGCGAACAGCCGGGCGAGCCAGGTGAAGCTGATCCGGATCGAACCTTCGCGCAGGGTCAGGGTCAGCCGATGCGGCGGCAGGGCTGGGCCCGGCCGGGCCTCGTGGCTCCAGCCAGGGATCGGGGCGATCTCGGATTCCGTGGCCGTGCTGACCGCGAACGCCAGATCGCGCGACAGCCACATCCGGCCCTGGCCGAAGGTGTTGGGAAGGGAGACCGTCTGGTCCGCGACGAAGCGCAGGTGCAGCAGACCATCGCGCCATTCGATCTTTTCGCATGCGGACAGGGGGAAGAGCCCCTTGCGCTGGGCCGCGAGATCGTTGATGAGCGGCTGGGTGATGACCACCGGCCGTCCCGAAGGCAGGATCGACGTGGTGAAGCAATGCAGCATCTGCTCACGCGAGACCCAGGCGTGGGCCTGGCGCCAGGTCAGCAGCTCGGCGGCGGTCATCACCTCCTGCGCCCGGACGGCGGACGCGGCGGGAGCGCGGACCTCCTGGGCGCAACCGGACAGGATCGCAGCGAGGGCGAGGCTGCGGAGAAGAACGGATGCCAGGCGCAAGCAGGTGCTCCGGGAGGGCCAGCGGACGCTGCTTTTTCCGCAGCGGGAGGCGCACACTGTGGGAGATCCCCCCATCGGCAAGTGGTGGACCGCTGCTCCTTGGCGTACAGTATCTACCGAACGTCATCTGTTTTTCCCTGCCCCAGAGGTCGGACATGCGCTGCCTACGTCTCCTGTTCCTGGTCCTCGCCCTGCTGCCCACCGGCCTGCTTTCCGCAGGCGAGGTCGAACTGGTGGTCGACAAGGGCGACCGCGTCCGCTGCGTGATCATCAGCGAGGACGACACCAAGATCATGGTCCGCCGGCCGGTGATCATGCGCGGCAAGCGTTCGCTGATGGAGGTGACCTACCTCAAGGAACGCATCATCAGCCGGTCCGAGGTCCGTCCGGTGCTGGAGGAATACGCCGAACGCGTCAAGGAGACCGGCGACGAGATGGAGGCCCAGACCATGCTCGCGCGCTGGTGCGTCGAGCGCTGCCTGGTCGACCAGGCGCTGGTGCACGCCAAGCGCGCGATCGCGCTCGACCTCTCCGCCAGCTGGCCGCGCAAGGTGATGAGCGACCTCGGCTACCTGGAGGTGAAGGGGGTCTGGGTCGTCGAGGAGGACTACCTCGCCAAGAACAACCTCGCCCGCTGGGGCGAGAAGATCATCCCCCGTGCCGAGTACGACCAGCGGGTGAGTCTGCGCGCCGCGATCAGCGAACGCGATGAGGCCGAGAAGGTGGTCAACGCCTTCACCGAGGCCCTGGAACTGGCCAAGCCCGACAAGATGGCGGAGATGTCCCGCAAGGTCAGCGATCTCCAGCGTGAAGCCGCAACCGCGAAAAAGCAGCAGGAGAACCTGACGAACCAGCTCAAGCAGGTGAAGGAGCGTCTGGACAGGCTCAAGAAGGGCGCCCCCAGCGGTTCGGGCAACGCCAAGGACAACCACCAGAGGCAGCTCGACCGCGAGCAGGAGCAGTACACCGACATCCAGAAGAAGCTGGCCGAGCTCACCGCCACTGCGGCCAAGTCCGAACGCGACGCCAACAACGCCCGGCAGCGCCTGGAATCGCTCAAGAAGCTTGCCGCTACCGCCAAGACCGATCTGCCCGACGCCCAGGCCCGCCTGGCCAAGGCCCAGGCCGAGGTCGACCGCCTGTGCGTCGGCCTGTCCGATCTGCCGCCTGGCGCCCGGCCGAGTCCGCCCAAAGTCGACCCGCCCCCGGCGAGCGGCAAGGACGGCAAACCAGCCAAGTCCGGCAGCGCCGGTGCCGATCCCGCCGGCGGAAGTCCGCGGCTCTGAGCCCATCCGACCAGCGCCGGAATCCAGGTGGAACCCGGCGAACGCGCGGTTCAACCGCCCGATCCGCTTGCCCCGCCCGATGATCGCACTAGCGTCCGCCGTCCCACAGGCCCGGATAGCTCAGCGGTAGAGCAGCGCTTTCGTAAAGCGAAGGTCGGAGGTTCGATTCCTCTTCTGGGCATAGGGAATACTGCGTTTCGTGGTGATGGTGCGGATCCAGGCGCCTGCCTCCAGAGGTGTTGCGGGACCGGACGCAGGACCATCACCCTCCGGCGCGGAAGGCGCGCGGGGACAGGCCGGTGCACCGGCGGAAGGCTCGACTGAAGTGGAAGGGGTCGGCAAAGCCGACTTCCTGCCCGACCGCAGCGATAGCGCGGTCATCGGCCAGCAGCAATTCCTGGGCGCGGGCGATGCGCAGGCGGCGCAGGTGATCCATGGGCGAAGCTCCGGTCGCGCGCAGGAAGCGCCGGTGCAGGGTCGAGGGCGGCAATCCGGCGATGCGGCACAAGGCGCCGACCGTCCAGGCATGGGTCGGTTCAGCTGCGATGGCGGCGATGGCACGGGCGATCGCTTGATCGTCGTCCAGTTGCTGGCTGCGGAGGGAGGTGAGTTCGGCGACGATGCTCCCGATCGCTGCCGCGAGCCGGGCGTCGCGGACCGGACCCGGTGACGATGCATCGTCCAGGAGGACGAGGATCCTTGCGAAAAAGCTCGCGGTCTCCTCGGCGTGGTGCGCCACCGGATCACGATCGAAGCCCAGGGTGCGGTGGAGCTGCCCCAACGCGGCCCCGTCGCAGCGCAACCAGAGCAGATCCCAGGGATCGCGGCGGTCGGCGACATGGCGGTGGGGCCGGCGGTTGTCGATCCAGACCAGATCCCCGGCGCGCGCCACGGCGCTGGTCCCGGCGCAGGTCACGACGCCGCAGCCGGACAGGACGCACAGCCAGTCGTGGCCGATGTGACGGCGGCGTTCGACGGTGCGACCCGGCGGCGACACCATCCGGCCGGCGCGCAGCACGGTGGTGCCGAAACGTTGCCAGCCGGGCGACGGCTGATGGCTGAAGGCCCGGGTGGCGGGCTGGCGCATGGGAGGATGATCCAGGTCAGGGAGTCCTGGCAATGGCGGACGGATTCTCCGGCGGACATAATCACCCATGATGAAAACGCGTGCATCGGCCTCGGTCCTGGTGGTCGGCAGCTACAATACCGGTCTGGTCAGCGTCGGTTCCCGCATCCCGGCGGTCGGTGAGACCGTGGTCCATGACCGGTTCGTGCAGATGCATGGCGGCAAGGGCTCGAACCAGGCGGTCGCGGCGGCCCGCCTGGGTGTGCCGGTGCGCATGATCGCCCGCGTCGGTGACGATGCGTTCGGGGCCCAGGCCTTCGCCCTCTACGATCGCGAAGGCATCGATCGGCGCGGCGTCGCGGTGGTCGCGGGCGAGCACACCGGGGTCGGCATGGTCCTGGTCGATGGCCAGGGCCGCAACGCCATCACGGTGGTCGCCGGGGCCAACGACCGTCTGGATCCGGCCGCGATCGCCGGGTACACGGATCTCTTCACCGGATGCGCGGTGCTGGTCGTGCAGCTCGAATCCCCGGTCGCGACCGTGCAGGCGGCGGTCGATCTCGCCGCCCAGCGCGGCATGACCGTGATCTTCAACCCCGCTCCGGCGCGGGTGGTCGAGGATCGTCTGCTCGCCGCCTGCGATCTGGTCACCCCCAACGAGACCGAGGCCGAAAGCCTGACCGGCATCCGCATCAGCGGCGTCGAGGCGGCGATGGCCGCCGGCGCCGAACTGCGTCGGCGCGGGGCGAAACGTGCGATCATCACCATGGCCGAACGCGGCAGCGTCCTGGTCGACGAGACCGGCGGCTGGCATCATCCGGCCCCGCAGGTGCAAGCCGTCGACACCACCGGGGCTGGCGACGCCTACAATGGCGCCCTGGCCGCCGCCCTGGCGCGCGGCGAGGATCTGCGCTTCGCGGTGCGCTTCGCGACCCGGGTCGCAGCCTGGAAGGTGCAGTATGCAGGCGCGATCGAAGGACTCCCACGCGCCGACCAGCTCACCTGAAACCTGCCCCCGCCCCCCTAGGATCCCATGGAATTCGACGCCCAGACCACTCCGCTCGACCGTCTCGACGCAGGTCAACGTGCCGCCTGGGCGAGTGATGGATTCCTCATCGCTAGTGTCCTGTAACTGAAAAGTCTTAAATAAATATGGTTTCCGGCCGTATATGCTGCATGCCAGCCGTGGGACGCCCTGCCAAG
>CAZZJC010000008.1:0-133688 GCA_964654285.1 uncultured Candidatus Kuenenia sp.
CTTGAGACGGCGAAGCCGACTCTTCCGGCGCAGCCGGAACCCCGCGCAGCGGGGAGGTTCTTTGGAAGGCAGCCGGCCGCCCCGGCCAGGGCCTCAGGCCGGCGGCAGCAGGAATCCCTCGCCGGGCTTGAGCACCAGAGGGGTGGTCTCGGGCGCCAGGTGCTTGACTGCGTTGCGGAAACCAGCCGGATCTCCTGCGCCGTGCTCGACGAACATCCAGAAGTGGCAGGGCAGGGCGCGGCGGGGCCTGGCGATCTGCACCAGCATGGCAGCGTCGATGTGGCTGAGGTTGCCGTAGACCCCGTTGATGCAGGTCACCATCAGATCGAGCCGGGGCGTGAACAGCGGGGTGAAGGTGGTGAAGCGCAGGGCGGTGTCCCCGCTGAGGAAGATGCACCGCCCGTCGAGGTCCAGGACGATGGTCAGGGCGCTGGCGGACAGATCGCCGTGATCGGCCGGCACCGCGCGCACGGTCAGGCTGTCGGCCAGCGGATTGGTGCCGGGGCGCAGCAGCCGGCTGCGTGCGGCATCGATGCCGGCCTGGCGCATCGGTTCCTGGCAGCCTTCCGGGCCGGCAAAGCGGCAGTTCGGGTTGTTGCGGGCGATGACCGGGATGGTGTCGGGGTCGAAGTGGTCGGTGTGTTCGTGGGTGAAGATCACCCAGTCGGCGCGTACGTCTTCGGCCGCTATCGGCGTCGGCATCATGCGCTTGAATCCGTGCAGGCGCTCAGCCGCGTCGGACAGGTAGGGATCGACCACCACCACCTGGCCGGAGGCGGTCTTGAAGGCGTAGCCGGCCTGGCCCAGCCACCAGAGCTGGACGGCGCCGGAAGCGACCTGGCAGGCGTGGATGCGCTGGGCGAGATCGGTCATGGCAGGGGATCCGTCCTCAGGGTTGCGACCGGTCCGAGGACCAGGGCGGCGATGCGATCAAGGGCCTCGGCCGGTCCGCGCCAGGCCCAAAGCTGCGAGACGTCCTCGCTGACGCCGCCCTCAGCGCGCACCGGGATGGCGGGGGCATGGTACTCCAGCTCGTTGAAATGCGCGTCCTCGATCACCGCGTGGCAGTATTGCGCAGCGAAGCCGCGCACCTGCGGCTGGTGGGTGAGGGAGTCGACGTAATCGCCCGAGGGATCGACCAGGAAGTTGCGCACGATCAGATCGTCGTCCCCTTCGCCGTGGCGGCGGCGGTAGCCGATCCGGCCGGAGGCGGCCCAGGCGGGGATGCCGAGCTTGGTCGTGTCGCTGATGACCATGTCCCAGGCCAGGCCCGAGCCGGCGCGGCTCAGGCGCGACGGCGGGAGCTCGCCAACCATCGTCACCGGTTCGGCCCGGCAGTGGGTGGCGACCAGCATGCGGCCAGGGGCGGGAAGCTGGAGCAGGCTCCACAGGCCGAGCATGCCCGCTTCGGCGGAGCCAGGGGCGGCGTGCAGTTCCAGCCGGGTGCGCTGGGCATACCCGGCGAAGCGCACCCCGGCGGGAGGAGGCAAGTGGCGCAGGGGATTGCCGGTGGGCGAAATACGGCGGGTCAAACGGAAGCCGACCCGACGCCGTGCGCTGAGATGGGCGACCTCGCCGGAATTGGACAGCTCCACCTCGCCGTCGACGGGTCGCAGGGTGTAGGCGCCGGGGTCGACGCCGCGCGGCACTTCGTAGTCGGTCCGGCGTTCATCGGGAAAATGCAGGTCGCGTTCCGGCGCCAGCCAGATGCGGTCGCCGCCAGGGTGGAAGTTGTCCGCGCGACGCAGCAGCGCCGTGCCCCGGGCCGGTTCGGCCAGATGCGGATGGATCCAGAAAAAGCTGCGCTCGTCGCCGCGAGCGAACAGGCCGAGCACGCGACCGCCTTCGGGCAGCAGCTCAAGCGCGGTGCCGTCCGGGAATTCCCACGCCACGAGTTTCCGCCCGCATTGCCCGAGGCGGGACCGAACCTCGGCGCGGGTGCAGGATTCAGACGCCTGGGACATAGCCCTTGCCGAACTGGGCCTCGATGGGATGGCGGAAGTCGTCGCGGAAGGCGAACCACGAAGCGGTGCCGCCGTCGACCACCAGGGTCTGGCCGACGATGTAACGCGCTTCGGGCGAGGCGAGGAAACGCGCCACCCCGGCGATGTCGGAGGGCTGGCCGAGGAATCCGGCCGGGATGTTGCGACCGGCGGCGACCGTATCGAAATGGGATATCACCTTGTGCTGGTTCTCGACCTCGACCGCACCTGGGGCGATGGCGTTGACGCGCACGCCGCGCGGGGCGAGTTCGATGGCGAGCGAACGGGTGAAGGAGATGATCGCGCCGCGGGTGCCGGCGTAGACCGCGTGTTCGCGACAGCCCGAGATGGCGTGGATCGAGGTGAGGTTGATCACGCTGCCATGCGCGGATTCGAGCGCCGGCAGGCAGGCCTGGGTGAGGAAGAACGGGGCCTTGACGTTGACCATGTAGATGGCGTCGAACTGTTCGACCTGCACCTGGTCGAAGACCTTGTTCATGGTGATGCCGGCATTGTTGACCAGCACATCCAGGCCGCCGAGCCAGGCCACCGCCTCGCTGGCGAGCTGGCCGTAGGCGGACTGGGTCAGGAAATCCGCCCGGAAGGCCCGGGCCTCGCCGCCGCCGGCGCGGATCTCGGCCACCACCGCCTCGGCACCTGAGGACGAGTGCGAATAATGGATGGCCACTTTGGCACCGGCCTGGGCGAAACCGAGGGCGACGCCGCGGCCGATGCCGGTTCCCGCCCCGGTGACCAGGACGCGTTGACGTTGGGAGGTGCTGGGAGCAGTCATGGTCGCCTTTGCAAGGGGGATTGCTCAGAAATCGCGGATATAGCCGGCGGTCCAGCCGCCATCGACGGTCAGCACGTGGCCATTGACGTATTCACTTTCGGGGGCCGCCAGGTAGAGCGCCGCATAGGCGATGTCTTCGACCTTGCCCGGCCGTCCGAGCGGGATGTGGTCGAGCATCTGCTGGTACTTGGCCATGAATTGCGCGTCCTTGCCATAGAACAACGCCTGCGTGCCATCGGTGAGGATCGACCCGGGGGCGATGGCGTTGACCAGCACCCCGCGTCCGCCCAGTTCCAGCGCCATGCCCTTGGTGAGGTTGACCACCCCGGCCTTGGCGGCGACGAAGGCGCACTGCAACCGTGCCGGCACGAGGCCGAGCACCGAGGCGATGTTGATGATGCGGCCCGAACCCTGGCCGACCATCACCTGCGCTCCGGCCTTCGAGACGAGGAAGACGCCATCGAGATCGATCTTGATCAGCCGCTGCCATTCCTCCCACGGGAACTGGTCGATGGGTACCCGGTGCTTGGCGGTGTTGGTGCCGGCGTTGTTCACCAGGATGTCGAGCCGGCCATACCTTGCGACGGTTTCGGCGATGACAGCGTCGATCTCCTGGGCGTCGGTCACGTCCATCCGTACGCCCCGGCAATCGGGATGCGCGGCGGCGGCGGCCTTGGCCTCATCCACCAGGATATCGGCGTAGACCACCCGTGCCCCATTTTTGGCGAAGACATCAGCGATGCTCTTGCCGATGTTGCGGGCGGCTCCGGTGACCAATGCGACCTTGCCAGTGAGATCCGCGTGCATGAATCGCCTCGTTTTGTGATTGGTTAGGAAGCCGAACTGTCGGAGGTAGTTCTTTATATCATCAGATTATTTAGTCAACCGGGTTGCTCGGGGGTTCGGAAATTGGATCGGCATAATGACCTAAGTGGTCTTCCATCAGAGACCTGGCCTGAACGACATTGCGTTCACGCAGGGCCTTGAGAATGGCACGATGCCCTTCGATCCCATTGTTCCACCCCGAACGCACGGCGGCGACTTCGCCCTTAAAGGAACGGAAGAACACCTCCAGCAGGCCGCTGAACGCGATGAGCGGCCCGACCTGGCTGCATTCCAGGAGGGCTTTGTGGAAGGCGAGATCCCCGGCCACGAAGGCGTCGACCTCGGTGATCGTGGTCAGGCGGTCGTTGAGGAGGCAGAGCCTTTGGTAGGCATCATCGTCGGTAGCGATGCGCTCCACCGCCTCGGCCAGGGCGCCGGATTCGATGATCATGCGCGCCTTGACGAGTTCAGCGCGAGGATAATTCGAGGTCGCCAGGTGGAATCCCAGAAAAGTCGACACCCGGGTCATGTCGACCTTGCCGATGGTGAGTCCCCGACGGGGGGCCGAACGCAGGATGCCGAGGAATCCCAGCGAACGGGTGGCCTCGCGAACGCTGAGCCGGCTGACCCCGAGCATGTCGGCGAACTGCTGCTCGGTCGGCAGGCGATCGCCCTCGGTCAGCTTGCGATCAAGGATGAATTCCTTGATCCGGTCGGCGATCATGTCCACCAACCGCTGGGTTGAGAGCGGGGCTTCGTTCGCCAGCGTTTCCTGGCCTGATTCAGCTCGTTCAGTGGTCAAAGCGGCCTCCAGGGTTGGGATTCGGGAGAGATTGAATCCGATGACACAGATGCAACGGCAATTGGTTCACTGGATCACTCGCGGGAGCGGGTGAAGCCTAGCAGCATAGATTGACATCGCCGAGATTATATTATTGTCTGATAATATAGAAAATAAAAGTCCAATCAACGATCATCACCCCTTTCAAGGAAAACCCTGTGAAAGTAGCGAGATTCCACCACCCCTCTACCGGTCCTGCCTGGGGCGTCCTGCGCGGCAGCGACCTGACGCTGCTCAGCGGCAGCCCTTTCGGCGCCTGGCGCGAGACCGGCACGGTCATTCCCCGCTCCGAGGTCAAATTGCTGGCGCCCGTCGACGGCGGTGACCTGCTGTGCTTCGGTCGCAACTACAAGGCGCACGCCGAAGAAGGTGGCGACAGCATCCCCAAGTCGCCGTTGCTGTTCATCAAGGCGACCTCCTGCGTCACGGATCCGGGTGCTCCCATCGTGCTTCCCCGCGAGGCGCCGGATCAGGTCGACTACGAGGCCGAACTGGCGGTGATCATCGGCAAGACCGCCCGCCATGTCAGCGTCGAGAACGCCTTGTCGCACGTGTTCGGCTACGCCTGCGCCAACGACGTCAGCGCACGCGACTGTCAGATGGGCGATGGCCAGTGGGCGCGCGGGAAGTCCTTCGACACCTTCGCGCCTATCGGCCCGTGGATCGAAACCGAGCTCGATCCCGGCAACCTCATGATCCGCGGCCGGCTGAACGGCAAGGTCATGCAGGAGGCCTCGACCTCGCTGCTGATCTTCGATGTCCCCTACCTGATCAGCTACATCTCGCGCAGCCTGACCCTGCGCCCGGGCACCGTGCTGCTCACCGGAACGCCCGCCGGTTGCGGCTTCGCGCTCAAACCGCCCGTCTACCTCAAGCCTGGCGATGTCTACTCGGTCGAGATCGACGGCATCGGCACCCTCTCCAACCCCATCATCGCGGAAGCCTGAACCATGCCCACCATCGCCGTCACCGACTTCGCCTTCGACGACCTGTCCATCGAGACCGGCGTCCTCGCACCCAAGGGCCACACCATCACCAGCCTGAAGACCGGCAAGGACCAGGCGAAGCTCATCGAGCTGGTGCGGGATGCCGACGCGGTCATCGCCCAGTTCGCACCCGTCAACGCCGAGGTCATCGGCGCCATGCGCAAGGCCAAGGTCATCGTGCGCTATGGCATCGGCGTCGACAACGTCGATCTCAAGGCGGCAGCGGCCAAGGGGATCCCGGTCTGCAACATCCCGGACTACTGCATCGACGAGGTCGCCGACCACACGTTGGCGGCGATCCTGGATCTGGTCCGGCGCAACACCTCCAACGTGCTCAAGGTGCGCGGTGGCGGCTGGGGCCTTGGCGTGGGCCTGAAGGACATGCACTGCCTGAAGGACATGACCGTGGGCATCGTCGCCTTCGGCCGCATCGCGCGCGAAGTCGTCGCCCGGCTGAAGGGCTTCAAGTGCCGGATCCTGGTCAGCGATCCCGTGGTCGACCCGGCCGTCATCCGCGCCGCCGGGGCGGTCCCGGCCAGCCTCGACGAGATCCTGACCCAGAGCGACCTGATCAGCCTGCACTGCCCCAGCGTCGACGCGACGCGCCAGATGATCAACGCGCAGAGCATCGCCAGGATGAAGGACGGCGTGCTGTTCGTGAACACCTCGCGCGGAACCCTGGTGAAGACCGATGATCTCGTCGCGGCCCTCACGAGCGGCAAGATCGCGGCGGCGGCGCTGGATGTGACCGACCCAGAACCGCCTCCGGCCGGCCATCCGCTGGTGAAGCTGGACAACGTGTTCATCACCTCGCACATCGCCTCGGCCACCCCCCAGGCGGTGTACCGCCTGCGCTCGCAGGCAGCCGAGACCGCGGCGCAGGTGCTCGCCGGAGGCAAGGCGCCCAACGTGGTGAACGGCGTGAAGGCCTGACGTTCCGCATGGACCGCATCCGTCCGGAAGATCTGCACGCCTTCTGCGTCACGGCCATGGTCGTGGCCGGGGTGGACGCTGCGTCGGCGGCGACCACCGCCGACGCCCTGGTCGCCGCCGACACCTGGGGCACCCACACCCACGGAACCAAACAAGTCCGCGGGTTGATGAAGAACTTCCGCGACGGACGGATGGATCTCAACGCTCGCGCCCAACTCACCGGCGAAGGTCCGGGCTGGGCGCGGTTCGACGGCCACCACAGCCTGCCCATGCCGACCTCGGTGCTGGCCATGCGCACCGCCATCGCCAAGGCGCGCCAGACCGGCATCGCCATCGCAACGATCTGCAACAGCGGCCACTATGGTGCGGCCGGGTACTATGCCTGGCTCGCCGCCCAAGAGGACATGATCGGCCTCAGCTTCTGCAACGTCGATCCCGGGGTGGCGGCCCCGGGTTCGCGCGGCCCGGTGCTGGGCACCAATCCCATGGCCTATGCCATCCCGGCTGGCGAGGAGGATCCGGTCATCCTCGACATCGCCACCAGCGTGGTCGCGGCGAGCAAGGTCTACGCTTTGCGCGACCGCGGCAAACCCATCCCAGAGGGCTGGATCATCGATGGCGACGGCCTGCCCACCACCACCGTGCCGCCCGGATTCCCCAGCCTGGGGGCGCTCCTGCCCATGGCCGGGCACAAAGGCTACGGCATCGGTTACCTGGTCGAGGTGATGACCGGGCTGCTCGCCGGGGGCGCGGTCGGAAATGAGGTTCGGAGCTGGGTGGTCGGCCCCGATCTGCCGGTCAATCAGTCGCACACCTTCATCGCCATCAACGTCGGCATGTTCGGCCCGGCTGAGGACTTCAAGCGCCGCCAGGACGCGTTGATCCGACAGCTGCGCAACGCCCCAAAGGCGGTCGGCACCGACCGCATCTATGTGCCCGGCGAAAAGGAATGGGAATACCGGCGTAACGCCGCGATCCACGGGCTCGACCTGCCGCAGGACGTACGCACCAGCTTGGCCGGCTTGGCCAAGGACCTCGGTCTGGTCGTTCCGACCTGGCTCTAGCCCGCCACATTTTTCCGACCCGGAAAAGAGTCAGCCATGGCGCATACCGACACCCTCGCCCAACGGCAACAAGCCGCCACCACCTGCGCCCAGGCCATTGATGACGCCATCGCCGCCGCCCCGCCCAGCAAGACCTGGGTGCGGCAGGCCCTGCGCCGGGGCGGCGCCTCGCGCTGCCCGGTCAGGCTGCGCCGCCTGTCGCTGGACCTCATCCTGCGCCAGGGGCCGCTGCTGGCCGACCTGTTCCGCCAGTACCCGGATGATGCCTGCTTCATCCAGGCCTATGACATGGCCATCGGCTTCCAGCCGGCTGATGCCCCGAACCGAATCGACCCCATCCGGGTGATGACCGAAAGCTCGACCTGGATCGACGAATGGGGCACCACCTGGGGCCATTCCGCCGAGGGGGTCGGGGCCACGACCACCGCCAACCCGCTGGCGGCCGACTGGTCCGGACTGGACGCCTATCTCGCCCGGCTGCCACGGGCCGATGCGCCCGGCCGGCTTGACGGCGCCCGGCCGGCCTTGGCCCGCCACGGAGCGCAGCGCTACGTCGCCGGCATGACCCAGTTGGCGCTCTTCGAACGCTACCATTGCCTGCGCGGGATGGAGCAGGCGTTCGAAGACTTCTGTTCCACGCCGGAAGAGGCGGAGCGCCTGCTGGCGGCCATCGCCGACTATCTGCTGGGCGTGGTCGCCAGTTGGGGCCGGCTGGGCGTCGATGCCTGGTTCCTCACCGATGACTGGGGTACCCAGCTGTCGATGATGGTCTCGCCCAAGATGTGGCGACGCTACTTCGCCCCGCACTACCGCCGCCTGTGCGACGAGGCGCATCGCTGGAACATGCAGGTGATCTTCCATAGTTGCGGCAACGTCACGGCCATCTTCGGCGATCTCATCGATGTCGGTGTCGACGTGATCGACCCGCTCCAGCCCGAGGCGATGGACCTGGCGGCGGTGGCCCGCGAGTTCGGCGGCCGGGTCGCCTTCTCGGGCGGTATCAGCGACCAGGAA
This sequence comes from uncultured Candidatus Kuenenia sp., assembly GCA_964654285.1. Classification (GTDB taxonomy): domain Bacteria; phylum Planctomycetota; class UBA11346; order UBA11346; family UBA11346; genus BJHQ01. Next base: position 8,439 of record CAZZJC010000008.1, read on the forward strand.
CTGGTCCGTTTCACCCCCACCCAGGTGCGCGACCACGTGCGCCGGACCATCGATCTGCTCGGCGCGGCCAGCAACAACGCCTACCTCATCGCGCCCTCCAACATGATGCCGCCCGAGATCCCACCCGACAACCTGATCGCCCTCTTCCGCGCCTGCCACGAGTGACCAAGGACCTGGCCATGCCCTCCTGCCGTCGCCATCAGACCATGTCCGCCCTGCGTGCGTGCGGGATCGTGGCCATCATTCGTACCGAGGATCCCGGCGATCTGGTGGCGGTGGCCCGGGCCCTGGCCCGGGGCGGGGTACGCTTCATCGAGATCACCCTCACCGTGCCGGGGGCCATCGGCATCATCCGTTCCGCCGCCGTCGAACTGGCGCGCGACGAGGTGTGGATCGGCGCCGGCACGGTGCTGGACGTGGCGGCCGCGGCTGCGGCCATCGACGCCGGGGCCGGATTCATTGTTTCACCTGGATTCGATGCTGAAACAGTGCGGTTGTGCAACCTCCGCGGTGTCCCGGTCATGCCCGGCGCCCTGACCCCCACCGAGGTCATCGCCGCCTGGAAGGGCGGCGCCGACGCGGTCAAGCTGTTCCCCATCGACGCGGTCGGCGGGCCGGCCTACATCCGCGCCCTGCGCGGGCCGCTGCCGCAGATCGAACTGCTGCCGACGGGCGGCATCGACGCCGCCAGCGCCGGCGCGCACCTGGCCGCCGGGGCCTGTGCTGTCGGGGTGGGTGGTTCCCTGGTCGGCCGCGACCTGATCGCGGCCAAGGCCTATGACCGCATCACCGCCCAGGCCCAGACCTTGAGCGCCGCAGTGGCTGCGGCCCGCAGTGGGCAAACCCGGCCATGATGACCTCGCGCGTGCCGCCGCAGAACATCGTCGCCACGTGCGACGAGATCCGCACCTCTGGCGCCTATCCCATCCGCTGCCGCGCCTGGGGATGAGCTGATGGCCAGCAATCCCGTCCCCCCCCGGTCCATTCCCGGCCCAGCCAGAATCGCCGTCTTCGGCGAGCTGCTGCTGCGCCTGGATCCGCCCGGTTACGAGCGCGTGCGCCAGGCCCGCACCTTCACCGTCCGCTATACCGGCGCCGAGGCCAACACCGCCGCGGCCCTGGCCCAGTGGGGGCATCGCTGCTCGGTCCTTTCGCGCGTGCCTGCGCACGAACTGGGCGATGCCTGCCTGGACCAGATCCGCACCCTGGGCCTGGACGTCTCCGGCGTGCTGCGCGGCGGCGAGCGCCTGGGCATCGTCTACATAGAAACCGGAGCGGCGCAGCGGCCCAGCACGGTGATCTACGACCGCGGTCACAGCGCCTTCCGCGACATCGACGCAACCTCCCTCGATTGGGCGGCCGCCCTGGCCGGTTGCGATTGGCTGCATCTGTCGGGCACCGCCCCGGCCCTGGGCGCAGGGGTGCGCGCGGCGCTCATGGCCGGCCTGGACGCGGCGCGCCGGCAGGGCGTGCGGGTCAGTCTGGACGTGAACTACCGCAGCACCCTCTGGTCCCTGGCTGAGGCCCGCGCGGTGCTTCCCGGCATCCTGGCCCAGGTCGACGTGTGCATCGGCACCCATCACGATGCCAGGGCCTTGCTGGACATCGACGCCGAGCCGGCCGAAAGCGCCCAGCGCCTGCGCCAACGCTTCGGTTTCAGCCAGGTGGCCTACACCCTGCGCGACAGTGCCAGCGCCTCCGACAACCGCTTCGGCGGTCTGCTCTGCGACGCCCAGGGCGTGCATCGCAGCCGCGACTACGACATGCACCTGGTCGACCGCATCGGCGGTGGCGACGCCTTCAGCGCCGGCCTGATCCACGGCCTGCTGCGCGGCTGGGACGGCCAGCGCAGCGTCGACTTCGCCGCCGCCGGCGGCTGCCTGAAGCACAGCATCCCCGGCGATGTGCTCATCGCCTCCGAAGCCGAGATCGCGCAGCTCGCCGCCGAGGGCGGCAGCGGCCGGGTCCGGCGCTGAGAACCCGAAACCACACCCCATGTCCACCATGACCGGAACCAAACCCATCCCGCGCTTCGGCGCCCTGGCTCTCGATCCCGCGGTCAATCCTGCGGTGCTTGATACCGCCACCTGGGATCCCGCCGCCGCGATCGCGGCGGCGGCGGGCCTTGGCGAACGCTGGGCCCAGGCGCAGCGGGCGATCCGGGCGGGGATGTCCTTCTCCGATCCGGCCGTGCAGGTGCCCCTTGCCGCCGCAGTGGTGCGGCCGGCGACGATCTACGCCATCGCCTGCCTGGCGGATGGACAGCGCCTGATCGCGCATTTCGGAGCGACGAATGGCTCGACCTTCGGCAAGCCGATGGCCGAGTTCGCGCTCGCGGGCGGCGGAACCGTGCGCCTCTACCCGGCCAGCGCCGACCTCGTCGACCGGTACTGCCGAGATCTCAAGCCGCGCAACGCTCCGCGTGCGCTCGGGCCGATACCGCGCCTGGGGATCGGCGTGCGCATGACCACCGCAGTCTGGCCTGGCATCTTCGCCGCCATGTCGTGCCACGGCTTCGCCGCCAACGCGGTGCAGAACTCGGTGCGCGAGCTCAACCTGCTCGACGACCTCACCGCCGGGCGGCCGCCCATCCGCAACTACGCCTGCGGCTTCGGCACCATCGACTCCGGCTACACCGGCAGCACCTTCGAGGGCTTGTGGCTGGCGGGGACGCTGGCGGCGCTGGAGCACGAGGGCCCCCTGGCCTGGGGCGCCGATGCCGATCACATCCAGCCCAAGCGCGACGATCCCGAACTGGAGCGGCCGCGGCGGGTGATCGACGCCGCCCGGCACTACACCTTCTTCACCCTCGATGTCAGCGACGTGCTCGACTATTCGGCGCTCGCCCATGGACCGACCCCGGAGGCGCTGGCGCGCAAGTACGACGCGGCGCTGGCGATCACCGGCCGGTTGTCCCAGTACATCGCCCGGGTGAATGGCGGCCGCGCCGTCGATCTCGAACTGTCGATCGACGAGCACCCCCCCGAGGTACCCGCCTTCGCCTGCCTGACCTCGGAAGCCGAGCTCGCCTTCGTGCTCGGCCGCATCCGCGAGCTCGGCCTGTCGGTGACCCACATCGCACCGAACCTCGGGATCGAGAAGGGCCTCGACTACCGTCATCCCAGCGGCCTCGCCGGCCTTGAAGAGCGCACCCGCATCCAGAGCCGCCTGGCCGAGGTGGCGGGGGTCATGCTCGACATCCATTCGGCCGACGATCTCGGCCCGGCCACGCGTGAATCCCTGCACCGCGCCACCGGCGGCCGCATCCATTACAAGATCTCTCCCAGCCTGCAGATCCTCTTCGCCCAGACCCTGCGCGACCACGACCCCGCTCTGTTCGCCCGCTGGCATGAGGACGCCCTCGCCTACGCCCGGCGCGAAGCCGCTGCCGGGTCGGCCTTCGCGGCGCAGTGCCTGGCGGCGCCGCCGGCCTCCGACCCGGTCAAGCACCCGGTCTTCCATAACTTCAGCTTCGCCTACGTCGGCCGCCGCATCGACGGCGGCTTCCCAAACCGGCCTGCGTTCTACCGCCTGTCCTCCGCCTTCTTCCGCGACTACGCCGACCGGGTCGAGCAACGGCTGAGCCAGCTCGCCTGCGAACTCTTCTGACCCGAACCCCCACCCCGGAAACCGCATGCAACTCCTCATCGACAGCGCCGACCCCACCGAGATCCTCACCGCCCGCAGCTGGGGCATCATCGATGGCGTGACGACCAACCCCGCCGTGTTCGCCCGCGCCAAGGGCGACATCCAGCAGATCCTGGGCAAGGTGATCGAGGTCTCGCCCGGGCTGGTCTACTGCCAGGTGCTGGGCCATAGCGACCGCGAGGACCTGCTGGCGCAGGCGCGCTGGCTCTACGCCCTGTCGCCGCGCATCATGGTGAAGCTGCCGATGTCGGTGGCCGGCCTGCAGGCGCTGACCCAGCTCAAGCGCGAGTATCCCGATCGCCAGGTCACGGTGACGGTGGTGTCCTCGGTCGCCCAGGCGTATCTGGTGGCCAAGCTCGGCGCCGACGTGGTGGCGCTGTTCAACGGCCCGCTGGAACAGGCCATCGACCAGCCGGTCGATCTGGTGACGCCGGTGCGTCAGATCTACCGCAATTACGGCTTCAGCACCAAGATCCTGTCCTGCGGCCGCTTCCCGCGCGCCTTCGGCGAGTTCGCCACCGCCGGCACCGACATCTGCACCATGCGCTTCGAGTTCCTGAAGCTGCTCTTCGAGCATCCCTACACCGACAAGCGCTTCACCGACTTCGCCAAGGACTGGCAGAATGCGCACGGCGACGCGCGTTGGCCCGGGCTGAAGGCCAAGCCGTGAACACCCTTGACCTTTTCCGCCTCGACGGGCGGGTGGCGGTGGTCACCGGCGGTGCGCGCGGGCTGGGCTACCAGCATGCGCTCGCCCTGGCCGAGTGCGGCGCCGCCGTGGCGATCTGCGACCTCGACGCCGCCGCGGTGACGGCCGCCGCCGCCGCCTTGTCTGCCGCGACCGGGCGCCGGGTCACCGGCAGCACCGTCGACGTCACCAAGGCGGACCAGATCGAGGCCTTCCTGGCCGCCACTGAAGCCGGGCTCGGCCCGGTCACCATCCTGGTCAACAACGCCGCCCGCCCGTCGGAAGGCGTGGCGCTGGAGACCGTCAGCGACGAACTGTGGCAGAGCATCATCGACATCAACCTGTCGAGCTGCTTCTACGTCGGCAAGCGCGCTGCCCAGCGCATGATCGCGCTCGGCAAGGGCGGCAGCATCATCAACATCTCGTCGATCAATGCGACCGTGATCAGCAACATCGCCCCGCGCTTCAATGCCGCCTACTGCACCGCCAAGGGCGGGCTGGCGCAATTGACCAAGGCCATGGCGGCGCAATGGGCCGGCCACGGCATCCGCGTCAACGCCCTCTGCCCCGGCTACATCCTGACCGACCAGACCCGGGCCAGCGCCAGCATCAACGAGGTGTACCAGCGCAACCTGGCCAACACCCCGATGCACCGCTACGGCAGTATCGACGAATTGAAGGGCCCCATCGCCTTCCTCGCTTCCGAAGCCTCATCCTTCATGACCGGCAGCCTGCTCACCGTCGACGGCGGCTATACCGTCTGGTGAGATCCGATAGCCCGGCCCCCGAGCGAACCGACAGGAACGACGCATGTCTGCAGAACCCGTGTTCAACCTGATCAACGGCCGCTGGCTGCCTGCCGGCGATGGCTGCACCCTGGAGCAGCGCAATCCCGCCGATCTCAGCCAGGTCAACTGGCGCTTCGCGCGTGGTGGCCGCGACGACGCCCGGGCAGCCATCGCCGCCGCCGAAGCCGCCTTTCCAGGCTGGAGCCGGCTGGGGCCGGCCAAGCGGGCTGAACTGATCGGGGCTGCCATCGCCCTGCTGCGCCAGCGTCGCGACGGGATCGCCCGCATCATCACCCTGGAGAACGGCAAGACCCTGGCCGAAGCGCGCACCGAAGTCGACGCGGCGATCAAGGAGATGGACTGGCAGTGCGCCGAGGGTCGCCGCCTGGCCGGCGAGATCATGCCTTCGGACCGGCCCGATGTGCTGGCCTACACCGTGCGCCGGCCGCTGGGCGTGGTGAGCGTGATCTGCCCGTGGAACTTCCCCTTCAATGTGCCGGGTCGGAAGGTGGTGCCGGCGTTGGTGTCGGGCAACACGGTGGTGATGAAGCCGGCCAGCCTGACCCCGCGTACCGGGGCCGCCTTCGCCGCGTTGTTCGCCGATGCCGGCTTGCCGCCCGGGGTGCTCAACTGCGTCGCCGGCGACGGTTCGACGGTGGGCGAGGAATTGGTGCGCCATCCCGCGATCAAGGCGGTTTCGTTTACCGGCTCGACCCCGGTCGGGATGGGCATCCACCGCGCCGCCGCCGAGACCCTGGCACGCACCCAACTGGAAATGGGCGGCAAGAATCCGGTGGTGGTGCTGGCCGACGCCGATCTCGACCTCGCGGCCGACGCCACCGTGACCGCCGCCTTCGCCTGCGCCGGGCAGTGGTGCACCTCGACCGCACGCGCCCTGGTCGAACGGCCGGTGTTCGCCGCCTTCGAGGCCAAGGTGCGCGAACGGGTTGCGCGCATCCGCGTCGGCGACGGGCTCGACCCGCAATCCACCATGGGGCCGGTGTGCGGACAGAGTCAGCTCGACGGCATCCTCGGTTACATCCGGGCCGGTCGCGACGAAGGCGCGCGGCTGGTATGCGGGGGCCAACGCCTGGGCGAGCGGGGCTGCTTCATTGCGCCCACCGTGTTCAGCGACGTCACCCCGGCCATGCGCATCGCGCGTGAGGAGATCTTCGGGCCGGTGCTGGCGCTGATGCCGGTCGACGGCTTCGCCCAGGCGGTCGAGGTCGCCAACGCGGTCGAGTTCGGCCTGAGCTCGTCGATCTTCACCGCCTCGCTCGACCGCGCCCTTTCCTTCCTGGAACAGTCCGAGGTGGGCCTGGCCCACGTCAACCTGCACACCGCGCACAAAGAGCCGCAACTGCCCTTCGGCGGCGTCAAGCTCTCGGGCTGCGGCCTGCCCGAGGCCGGTCACAGCGGCATCGAATTCTTCACCCGGCACCAGGTCGCCTATGTGCGCTACCGCCCCGATGGCGGCAACCCCGGCTGAACATCGCTTCGTATGATCCACCAACACCAGCTCACCCGAGAGCAAACCATGACCAAACCCGCTTCCTCCAGCCCGCTCCCCGATGCCCAGACGATGGTGCGGATCTACCGCTCGATGACCCTGCTGCGCCGCTTCGAGCTGACCGCACAGGACCTCAACAAGAAGGGTGCCTGGCCCGGCTTCGTGCACCTCTACATCGGCCAGGAGGCCGTCGCGGTCGGCGTGTGCGACCACCTGCGCCGCGACGACTGGATCACCAGCACCCACCGCGGCCACGGCCACGCCCTGGCCAAGGGAGTGCCGCCCAACGAGGTCATGGCCGAGTTGTACGGCAAGGCCACCGGCAGCAGCGGCGGTCGTGGCGGCAGCATGCACATCTACGCCGCCGACTGGGGCCTGCTTGGCACCAACGGCCTGGTGGGTGGCGGCATCCCGATGGCGGTGGGCTCGGGCCTGAGCGCCCGCACCAAGGGCACCGACGGCCTGGGCGTGGCATTCTTCGGCGACGGGGGTTCCAACCACGGGGCGTTCCTCGAATCGCTCAACCTCGCCGCCGCGCTCAAGGCCCCCGCGATCTTCGTCTGCGAGAACAACCTCTACGCGACCGCCACCCCGCTTTCCCTCGCCACGGCCAATCCCGAGATCGCGGCCCGCGCCGCCGGATTCGGTTTGCCTGGCATTTCGGTCGATGGCAACGATGCGGTGGCGATGTGGCAGGCTGGACGCACGGCGGTGGCGCGTGCCCGCGCCGGCCAGGGCCCGACCCTGATCGAGGCCAAGACCTACCGCTGGTGCGGCCACCACGAGGGCGATTCGGTGTGCGGCACCTACCGCACCGAGGCCGAACTGCAGGAGTGGAAGAAGCGCTGCCCGATCGCGCGCCACCGCCAGCTCATCCTCGACACCGGGGTCGCCACGGCGGCCGATCTCGACGCCATCGACCGCGAGGTGGCCGAGATTGTCGCCGCCGCCCAGCGCTTCGGCGACAGCTCCCCCTACCCTGATCCCGCGACGCTGCACCACCACGTCCTGGCCCCGGCGGTGCCCGCCGTGCCGGCGCCGGCCAACGTCGCCACCGTGCAGCAGGGCTGGCTGGAGGCGGTGCGCGACGGTATCGCCGAGGAGTTCCGCCGTCAGCCCGCCTCGATCTACCTGGGCGAGGGCATCGGCGAGCGCGGCGGCTCGTTCGGCCAGTCCAAGGGCCTGTGGAAGGAGTTCGGCGGCCAGCGCATCATCGACACCGCGATCTCGGAACTGGCGTTCACCGGCGCCGCCGCCGGTGCCGCAGCCACCGGCTGCCGGGCGGTGGCCGATCTGATGTTCGCCGACTTCCTCTTCGAGGCCGGCAGCCAGATCATCCATCAGGCCGCCAAGCTGCGCTACCTCACCAATGGCCGCATCGGCGCGTCAGCGGTGATCCGCGCCTTCAACGGCATGATCAAGTCAGCGGGCGCGCACCATAGCGGTTCGTATTACACCTGCTTCGGCCACTGCCCGGGCCTGATCGTGGCGGTGCCGTCGAATCCCGCCGACGCCAAGGGCATGATGAAGTCGGCCCTGCGCAGCGGCGATCCGGTGGTCTTCCTGGAGCACAAGGCGCTCATCAGCACCAAGGGGCTGGTACCGGTCGGCGACTACACCGTCCCCCTCGGGGTCGCGGCGGTGGTCCGGTCCGGCACCCAGCTGACCATCGCCACCCTGGGCCAGTTGGTGGGCAAGTGCCTCGAAGCCGCCGCCAAGCTGGAACAGCTCGGCGTCTCGGTCGAGGTCATCGACCTGCGCACGATAGCGCCGCTCGATGTCGAAACGGTCGCCGCCAGTGTCCGCCGCACCAGCCGCCTGCTGGTGGTGGACGAGGCCTGGTCGCTCTACGGCGTCGGCGCCGAGGTCGCCCAGGCGGTGCAGGAACGCGCCTTCGATTTCCTCGACGCGCCGATCGGCCGCTTGCACACCCCGGCGGTGCCCTTCCCGTTCAGTCCCACTCTCGATGCGGTGGTGGGCATCACCGTGGATCAGATCACCGCCGCCGCGCGGACCGTGGTGGCAGGGGAATCCCTGGTGGTCGCCGCGCCGGTCTCCACCCTCTCGATCCCGGTCACCCCCGTTGCGGTTGCCGCTCCGGTTGCCGCTCCGGCCCAGGCGCCTGCCCCGGCGCATGCTGCCAGCAGCCCGGCCCCGGCCGGCGGGGTAGCGATCCGCATTCCCAACATGGATCTCACCATCACCGAGGCCAAGGTCGTGGCCTGGCTGAAGAAGCCCGGCGAGTCGGTGAGCCTGGGCGAGCCGGTCGCCGAGATCGAGACCGACAAGTCCGCCGTCCAGGTCGAATCGCCGGCTGCGGGCCGGCTCGCACAGATCACGGCTCAGGCCGGCGCTGTGCTCCCATTGGGCGCCACCATCGGCTACGTCGCCGCGTGATCGCCATGGCCACCAGCAGCGGACGTATCTTCGCCACCCCGGCGGCCCGGCGCATCGCCCGGGACCGCGGCATCAACCTGGCTGATCTCGGCAAATCGGCCCCCCAGCGCATCTACGCCGCCGATGTGCTCGCCGCCCGGCCGGCGGTCGCAGCCGCCCAGGGGCGGGTGGTCGCCACCCCGGCGGCCCGCCGCCTCGCCCGGGAACGGAATCTCGACCTGTCTGGCCTGGCTGGCAGCGGGCCGGGCCAGCGCATCGTCGCCGCCGACGTGCTCTCCGCCCAGCCCGCGGCACCGGCCAGCAGGGGGCCGGCCGGATTGCCCGGCTCCGATCTGGTGCAGCCCTTCGATCGCATGCGCCTGGCGATCGCCGAGCGCCTGACCCGCAGCATACGCACCATCCCCCAGTTCACGGTTGCGGCCGAACTCGACTGCACCCAGGCCAAGGCCTGGCGGGCCAAGGCCAACGCCTCTTTGCCCGGTGAATCCCGGATCAGCCTCGGCGATCTGGTCAGCCTCGCGGTGGCACGCGCGCTGGTCTCCTTCCCGCGCTTGAACAGCCATGTGGCCGACGACCGCATCATCATCAAGCCGAGCGTGAACCTCGGCCTGGCGGTAGCCACCGATGATGGCGGACTGCTCGTACCGGTGTTGACCGGGGCCGAACACCGGTCTGCGGCCGATACCGCCCGCGCCAGCCGGAGCCTGATCGCCGCCGCGCGCACCGGCCGGACCGGTACCGGTGCGGCCGGCAGCTTCACCATCACCAACCTCGGCTCCCTCGGGGTGGTCGGCTTCCAGGCCATCATCAATCCCCCCGAGTGCGCCATCCTCGCGCTCGGGGCGGCGGTCGACCGGGTGGTGCCGGTGTCGGGCATGATCGCCGTGCGGCCGATCATGGCCGTCAATCTCACCTGCGATCACCGCGCCGTCGATGGCGCCTATGCCGCCCGCTTCCTCGCCCGACTGACCCAGCTCTTCCAGGATCCGGCCACCTTTGGCGATCCCGGGCGACCGGGCTGAACCCTGATCCGAGCATTCTGGAGACCACCGCATGTCCGCCCAATTCCAGAATCGGCTGGCTTCATCCCGCCGGATCCTCGGGGTACCAGAAGTGGGTGTGCTGGTGCCGCTGCTCCTCCTCGCGGCGATTTTCTTCGCCGTCGATCCCTCGTTCCTGAGTCCGCGCAGCATGTCGGTGATGCTGTGCGCCATCGCCTTCGTCGGCATCATCGCCATCGCCCAGACCTGGCTGATGATCGCCGGCGAGATCGACCTCTCGGTCGGATCGGTGGCCGGGCTGGCAGCGGTGCTCTCGGCCTTGGCGATGAAAGCGGGCCTGCCGCTTGGCGTCGGCCTGGTCCTCGGCCTGGCGACCGGCGCCTTGGCAGGCCTGGTCAACGGCCTCCTGGTGGTGCGCGTCGGCGTGCCCGGCTTCATCGCCACCCTGGGCATGCTGTACATCGCCCGTGGGGCGAACTACCTGCTCTGCAACGGCTATCCGGTCTATCCCATCCCCGATCCCCTGGCTGCTTTCGGCAAGGCGGAATGGTGCGGACTCTCCTGGGCCTTGGGCATCTTCCTCGTCCTCGCCCTGATCGGGGATCTCGCACTGCGTCGGACGATCTTCGGTCGCATGGTGCTCGCCACCGGCGGCAACGCCGAGGTCTCCCGGATTGCCGGCATCCCGACCGGCCGGGTGCGGGTCTGCTGCTACATTGCCAGCGGTCTGTTCGCCGCCCTGGCCGGGATCCTGCTCATGGCCAAGCTCAACGTCGGCCAGCCCGAGATCGGCAACGGCTGGGAACTCGACGTCATCGCCAGCGTTGTCATCGGCGGGGTCAGCCTGCTCGGCGGCATCGGTACGGTCGCCGGCACGGTGCTCGGTCTTCTCATCATGCAGGTGATGCGCAGCGGTCTGGTCATTACCGGAGCCAACACCCACTGGCAGACCGTGGCCGTTGGGGCGATCATGATCGCCGCCGTCAGCATCGACCTGCTGCGCCGACGTGCCAAGTCCTAGATCCTACCTCGTCCTGGCCCATCAGGACTCCGTTCACCCTGTCCTCTGGAGACATCATGCGCGCATCCATTTTCTCAGCAGCTTCGCTGCTCCTGGCCGGCGGCATCGCCGCCTTCACCCTCGCCGCCTGCGGCGCTGAAAAACCCAAGACCCCCAAGCTCTACTGGGTCCAGGTGGTCAAGGGCCACCCGGTGCACCAGATGACCCAGATCGCCTTCAAGGAAGGCTGCGCCAAGGTCGGTTTCACTGGCGAGGTGCTGGGCACCGATGGCAACGACGCCCAGGGCGCGATCGCCCTGATCGAACAGGCCCTGGCGCGTGGCGACGCCAAGGGCTTCGCGATTTGGACCGGGTCCCCGGCCTACAACCCGATCATCGAGAAGATAGGCAAGGCCGGGATCCCGGTGGTGCTGCCCCACTTCCCGTCGGCGGAAGGTTCGGTCCCCGGTGCTACCGGCATCATCAGTTGCGACCCGGCCGACTACGCCCGCGAAGCCGCCCGCGCCATCGGCAAGGCGATCGGTGGCAAGGGCCAGGTCGCGATCACCCAGGGTTCGTTCAACCTCACCGAGAACCTGGTCACCGAGACCTTCACCAAGGAGATCCAGACCCTGCATCCCGAGGTCAAGGTTCTCAAGCCCGAGGAGGAGACCTTCGATCCGTCCAAGGCTATCGCCAAGGCGTCGGCGATCCTCCAGGCCAATCCCGAGGTGGTTGCGGCCCTGTCGACGACGGGCGGTGGCGCCATGACCTGGGCCGGAGCGCAACGCGAGACCGGGCGCAAGATCGCCATCATCGCCATGGACTACACCCGGGTGAACCTCGATCTGGTCAAGAAGGGCGAGGTGCTGGGCGTGATCGGCCAGCCTTTATGGGAGGAGTCCTTCGGGGCGGCGGATTTGCTCGCCCAGGCCAGCGGTGGCGCGAAGATCGCGTGGTGGACCAAGCTCAAGGCGCCGCTCATCACCCAGGACAACCTCCCGCCGTTCGAGGCGATCCTCGACAAGGTCGAGGCGGCGATCAGGAAGTGACGTTGGACCAGGCGGCAATCGCAGGAAAGGACCTCCCCATGCCGGATGCCGGTTTCGTCCTGGAGATGGCAGCCATCGTCAAGGAGTTCCCTGGCGTGCGCGCCCTGCGCGGGGTCGACCTGCGGGTGCGCAAGGGCGAGATCCACGCCCTGCTGGGCGAGAACGGGGCCGGCAAATCGACCCTGATGAAGGTGCTGTGCGGCTATTACCCGAGAGGCGCCTTTTCCGGGCGCATCGTCCTGGATGGCACGGAGCGCAGCTTCGCCTCCCCGCATGACGCCCTGACGGCGGGGATCGGCTACGTCCCGCAGGAGATCTCCATCCTCGACGCCCTCACGGTCGCCGAGAACATCTACGTCGGGCAATGGAACGGCGAGGGCCGCGCTCTGGTCTCGCCCGGCGCCCTGGCCGAGCGCGCAGCGGCCCTGCTCGGCCGCTGCGGCATCGCGCTCGACCCCCGCACCATCGCCGGGCATCTCAACGCCAGCCAGCGGCAGCTGGTGATGATCGCCCGTGCACTCGCCCGCGAGCCCTCGCTGCTGATCCTCGACGAGGCCACCGCCTGCCTGACCTTGGATGAGGCGGACAACCTCTTCCGCATCGTCCGCCGCATGCGCGACCAGGGCTGCACCTGCCTCTACATCACCCACAAGCTGAGCGAGGTCGTCGAGATGGCCGACCGCGCCACCGTGCTGCGCGATGGCGCCTGCGTGGCGGAATTCGCCCGCGAAAGCGGACCGACCGGCTTCAGCCTGAACGCCATCATCACGGCCATGGTCGGCCGCAACATCGAGCAGCTCTTCCCGCCCCGACGGCCGTTCACCGGTGGCGAGGAGGCTCTGCGCATCACCGGCCTCACCATCCCGCATCCGCGCCTGGCAGGACGCAACCTGGTCGAGCAGGTTTCGTTGCGCGTGCATTGGGGTGAGGTGCTCGGTCTGGGTGGCCTGGTCGGGGCCGGGCGGAGCGAGGTCCTGCGCGCGATCTATGGCCTCTTGCCGTGCACCGGGGACATCCACCTCGCCGGTCGGCTGGTGCGCATCCGTTCCAGCGCCGAGGCCATGCGCTACGGCCTCGGCCTGCTCACCGAGGACCGCAAGCGCGATGGGCTCCTTTTCAACTTCGCCATCCGCGAGAACACCACCCTGCACGCGCTGCTGCGCTTCCAGCGCGCCGGGCTGATCGATCGACGGGCCGAATCCGCCTGTGCCGAGGATTTCCGGGTGCGCCTGGGCATACGGGCCAACGACATCGGCGTCATGGTCAACACCCTCAGCGGCGGCAACCAGCAGAAGGTGGTGCTGGCCAAGATGCTGCTGCCCGGCCCGCGCGTGCTGCTGCTCGACGAGCCGACCAAGGGGGTCGACGTCGGCGCCAAGACCGAGATCTACGCCATCATCAACGCCCTGGCTGAGCAGGGCCACGCAGTGGTGCTGGTGTCCTCCGACCTGCCCGAGATCCTCAACCTCTGCGACCGCCACGTGGTGCTCGCCCGTGGCCGGGTGTCCGACGAATTCACCCGCAGCGAGGCCGACGAGAACCGCTTCATGCGCGCGGCCGTGGACCTGCAAGCCGGATCCCGCTCCGGCTGATCTCCATGGGCGGCGGCGGTCAGCCCGGGTCAGCCCCCGGTGACCTTCTGGAACTGGCCGGTGGCGCGCGAGCGGTTGACGAGGTCGACCAGCGCGCTCTGGAGATCCGGGTGGATCGGCACCAGGTTGGTGATGCCGACCAGCTCGAAGACCTTCTTCACCGGTTCGCTGACCCGGAAGAGATGCAGGTTCAGGCGTTCGGCGTGGCCGGCGAACGCGGCGAGGGCGGTCGAGTTCAGGTAGGTCAGGGCATGGCAGTCGAAGACCACGCCGATCAGGCTCTTGGCGTCGAGGCCCTTGAGCGATTCGCCGAGATGATGGCCCTCGTCGAGATCGAGCCGGCCCGGGAAGGTGAGCTGATGGATCTGCGGCCCACGCCCGAAGGTGTAGGCGTAGAGCCCGCTGACCTGCGGCCCCGGCTGGCCGATGCGGGCCTTGTCGACCATCAGGCGGACCTTCACCCCGGGCAGCCGGGCGCGGGTGTAGGCGGCCACCAGCACCTGGGCGGTCGCCAGGGCCGCCGGGGTCGAACTTGCCGCCGCCGTGACCTGCACCGGGATGACCTGGGCGTCGGCCCCTTCGACCTGGAAGGGCAGCATGACCGGGATGGTGAACAGCGGCATGGGGGCTTCCGGACCGAGTCTGACGCAAATGCCGGGCCGTTCCATCGGCGGGTTACGGACCCTTGCCGCTGCGGGGACGGGATCTGGTGCCGGGGTTCCTGCCCGGCAGGCTTTCGCCATGCCCGACGGCTTGAACCGCGCCCAGCAGCTGTCCGGCCAGGCGAACGTGCGCCGGTTCGGGTTGTGGAATTCCCTCGGCGCCAACCTGACCCTGCTGGGGCAGGTGCTGCCCCTGCTGGCGCTCAATGCCGGTGCCGGCGACCTGGCGCAGGGTCTCATCTACGCGGCATTCCACCTGTCGACCCTGGCGGCGGTGGCCGCCCTTCCCCTGGCGGCCGGTCGCGACCTGGTGCGGGTGGTGGCGGCGTCGTGGTGGGCCAGGGCCGTGCTGGGCGCCAGCCTGTGCGTCCTGCCCTGGATCGACGACGCCAACTTCAAGATCGGCCTGATCGTCGTCGTGACCTACCTCTTCTTCTCGCTCCGGGCGCTGGGGCAGGTGTGCTTCAACCCGGTGCTGCGCGCGGTCGCGCGCGATCGCGAGATGACCGGCGTGGTGTCGGATATCATGGTGCGGTGGCATGCTGGGACGCTGGCGGTCAATCTCGTCGCGGCGGGGGCGCTCGCCTGGGGCGGCGCCCGCTGGGGATCCGAGCTGGTGCTGGTCGCCTTGCTGGCGCTGGGCACCGTCTTCAACGCCCTCGCCAGCGCCGAACTCGGACGGATGCCCTCCTGCGGCGCGGGTCCGGCGGTGGACCTGCGCGGCGCCGTCCGCACCGCGATGGGCGCCATGACCGACATGCACCAGCGCGAGGTCGTGCTGGCGGTGCTGCTCACCGCCGGGCTGGGGGTGGCGGGATCCTTCCAGCTCAACGTGCTCAAGGGCCCCTTGCGGATGCCGGATGCGGCGATCTTCGCCCTGACCATGGTCGGTCTGGCCAGCGCCATCGTGGCGACCCGCTTCCTCACCGTCGCCGTCGGCGCGGTGCCGATCCGGCTGCTGTTGCTCGCCGCGCATCTGGTGCTGGCCGTCTGCGGCCTGATCTGGCTGCTGCTGCCGCAGGTGACCCCGGCGCTGCAGCCCTGGCTGGGCGCGGGCCTCTACCTGGTGGCGACGACGATGGCCGCGATCTCGGTATCGATCGTGGCCAGCATGGTCATCGACCGCCTGCCGGCACGCGACGGCCTGGCGCTCAACCTGATCTACACCACCGCGGGAGCGCCCGGCGCGCTCCTGGCGCTCGGGGCGCTCCACCTGCTGGGGCGTGCGATCGACCCGGTCTGGTACGCCCACGCCTTCATCGTGTGGATCCTGTTCGCCTTCGGGGTGGTGGCGCTGTCCCTGGTGATGCAGGGCAGCGGCGTGGTCGACCTGTGGCGCGGGCTGGCGGCCCTGATGCCCGGCAGCCTGGCGGTGGCGCGCCATCGCCAGCGCTGGCTCGCCACCAGCGGCGGCCGCACCCCGGGTGAACTGCGCACCCTGCAGGAGCACCTGACCAGCGATACCGCCGTCAGCCGCGCCTGGCTCGCCTCGGCGCTGTCCTCGCCCGACCTGCGCGAGCGGGCGGTGGCGCTGGCGTCCGCCGGCGAGCTGGGGCTGACCCACCTGGCGCCGCAGGTGCTGGCCGAGGCCGAGGACCGCACCTCGCCCCTGCGTTGCGAGGCGGTGCAGGCCCTGGGGTTCCTGCCCGCCCCCGGCGTGGATGGGCGGCTGCGCACCCTGCTGGACGATCCCGATCCGCGCGTGGCCGCGCTCGCGCTCAAGTCGCTGTGCCGGCTGGCTCCCGCGGATGTGGGCGATGCCGAACTGGTGCGTCACCACCGCGCGACGACGCATCCGCGCGACGCCTTCGAGATCGCGCTGGGCGCGGTGCTGGCGCGGCGGCATGAGGCGCTGCGCGCGCTGGTGTCGGACTGCATCCGCACGCAGCCGCAGCGGCTGAGGGAACTGCTCACCCTCGCCGCCGAGGTGGCGGGCATGGCGGGCGAGGTGCGCCTGATCTGGGACATGCCACCCGACCAGGCCTGGTCGTCGATGCGCAGCGAGGAGGTCCTGGCGGGTCTGCCCGATCCGGGCGATCCGGCCTGGTGGCCGGCGGTGCGCCAGCGTCTGCGCCTGGACGGCGATCTCGCGCCGGTGCCGGTCGCCGAAGCGGCCGCCGCGCTGCTGGTCCTCAGCGAGCCGACCGGCCGCTAGCCCCCGTCGGCCCGGCGGTGTTCACCATTCCCAGGCGGACAGCAGGTCCTCGACGGTCTGGCGTCGGCGGGCGAGGCGGACCTGACCGTTTTCGACGACCACTTCGGCGGGCAGGGGCCGGGTGTTGTAGGTGCTGGCCATGGCGCTGCCGTAGGCGCCGGCGTCGCCGATCGCCAGGACGTCGCCGGGCTGCGGTGCGGGCAGCATGCGGTCGCGGGCGAAGATGTCGCCCGATTCGCAGATGTTCCCCACCACATCGACCTGCCGCGGGGCGGCGTCAGGCCGGCTGAGGTTGGCGATGCGATGGTAGGCCCCGTACATGGTCGGACGCACCAGGTGGTTGAAGCCGCTGTCGCAGCCGACGAAGGTGCGGCCGTCGGGGCCCGGATTCACCTTCACGCTGGTCACGGTGGTGAGCAGCGTGCCGGACTCGGCGACCAGGAAACGGCCAGGTTCCAGACGCAGCTCCAGCGGGCGGCCGTAGGCGGCGCAGAACCCGGTCATCAGGCGCGTCACTTCGGCGCCGACGCGGGCGAGGTCGATGGCGCGGTCATCCGGTTTGTACGGGATGCCGAGGCCGCCGCCGCAGTCGATGAATTCCAGGTTGGGCAGCTGCCTGGCGACGCTCAGCAGCACGCCGCAGGCGCGCACGAAGGCGTCGGCGTCGAGGAAGCCCGAACCGATGTGCATGTGGCAGCCGACGACCTTGAGCGCCGAGCCGCGTTCGATCGCACGCACCTGATCGACCAGGGAGTAGTGGACGCCGAACTTGGTCAGCGGTCCGGCGGTGCAGATCTTCTCATGCGCGCCGGCGCCGATGTCGGGATTGAAGCGCACGGCGGCGCGCGTCGCCCCGGCCTGGGCCAGGCGTTGCAGGCGGTCGAGGCTGCCGCAGTTGACGAGCACCCCCTGGGCCAGCGCCGTGGCCTGCTCGGCGTCGGTCATGTTGTTTTCGGAGTACAGAATCCTGGCCGGATCGACGCCCAGACGCAGCGCGAGGGCGACTTCGCCGGGCGACACCGCGTCGACGCCGAAACCTTCGGCCACGATGGCCTGCGCCACCGCCGGCACCGGGTTGGCCTTGATCGCGAACAGCGGCTGGAAGGGCCGCCAGGCGACCGCGGCCCGCAAGGCGCGGGCGCGCGCGCGCACGGTCGCGAGATCGTAGACGTAGAGCGGGGTGCCGAAGCGGCCGGCAAGATCGAGAAGGGTACGGCGCATGGAGCTGGGCCTATCCGGGGTCCACTGGCCCGGGAACCAGGTCGCCGCTATTCGGTGACGTAGAGGATGGCGTTGGTGGTGCGGTCGATGACCAGCTTGCCCAGGCGGATCTGCTCCAGCTGGTTGTGGCTGAGCACGACTCCGACCGGGGTGGCGCGGGTCTTGGGGTCGACCTTCATCAGCGGCGAAGGATGGCGCGCCTTGACCAGGCGCTCATAGACCTTGAGCCAGTCGGGATCGACCGCCGCCTTTTTGGCGTCGTATTCGGCCTGGATCGCGGCTTCTTCCGGGGTGACCGCGCCGTTGCCCGACTTGGCGGTGAGCTCGTCGATCCTGGCCTGGGCCTCCTTGACCTTGGCTTCGGCGGCGGCGGCCTTCTGGGCGATGCCCTCGATGCGGCCGCCGAGATCCTTGAGCGACTGCTCGCGCATGGATTTCTCGACCTTGGCCTGCTCGATCCCGTTGATCAGCGCCATGTAGTCCTTGTTGGTCTTCGCGGTCGGCTGCTGGTTGCGCAGGTCGGCGATGGTCTGATCGCAGCGCTGGGCGTCCTTCTCGTACTGCCGGATCAGGGCCTGGATCTTCTCGTTCTCGTCCTGGGCGACCTTGGCCGCAGCCTGGGCGGCGGCGAGCGCCTTGCGCGCCTCGTCCAGCCGTGCGCGCAGATTGTCGCTGGAATTGCGCTGCGATAGGCGCTTCTTGTCGATGAGCTGGAGCTCAAGCAGGGCGGCGATGCTGGGGTTCATGGTCCCTCCCGGGGCGGACGGGGGATCATGGGAAGCAAGCCCAGCCGCCAAGAGGTATTCGCCCGGCGGGCTCGTCGGCTGCTGGAAGGCGGGCTGGCCGGGCGCCGGAAGCCGCATCGACACGGATCCGCACCCCCGGGCCCGGCGCCGCCCGGCGGGTGCGGACCTTGCGCGCGGGCGTTCCACGGGGTGCAGTGCCCGCATGCCGATGACCGTCTCGCGCAACCTCGCGGTGCTCTGCCTGGTCGCGGCCTGCCTGGGCTGGGCGCTGAGCTTTCCCGTGATGAAGGGGCTGGCGCTGTACCAGACCATCCTGCTGCCCGGCGCCGGTTCCTGGTTCATCTCATCGTGGTGCCTGGCCCTGCGCTTCGGCCTGGCGGGCGTCATCCTGGCCCTGGTCATGCTGCCGCGCCTGAAGCGGTTCACCCGGCGCGAGGCGGAGCAGGCGGCCGTGCTGGGTCTCATCACCGCCGGCGGCATGCTGCTCCAGATGGATGGCCTGAGCTGGACCGAGGCCAGCACCTCGGCTTTCCTCACCCAGGGCTACGCGGTGTTCATCCCCCTCTGGTTCGCCCTGCGGCACTGGCGGCGACCGCATGTGCTGGTCATCGTCGCGGTGCTGCTGGTCGTCCTCGGTTGCGGGATCCTGGCCCAGGTGGATCCGGCCCGCCTGGCCCTGGGCCGGGGCGAGCTGGAAACCCTCGCCGCCGCGGCGGTATTCACCGTGCAGATCCTCCTCATCGAGTCCCCGCGCTATGCCGGCAACGACCCCCTGCGCATGAGCAGCCTGGCTTTCGCCATCACCGGGATCGCTCTGGTGCCGGTGGCGCTGGCCAGCGCGCCCAGCCCCGATGCGCTCTGGCTCGTCTACGCCCAGGCAGGACCGCTCATCTGCCTCGGCATGCTGGTGCTGTTCTCGACCCTTGGCGCGATGGTGCTGATGTTCGTCTTCCAGCCCCGCGTCGGCGCCCTGGCGGCCGGGATCACCTATGGCTGCGAACCGGTGTTCGCCAGCGCCCTGGCGATGATCCTGCCGGCCTGGCTGTCGGGATTGCTGGGGATTTCCTACGCCAACGAGACCCTCACCCCGCACCTGATCCTGGGCGGCGCGCTCGTGCTGGCGGCGGTGGTGCTGATCCAGTTCGCGCCGAAGACCCAGGCTCCTGCCCGTGACGCAACCCGGTCCGGGAGCAGATCCTCGGGATGAGCACCGGATTACCCTGATCGCAACGCCGGGATCCGGGTGGACGACCCGGACGTCGGGTCCGATCCGGTCCTCGGGAAGCCTCCGCCCGGCGGTCAGGCGTACTCGGGCACGAAGCGCCGCTTGCGCAGCGGCTTGGCATCGTCGTAGGCATGCTTCTTGTCGCGCTTGGGCAGCTCGATCCGGGCCGCCTTGACGCGCTTGTAGGGTATGCGCGAGAGGATGTGGGCGATGCAGTTCAATCGCGCCTTCTTCTTGTCGTCGGACGGCAGGATGTACCAGGGCGCATGCTTGGTGTCGGTCGCCTCCAGCATCGCATCGCGGGCCTTGGAGTACTCGTACCAGCGTTCGCGCGAGGGCAGGTCCATCGGGCTGAGCTTCCACTGGCGGATGGGATCTTCGACCCGGCGTTCGAACCGGCGCAGCTGCTCCTCGTCGCTGACTTCGAGCCAGTATTTCATCAGGATGATGCCGCCATCGACGATCATCTTCTCGACCTCGGGGCAGACCTCGAGGAACTTCTCGACCTGGGCCGGCTTGGCGAAGCCCATGACCTTTTCCACCCCGGCCCGGTTGTACCAGCTGCGGTCGAAGATGACGATCTCGCCGGCGGCGGGGAAGTGGGCCATGTAGCGCTGCATGTACATCTGCGATTTCTCGCGGTCGGACGGCGCCGGCAGGGCGACGACGCGGAAGACGCGCGGGCTGACGCGCTCGGTCAGGGCGCGGATGGTGCCCCCCTTCCCGGCCCCGTCGCGGCCTTCGAAGATGATGATGACGCGCAGGCCCTCCTGCTTCACCCATGCCTGGAGATGGCAGAGCTCGATCTGGAGCTTCTCCAGCTCCTTCTCATAGCGTTTGCGTTTCGCCTTCTTGCGCTCATCGCCCATGGGGGATCTCCTGGAGCGGCGACCATGCCTGGTCGACGCCAGGAGGGCAACGGCTTTCCCGCGCTGAACTGCGGCCTGGATGAGGCCCCGGCGCCGGTTTTCAGTCCCCGGCGGGACCGCTGCTGGTCAGCACCACGATCGAGCGGCCGACCACCTGGCAGGTCGGGCCGGCCAGGACAGGGGCCTCGTCGAACGGGGTGATATCCTCGGGCGAGGCGCGCGCGGTGTCGATCCAGCGCCGCCAACCGGCGGGCACCGGCGGGAGTTCAAACGCGAGGTCGTCGCGCCAGGCGTTGAACATCAGATGGAACCGCCGGCCGCCGTGGATCGCGTTGGTGGACAGGGCGAGGCTGTGCGACGCGGGCGACCAGTCCGGCTGGCCCAGGCGGACGCCGTGCCAGGCGAGGTCGTGGCTGGCGAGCAGTCCGCTCAGATCCAGGCGCTGCTCCTCGGCCTTGGTGCTGCGACGCGTGCGCCGGGCGAGGAGCAGCCGCACGAAGCGGAGCAGTCCGGAGTGGCGTTCGACCAGCGTCCAGTCGAACCAGCCGAGCGGATTGTCCTGGCAGTAGGCGTTGTTGTTGCCGGCCTGGGTGCGGCGGACCTCGTCGCCCATCAGGATCATCGGCACCCCCAGGGCGACCAGGTTGAGGACCAGCAGGTTGCGGATCTGGCGTTCGCGCAGGGCCTCGATGGCGGGATCGTCGGTCGGGCCTTCGCAGCCGTGGTTCCAGCTCCGGTTGTCGTCGCAGCCGTCGCGGTCGTCCTCGCCGTTGGCGCGGTTGTGCTTGCGATCGTAGCTCACCAGATCGTTGAGGGTGAAGCCGTCGTGGCAGGTGACGAAGTTGATGCTCTGCTCCGCCTCGCGGCGCTTGTGGGCGTAGAGATCCGGACTGCCGAGCAGGCGGCTGGCGAGGACGCCGGTGAGGCCCGGCCGGCCGCGCACGAAATCGCGCACGTCGTCGCGGAAGCGGCCGTTCCACTCCTTCCAGGCATCGCCGATGAAGGATCCGACCTGGTACAGGCCGCCCGCGTCCCAGGCCTCGGCGATCAGCTTGGTGCCGGCCAGGACGGGATCGGATTCGATGTCCCACAGCACCGCCGGATCCGGCAGTGGCGCGCCATTGGCGTCGCGGCTGAGGATCGACGCCAGATCGAAGCGGAAGCCGTCGATGTGCATCTCCTGCACCCAGTAGCGCAGGCTGTCGAGGATGAGGCGGCGCACCGCCGGATGGCTGCTGTTGAGGGTGTTGCCGGTGCCGCTGTGGTTGGCGTAGCGCATCGGCTGGCCGGCCGGCGCTTCGCGCATGTAGTAGGCCTTGTCGGCGAACCCCCGGAAGCTCAGGGTCGGACCGTCCGCGCCGCCCTCGGCGGTGTGGTTGTAGACCACGTCGAGGATGACCTCGATGCCGGCGCGGTGCAGCGCCTTCACCAGGTCGCGGAACTCGTCGACCACGCGCAGCGGATCCGGATCGGAGCCATAGCCCGGATGCGGGGCGAAGAACGACACCGGCGCATAGCCCCAGTAGTTGCTGCGCCCGGGCGGCGCGTCCTGGGCATCGAAATGGAACACCGGCAGCAGTTCCACCGCGCTCACCCCGAGCTGCTGCAGGTACGGGATCTTCTCGATCAGGCCGGCATAGGTGCCGCGTCGCGCCGGATCGACGCCCGAGGATGAATGCCGGGTGAAGCCGCCGACGTGCATCTCATAGATCACGGTCCGGACCGATGGGGTGCGCAGCGGCGCGTCGCCTTCCCAGTCGTAGGCCGCATTGTCGACCACCACGCTCTTCATCGCGGTGGCGGCGTTGTCCACCCCGCGCCGCAGCGCACGGCGGTCGTAGGCCGCCGGCACCGCGACCGCGCGGCCATAGGGATCGAGCAGGACCTTGGTCGCATCGAAGCAGCGGCCGCGTTCCGGTTCCCACGGACCGTGCACGCGGAAGCCGTAGATCTGCCCCGCACGGACGCCGGGCACGCTGACCGACCAATAGTGGTAGAGCCGGTGCGTCCGCGCATCGAGGGTGATGACGCGTTCGGCCTGCGCCGCGTCGGCCCGGTCGAAGAGCAGCAGATCGACCCGCTCGGCGTGCTTGGAGTACACCCGGAACGTGGTGCCGTCGCGGGTGACCTCGGCCCCGAGGCGACCGCCACGGTAGGCGGGGTGCGGAGGGTGCGTGGTGGAAGGCGCAGCCATGCCGGCCTAACGTCCAGCCGGCGCCGCAGCCGGGGCGGCGACGGCGGCGGAAGCAGGAGCGGAAGCCGGTGCGCTCGCCGGCAGCCCGGCGCGTTCGTGCTCGAAATAGGTCGGGGCCGACGTCTTCCAGGGCGTCCCGGACAACGCGACCTTCCTCCCCAGGTCGGACAGCATGCGGGTGGTGCGGGGATCGAAGGGATCGATCGTCTCGTCGAGGGGGGCGTCGGGCGGGATCGAGGTCCAGCGGAACTCGGCCTCGAGCCCCCGGGCGCGCAGGATCTCGGTGCGCAGCCAGAGCGAGGTCAGCGCCGAGATCACGCCGGTCTTCACCATCATCTGCGAACTGCGCAGCAGGCTGCCGTGCCAGGTCGGCTGCACCGTGGTCGGGGTGGCGCAGGTCAGGTTGTTGACCACGACCCAATAGCGCAGCCGGGCCGGGGCCTGGGGATGGGCCCGGTTCCACGATTCCAGGATCTCGACCAGGGATTCGATGTGGCCGATCGCGATCATCTGCATCAGCACCCCGGCATCGGCCTGCAAGGTGCCGTCGATCATCACCGGCTGGAATGCGGCCGGGATCGCCATCGCCGCGCGCAGCACGTCATAGACCTGGTCGCCATCGCTGGCGTCCGCCGCCGCGACCTGGGTGAGATCCCACAGGCGCAGCAGGCCGAGGTCGAGGTCGGCGGTCGCCACCATGGCCGACCGTTGCGATCCGGCCCGTGCGCGCAGGCCGGGAACGAGCTTCTGCTTGAGTTCGCTGCGCAGGAGGTCCTCGAGCTTGCGGATGTCGTACATCGCCTCGCCCGAGAACAGGCTGGAGATGGCCTGGAGCTTGGCCCATTCGGTGGTGCTGGAGCGGTACAGCTCGTCGACCTCGTCGTACATGCCGAGGTAGATGTAGGGTGTCATCAGGGCGCCGGTGCTGATGCCCGAGATGTAGTCGAACTCGGGCATGGCGCGCGGATCCTGCGCCGGGATGCCGGCCCAGGCGCGCAGGAAGCCGCTCCCGTAGGCGCCCCAGTCGCCCCCGCCGGACAGGACGAGCAGGTCGAGCGACGGTTTGCGCCCGGCGGCGAGGTCGGCCTCCAGGCTGGCCCGGGCGCGCTGGGACAAGACCTGGCTGAGGGCCCGGTTCGCCTTGCCGGCCTGGTCCAGACGCCGGGCGATTTCGGCCTGCGGCAGGGCCGGCCGGGACGACGAACAGGCGGCCAGGCCGAGAGCGGACCCGCCGAGGATGGCGAGGACCAGGGCGCGCGAGGGACGCAAGGTGGGCATGAGGACTTCCTGGATGGCGGACGGACGGGTCGTGTAGCCGTCGGGCGGGTGGACGGAAGGGCCGGCCAGCGGTCTGATCGTCTATCCAGGCCTGGGCCAACGCCGCCCAGGCGCTTTCCGCCATGCGCCGGCCGTGGGCCGCCGGGTCAGCCGCTGCGCTTGAGCCTATGCCAGAGGACGATCAGTCCGGCGGCGAGGGCGGCAGCGAGGGCGATCAGTCCGGCGATGCGCCAGAACAGCCGGTCGGTGGCGGCCTCGAACCGGGTGGCGGTGGCGGCGAGCACAGGCGCGCCTTTGTCGGCGGCGGCCTCGATCGCCTGGCGCGCTTCGCGGGTGGCGACGGTCGCGGCTTCGATGGCGGCGGTGTACTCGCGGATGTCGAAAGGGCGGCCGGGTTCCTTGGGCGGCGCCTTGGGGTCGGGCGGTGGCGAGAGCCGCTCGATCGCGGCCAGGGTCGGCTGCAGGCCGGCGTTCAGCTTCACCAGGGCCTCGGTGGCGGCGGTGACCTCGCGCAGGGTCTTCTGCGCCTGCTCCTGGGCCGGGCCGGTGGCTTCGAGCAACGTGGCGGTCTCCGCCCGGATCCGGGCCGGCATGGTCTCGATGAGCTTGAGCGCCTGCTGCAGGGCGGCTCGGGTCTCGCGTGCCGCATCCTGCTCCTCGATGTCGATCACCGCCAGGCGCAGGTTCCAGGCGACGATCTCGGGATAGCGCGCCATCAGGTCGACGGCGCGGTTGGCGGTGACGGTCATCGCGGCCAGCGAGTCGCTGCCGGAGCCGACCCCGCGCAGGGCCTCGAAGGGCGACAGGGCGTAGCCGAGCACCGTCTGCAGGCGGGTCACCTCCAGCAGGTCGCCGATGATCGCCTGTTCCCGTTGCGGCGAGGCGGTGAGCAGCTCGCCGTTGGCCGCGGCCTGGTCGATGCTCGCCTTGATGCTGGCGAACCCCTTGGCCGGCAGGGCCTGGCGCGCGAAGGCCTCGACATCGGCGTGCAGGTGGCCACCGAGTTCCTGCAGCACCTTGACGCGTTCGCCGCCGAGCATCTCGGCCAACTGCGGCCGCTTGGCGAACTCGTCGACCACCGACATCCAGAGCCAGAGTTCGACCAGGCCCGCGAGATGGTTGGGATTCTGCACCGCGCGCCAGGCGACCTCGGAGGTGCGCATGCGGAAGCGCAGGGTGCGGCGGCGGATGGTGTTGCTGGCGCCCTCGTCCATGCGATCCGAGGCCTGGTTGACCCGCTCGCGGATGCGCGTGGTGAGGTCATCCAGCCCCTTGGCGACCTGTTCCGGGGTGAGCGGCGTCCCGTTGGCCTTGGTCGGCGCGGCCCCGGTCGTCGCGTTCACCGCGACGGCGTTCCGCCTGTCCGCGCATCCGGCAAGCAAGGCCAGGACGACGAGGGCGAAACAGCCGAGGAACGAGGAACGGCGCGGCATGGACGCGGACTTCATGGCCGGATCGCGGTCGGGCAAGCGTCGGCTTCCCAGGGACTTCGCCGCTAGACGGGGGTCCGGCTGGACGCCGAGGGTGGCGCCGGCGGCCGGCTGGCGCGGCTGGCCCAGCGCTTGAAGCCCGGCAGCAGTTCGGCGGTGATCAGGATCTTGGCGCAGGCCGCCACCGGCACGGCGAGCAGCATGCCATACAGCCCGGCCAGGCTGCCACCGGCGATCACCGCCATCATGATGACGGCGGGATGGAGTTCGGTGGCCTTGCCCTGGATCAGCGGGTTGAGCACATAGTCCTCGGTCTGCTGCACGATGAAGTTCACGATCAGCGGGAAGAGCAGGACCTTCCACCAGACGATGTCCAGCGCCCCGTTCGCCCCGGCCGCCAGATACCAGCTGCCGGGATCCGGATGGCTGATCAGCTGCAGCGCCAGGAGCAGCCACGCCACCAACAGACCGATCGCCGCCAGGTACGGCACCAGGCTGAGCACGCCGACGACCAGCCCCAGGACCAGGCCATAGGGCACGCCGACGATGGTCCAGCCGATGGCATACAGGCAGCCGACGAGACTCGCGACCATGAGCCGACCGCGCACGAAGGCGCTGACGGTGCGATCCATGCGGCCGATCAGGCCGAGAATCCGATCCCGCTGCCCGAGCGGGATCAGATCCCGTCCCAGCTCCAGCACCGCCGGCCAGGAGAGCGAGAACGAGACCATCGCCACGGCGGCGATGCCGAGGCCGAGGATGACGCCGAACAGTCCGCCGGCGAACGCGGCCAGGCCGGCACCCACCGACTTCACCACGGCCAGCAGGCGTTCGCCCACCGAGGGCCCCGCGTCCCCAGGCCGGGACGCGGCCGCGGCTGCGAGCTCCTCGCGCACGAGCTGGCGGATGCGCGCCTCATCCGGCGCTGACCCGGGTGGGGGCGGCGCCACGGGGGTCGCCGGGGTCGCTCCGGGCGCGGCCTTCGCCGCACCGCCAGGCGGGTGCCACCCCGCCTTGGCCAAGGCCTCATCGAGCACCTTCACCTTGTCGCGCAACCAGTCCGGACGATCAGGATGGTTCAGCCAGGCGTGGGCGGTGGAGGCGTATTTGCCGGCGTTGTCGGTGAGGGCGATGCCCTGCCGCACCAGCGGCGGGACGGTGAAGAACAGCAGGGTTCCCAGGAGCAGCGCCACCGAGGCGAGGATGATCAGCACCGCGCGCAGGCGGTTGATCCAGCGCCAGCGGGTCAACCAGATGACCACCGGCTCGATGAGGTAGGCGAGGCCCAGCCCGATGAGCAGCGGCACGGTGACCAGGCTGAGGACGCTGCCGAGCCAGAGCAGGGCGATGAACGTCACCAGCACCAGGGCGTCGCGCACCGCCTGGAACTCCCACAGGCGGATCTCATGCAGCGGCTTGGGGTCGTTCATGGCAAGGCCTTCCGGTCCAGCGCGGACCGCGTCGGGGAGCTCAGAAATCGGTCATCACGCCAAGCGAGGCGCGCAGTTCCTCAGGCACGTTCCAGCTCACCACGTCGACGCGCCGGGTCGAGACCGCGAGCGCGGCGTCGACGCGGACCGCCCACAGGTTGACCCCGGCGCCCAGGGTGACCACCCGGCTGGCCGCGCTGTCGGCCAGGTTCTGGTAGGTGCCTGCGCGCAGCGCGAGCACGCGCCAGGGGTTCACCTCGATCCCGATCCCGAGGCGTTGCAGTTTGTTGCCACGGGTGGTGGTCTCGACCGGATTGAGATCCACGTCCGCCGCCAGGGTGAGCCAGGGCCAGGGGATGACCGCCTCGCTGAAGGTCGCCTGCGGCTGGAGCTCGATGTCGGGGAACTGGCGGCCGTTGATCGTGGGGGCGGGAAAGGACGGGTTGTTGAGATTGCGCACGATCAGTCCGGCCTGGAGGTATTCGGTGCGCGCCGCCAGCGACAGGTCGATGCCGACATTGAAGGTCTGGCGGTAGGCGTCGAAGGTCTTGCCCAGGGCCTCATCGGCGGAGCTGGAGAACACCGAGATGTCGTTGCGGTAGACCCGCCCGACCAGCCCCTTCACGGTCGCGCCGACGGCCCAGTTCCTGTTGATGGCGAAGCCATAGGACACCGGGATCTCGGTCACCGCGAAACCGGTCAGCGAGATGACGGTGGCGTTGTCCTGCAGGTCGCCGCCGCTGCCGGCGAGGTTGGTGAACAGGCTCGTCGCCTGCACGACGGATTCCCCGGAGAGACCTGAACTGCGCATCGAATAGTCGATGCGGGTGACCGCCTGCCAGGCTTGGCTGCTGGTGTCGATGGGCAGGTTGGGGTCGCCGCCGAGGTGGTTGTAGATGCTGCGCGCCGCTTCGCTGCCCAGCAGCGTCACCTGGCCATCGCCGGGGGCGGAGGAACTGACGATGTTGCTCGCCAGGGCAGGCCCGGCGAGGCCCAGGGCCACGTTGACCAGATCGGTGCCGGTGACGTATCCGGTGGCCTGGGCGTTCATCCGCACGCCGAAGCCCCAGTTGCCGATCCGGAAGCCGAAGCCGGCATTGGCATCGGCGGTGATCGTGCTGCCGTTCCGGGAGAGGTCGCTGAAGGCGCGCGCGAGCGAACTCAGGCGGCGGAGATCCTCGCCGTCGGACAGGTCGCGCTGGGCGATGCCGCGCAGATCGGCCGAACGGAGCTCGTCCAGGACATCGGACAGGCGGTGCGGGATGGTGTAGCCGGCCGACAGGTCGAGGCCGCCGCCCCAGCGCTTGCGCCCGAGGTCGTTGTTGTCGCAGGCCAAACGCACCTCGCCGGCATCGCGCAGGCCGAAGAAGCCGAACATCGCGGGATTGTAGTACTGCGCCGTCTGGTCATCGCAGATCGAGACGCCGGTGCCGCCCATGCCCAGGGCGCGCGGTCCGACGATGGGGATGTCCTGCGCGGCCAGCAGGCCGATGGAGGAAAAACCCAGGATCAGGCGGATGAGCATGGCTGCGGGATGCTCGCCCGGCACGGTCCAAAGCAACGCGAAGTTCCCGGGAAGGCCGCCGCTCGCCGGCCGGAAAAGCAGCATCCGCAGGATGCCACCGACCGGCATCTGGGGCGGCCTGAGTTCCCGAGTGGCCCCGGCCTTGTCGGTCGGCGGATCGATCCATGCTCGCGCGACCCGACTTCTCCGACCGCGAGACTTCCACCAGGGATGCGCATGCCTGCAAACCGACCGCTGATCCGACTCGCCTGGCTGATCCCGATCCTTGCCGGTTCCCTGCCCGCTGCCGAACCCGCCCCGGCACGCGTGGCCGAGGCCCCGGTCGTCCTCGGCACCGATCCGCCCGAACCGCCCGACCGCGAGACGCCGCTCCTGCCGCTGGTGCAGGCCGGAACGGACGCCGCCAAGCCCAAGCAGGCCTCGGATGTCGTGGCTGCGCCGATGCCCTTCGTGAACCCGACCATCGGCGCCGGTCTCGGCGTGGTCGGCATGTACCTCTTTCCCGCTGGCGGTCCCGGGGCGCCGCCATCGAAAGCCGCCCTGGGCGGCATGGCGAGCCAGAACGGCAGCTGGGGCGTCTTCCTCGGCGGCAAGCTGCACCTGGATGAGGACCGCTGTCGCGTCGGCCTGGGCCTTGGGCACCTGGACCTGCGCTACGACTACTACGGCATCGGCGAGACCCAGAACCAGTCCGGCTACCATGTCCCCCTGCGCCAGCGCCTCGACTTCGCCATGGGCGAGTCGCTATGGCGCCTGGCGCCGAACTGGTTTGTCGGACCGCAGGTGGGGCTGGTCCGGTCGCGCACGACGATTGAGCAGGACCTGCCCGCCGCGCTGCCGCAGCCGGAGCTGAACGCCGTCAGCGCCAGCCTCGGCGTGCATCTGCAGTACGATACCCGCAACGACACGATCTATCCCACCGCCGGCCTGCTCGTCGATGCCCAGGTGAAGGACAACGTCCTGATCGATGGCGGGGACGGCACCTACCTCACGGGCAAGATCGCCACCAACGTCTACCGCCTGGTCGCCGAACGCCAGGTGGTCGCGGGCCGCTTCTTCGCCACCTGGGCTGGCGACGATGCGCCGTTCTACGCCCTGCCCTCGATCGGCCGCGGCAGCGACCTGCGCGGCTATGTCGACGGCCGCTACCGCGACCACCTCATGGTGGCCGTCCAGGGCGAGTGGCGCTGGATGATCACCGGACGCTTCGGGGTGGTCGGCTTCGCCGGCGCGGCCCAGGTCGCGCCTTCGCCGGGGGAGCTGGGCGGGGATCGCGATGTGCTGCCATCGCTCGGTGCCGGCCTGCGCTGGCGCCTGTCGAAGGCCTTCCCGATGAGCCTGCGCCTCGATGTCGCCTGGGGCAAGGATGATGGGATGTTCTACGTCAGCATGGGCGAAGCGTTCTGATGCGGAGGGCCATCCTGGCGGCGGCCGGCCTGCTGCCAGGCGCGCTCCCAGCCGCCGTGACCGAGGTCGATCCCTTCATCCTGGTCCTGCCCCAGACCCTGCATCAGCCGGTCGGGGCGACCACCGCCCTGCGCGCCGGCGCCACCATCGCGGTCGGCGAAGAGGCCGGCTCGACCTGGTACAATCCGGCCCTGGCCGCGCTCCTGCCCGCAGACCAGGTCGACGCCAGCGCGTCAGCCTACGGTCTGAACCAGATCACCGTCACCAGCAGCCAGAGTTCCGAACAGCTCTTGTCGGGGGCGGTGCTCAAGGCCTTCGGTGCCTGGTCTGGGCGTTACGAAGGCCTGGGCTGGACCGTGCTTTTCGCCAATCCCATGCACTGGACCGGTGCCGTCGACAGCGGCAAGAGCAACCCCGAACCAGGCAGCCGTTCGTATGGCAGCCACGCCCGGACGCTGCAGGACACCTGGGCCGGCCAGGTCGCGGGCGCGTGGGCCCCGCACCCCCGGGTCCAGGTCGGACTCGGCCTCACCGGGCTCTACGACACGGTGGATTTCACCCAGTCGCTGTGGATCCGCGACATCGACGGGCGCTATGCCTCGGGCACCTCGACCACCACCGGCTGGGCGGCATCGCTGCAAGCCACGGCGGGCCTGCGCTGGATGCCCATCGACCGGCTGTCGCTCGGGATGAGCCTGCGCACCCTGGCCGGCACGATCAGCTCCGGCGGCATGTCCAATATCAGCACCTCGATCCAGGATCCGACCGCCGGCATCGGCAGCACCTCGGACATGCGCAACGGCGAGGCGCCGTACCGTTTCGTCCATCCGACCCAGATCACCCTCGGCGCCGCCTGGCGTGGCAAAGGGGTGATGACCGAGGCCGACCTGGCCTGGAGCCTGCCGCCGGCGAGCCACGACACCCTCGCCCCCCTCTATGGCCAACGCACGGAAACCGCCGGCGGCGTCACCACCATCACCGACGTATCCCAGCCGGCGCGCGCGACCCAGTACCGCAACGTCCTGAATCTGCGTCTGGGCACCGCGATCGATCTCAGCGAATCCCTCACCCTGCATGCCGGCGCCTTCAACGACAACACGCCGGTGGCCGCGAGCGACATCTACAACCGCATCGACATGAAGGGCGTCAGCGCCGGCCTGGCCATCCGGCGCGGCGTCAACAAGAGCGGCATCGTCATCGGCGTCTCGGCGAGCTGGGGCGACCAGCCCCTGACCATCTACGACCCGGCCGCGAACGTGTACCGGACCGGCCATCTGCGGGTGCTCAGCCTCGACGCCCTGATCGGCACCGTGGCGCGGTTCTGAAACGCGTTAGAACCGCACCCCGGCCCCGATGCGGCCATAGGTTTCGAACCCCACGTAATGGGCGGAGATGCCGACCGACGCACCGCCGGTGCCGGCGGCCACGCCGACCGATTCGCTGCCGAGGAACCAGGTGACCCCGGCCCCGGCGAGGAGGTAGATCTTGCGCGACAGGGTCATGGTGACCTCGCCACCGGCACCGAACTCCAGGCGCATCGGGGCGAGATCCCCGCTGGCTGGACCGAGGGCGGTCGGGTAGTTGCTGATGCGGCCGTCCTGGAAGCCGAGACCGCCGCGGATCGTCAGGGCGGGTTCGAGCGTGACCCGGTCCTTCTTCTCGCGCGGCAGCAGGTTGGCCGCAATGCCACCTTCGGCCAGGAACAGCAGGGTGTCGACCTCGATCTTGCCGCCGCCATTGATGGTGCCCTTGCGCGTATCCCAGGCGACCATGCCCCCGCCCCAGGTGGTGGCGGCCTTGGAGGGGCTGGGGGTGCCGAAGTGGCGGAACCCGATGCCATAGCGTTCGGCGTTCGACCACTGGCCCCGGATGGAGTCGTAGGCGTAATCGCTGTCCAGGGGCTGCTCATAGAAACCGTACACCGCCTTTTCCGGCATCGGGTAATGGATGTACGGCATGGCGCCGGATGCACCGGAAGCGGTGGAAGAATCGGCTGCGGCCAGACCGCAGACCGCAAACAGACAGGGGAGGCAGCGCATGGGCGGGCACCCTGCCAGCATCCGCGGAAAGTCCATCCCCCACATGCCATCGCGTCTGCCTTATGCGTCCGGAATCAGGTGCAGGAGCGTTCGTCTTCCCAATCCTGGACCCAGCGATCGGGCGCGTGCCCAAACCGCTTGATCGGGATCCACGGCGGAGTGGCCGGGATTGAATCAATGCGTTGCAGCCAATAGTCGCCGCCGGCCGACCACGGCTGATCCCTCTGGCGATCCACCAGCGCATCTGGACGTGAGATCGAATCTCGCACGGCTGCCGGCGAGTTGCCGAGCATCCCTCGCCTCTGTCCATCAGCAGAAAAGCACAGCCATGATCTCGATCAACCTGCCCTCATCCCGCTCAACCTGCCTGATCCTGATCAGCGTCGTCCTGGCGCTCGCGGGGTGCACCGGCAATCGCCACACGTCGACGCCCCAGGAGCTGCAACAACGGGCGTCGGCGATCGCGCGGCAGCAGGTCACCTTGCGTCAGGACATCCATGGCATCCTGCTTCGGGCCCTGCTGGCCGACCGGGCCGCCGGCCAGCCGCCGCGCCTGGACATCCTGGCGCTTTCCGGGGGTGGCTCCTGGGGCGCCTTCGGGGCGGGATTCCTCAACGGTTGGAGCAGCCTGCCGCCGGAGCATCCGCTCGCCATGCCGCGCTTCGATCTGGTTTCCGGGGTGAGCACCGGTGCCCTGATCGCCCCGTTCGCGCTGGTGGGGACCCGCGATTCCCTGCAACGGGTCGAGCGGCTGTACCGCTCGACCCAGGAATCCTGGGCACCGATGCGCTCCTGGCTCGGCCTGATCGGCGCACCGTCCCTGTGCGACACCGGGGAACTCGACCGGATCCTCCGCGACCAGATGGATGCGGGGTTGGCGCGCGACCTGGTCGCGGCCCAGGAGGTCGAACACCGTCAGGCGATCTGCACCAGCAGCGACGTCGATCTGGGACGACCAGTGGTCTGGCGGCTGGGCGACCAGGCGCGCAAGGGATTGGCGGCGCGGCCCTACGACCCCGATCCGCTCTACAAGGCCCTGCGCTCCTCGGCCGCCATCCCGGGTGCTTTCGAACCGGTGCCGGTCGACGGTTCGCTCCATGTCGATGGCGCGGTCTACGGCCAGATCCATGTCCTCGCCGACATGCGGGCGGTCGATCGGTTGCTGACGCTCTGGCGCCAGCAGGCCGGCGCCGACGCGCCGACGCCGACGATCCGCTTCTGGGTCATCCTCAACAACCGGCTGCGGGTGGCGAACCAGACGGTCCAGCCGAAGTGGAGTCAAACCGCCCTGCGCAGCGTCGAACTCATGCTCAGCGCCCAGATCTCCGCCCCGCTCAACCGCCTCGCCCTGTTCGTCGAGGGGATGCGGTTGAAGCACGGCATCCCGGTCGAACTGCGCTGGGTCCAGATCCCGGCCGATTGGACGATGCCGGAAGGCGTCGGCGATTTCCACCCCAGCGTCACCAACAACCTGTGCGATCTGGGCCTGCGCATGGGGCGGGATCCGACCAGTTGGCTGGGCGTGGAGCAGTTGAACGCCCTGCAGACCGAGGCTTCAGACGTGGACGCCCCGCCCGCCCCCTGAGCCGTCGCGGGAATGCCGGATTGGTCAAAACTTCCGCTCCGGAGGCGCAGGCGCGATCAGCGGTCAACCCGTCAGGCTGATGGCTCCGTCAGAAGCAGAAGCCGACGGAGGCGCGCAGGAAGACATCGCTGCCGCCGAAGTCGACGGTCTGCGCCCGCACCACGGCGCCCGCATCGGTGACCACCGCGTCGATGCTGGCCGACTTCCAGAAGTTGACCCCGCCGCCGATGGCGCCTTCCAGGTTGCGGCCGACGGTCACGCGCAGATCGGCGCCGAAGCCGAAATCCAGGCGGCCGACCGAACCGGTCGCGTCGATGGTCTTGTTCTCATATTCCAATCCGCGGATGTAGACATCGCTGGAGGCGAAGGCGAAGCGGCAATAGGGCATGATGCCGAAACCGATCGGACTGCGGCTGGATTGCTGGAATGGCCGGATGATGCCGCCGAAGCTCATGCCCAGACCGAAGGTATTGACGTCGATCTTGCCGTCGTAGTTGGAATAGTTCTGGTGGTCGTTGAACAAGGCGCCTTCGAAGAACGGAGTCACCCCCTCGCTGGCGGGGTAATAGCTGCGGAAATAGACCTCGCCGCGGCTCGCGTCGGTCCAGCTCTTGTTGACCGGACCGAGATTGAAGTTGCTCGAGGTTGTCGACGCCATCGAGAAACCGATGGATCCCTGGACCGGGTTCAAAGGCTCATAGCGGTCGGAAGCGGCACAGGCCAGGGCAACGGAAAGAAGCAGGGCTGAGCGGATCATGGGCGGGATGCTGCGGGGTGGCATCGCTTGCGCAACCATCCTGCTGCCTGGTGACCAATCCCGGGCCAGATCGTCGTGGGAATCCGTGTCGGCACGCTGGGGCACGCCTGCGGCGTGGGGTTGACTCTCCGCCGGCCGACTGCATGTAGCCTGCATGGCCCATAACCCGCATACGAATCCCGCCACCAACCGTCTCGCGCTCTTCGCCGCCAGCCTGGCAGGACCGCTGGGAGCGGTCGCCAACTATGGGATCGGACTGCTGCTGCTCTTTCTCGGGGTCATCAAGCTGCTGCCGGCGGGTACCGTGGCAGCGGCGGATCACCTCGCCAAGTCGCCGGCCAGCGCCGATCTGGTGCTGCTGGCGTCCGGTGGCGTACTGGTCTCGCCATGGGGACTGATCCTGGTGGCGCTGGTGCAGGTCTCCCTCGGCCTGGGGCTGCTGGTTCCCACCGCGCGGGCCGTGGCCGGTCTCGGCTGCCTGTTCACGGCGGTGGCCGTGGCGATCGGCGTATGCTGGCATTGGGCCGAACTGAACGCGTCCGACGCGGGGCATGGCGCTGCGCTGGCGCTGCTCGCCCTATTCATCGTCCTGCTTGCCGGCGCCGCCCTGGGCACGCGCTCGGCGGCCCGCCGGCTGGGGCTGACGACCTGAAGCCCGAAAGGGGGCGCGGGTCGAATCAGAACACGAAGGTATAGTTCAAACGCAGATTCCATCCGGCGGCATCGCGACCATGGCCATCGAGCGGCTGCCCGGTCTCGATCGAGGAGGTGTTGTGCTGGTCGATGCGGGCCCCGGCCAGCACCCTGGCCCGCAGGGTGAAGCGCTTGCCCTCGGCGTCCCAGCCCGGAGTCACCTCGGCGCTGGTGAAAAGCTGGGCGTTCCAGCGATGCAGGCCGCGTACCAGGATGTCGCCGTGCTCCACATCGCTGTCGGATCCCTTGGTGTACGAGAAGCGGGCCATGACCATGTTGTCCTTGTCCAGTTCCACAGCGGCCCCGATGTACGGCGCATAGATCGTCTCGTCGGCGCCCAACCCGGTCTTGCTCGCGGTGTCCAGGGTCGTGTCCATGCCGCCGACCAGGCGCAGCTTGGGACTCAATGGGAAGGCGAACGAGCCGCTGACGAAAGTGTCGCCGATCCCCGAGACGGTCTGGCCCTCGCCCGGATTGTAGCGGGTCATCAGCGGGAACTCGGCCACGCCCTGAAGGCCGTAGATGGCGGCGGAGCCGGTGAGCAGGTAACGGTCGGTGTTCGACTTCTCCTTATCATTGACCGCTGAATCATAGGACAGCCCCGCCCGGGTCGGGATCCGGGTGATGTCCTCACCGGTGGCAGAGAACGCCGACTTGGCGTTGTCGCGCAGATCCTTGGGCTGCTCCGGCTGGTCCGCGCCCAGGACGAAGACGGGCAGGCAGAAGATGGGCAGGACGAAGGAAGCTGGGCTCATGGCGGATCCGTTCAGAGGGGAGGTAGACGGGATGATCGGGGAACAAAGCGCGGCCGCGAAGCGCCGCAGACCGTGCGGCGGCTTCAGTCTCCGGCGATGGCGCGCAGCAGGTTGAAAGCGAGATCCTGCTCCTTGCTGTCGAGCTGGGCGTCGTTGTTGCGGTCGCAGAGCGAGAACAGCTTGCGCTTGCCCTCGATGATGGCCGTGATCGCCTTCACGGTCTCGGCGGCATCGATCTGGTGGTCTCCATTGCCATCGGCGCGCGCTCCGAATCGCGTCAGCAGGGCGCTGCAGCGGGCGACGACCGGCTTGCGTTCGACCTCGGACAGCTTGCCGTCCCCATCCTTGTCGTTGGCTGCGATCGCCAGGGCGCGCGTCTGCGCCCAAAGCCCGGAAAAGCGGGTCCTGGCCTCGACCGCCTCGAACTGGCTCAGCTTGCCGCTCATGTCCTTGTCGAGGCCGTCGGTGATGCTGGCGCGGGTCTCCTTAAGGGCTTTCTCCAAGGCGATGCGACCAGCCTGCCATTCCTTGGCATCCACCTTCCCATCGCCATTGGCGTCCAGATCACCGAAGGCGATCGGATCGCGGGCCGCCTTCCACCACGAGTCATCGCCGCTGCCATCGCCGCCGGTGGTGACCACCACGACCGCCGGCAGAGTGGCGGACAGGGCGGACAAGGCGAACACGATGAACAGGGGCACGAGCAGAGAACGCTTCATGAGGGCTCCAGGGCAAGGGGTCCACCGATGCGAAAACACCGGGTGTGGCAACAGGCTGAGGACGGGCCGGGACCGTAGGGTGGACCGGGTTGCGGACAAGGAGCGAGCTGGGGTCGGATCGGGCCGGATCCGATGGGCGGATCCGGAGAGGAATCCGGCTCCTGTGCAGGAGAAACCGGGCGGCACGTCGCTGTCGTCGGCAGCGTCCATGCCGACCCCAGGCTTGCCGGCTGCGTGGATCTCCACCGTTTGCGCAGACGGGTCGATCACCCCACCGGCTTGCCCCCGCGTTGGATCCCCAGACGCGCCCTGGCGACCACCGCTGTCCTGGCGGGGCTGTCAAACCGCCCATCATTCGCGCTGGATCGCTGCGCCCGTCGTCCGATGAAGACGCGCACCGTTCTGCATGGCCATCCATCCCCGATGACGGCACGCCCAACCACCTGCCGTCCCCTACCGTCCACGAAGGGAAAGAAAGACACCATGAAGGTCGCCGTAAACACATCGAGGTTCTGCCTGGCGCTGCTGGCCGGCGCATCGCCGCTTGGGCTCGTGCCGACGCTGCCGGCGGCGGAGCAGAAGCCGAACATCGTCCATATCGTCGCCGATGATCTCGGCTGGAAGGATGTCGGCTTCAACGGCTGCACCGACATCAAGACGCCGAATATCGACGCCCTGGCCCGCACCGGGGCGCGGTTCTCGCAGTTCTACGTGCAGCCGATGTGCACCCCGACCCGCGCCGCCCTGATGACCGGACGCTATCCCTTCCGCTACGGCCTGCAGACGATCGTCATCCCTGGCCCCGCCGGTTACGGCCTGGATACCAGCGAATGGCTGCTGCCGCAGAGCCTCAAGGAGGCCGGATACGCCACGGCCATCATCGGCAAATGGCACCTCGGCCACGGCGACAAGAAATACTGGCCCAGGCAGCGCGGCTTCGATTACCACTACGGAGCGCTGATCGGCGAACTGGATTATTACACCCACAGCGACGCCGGAGTGGTCGACTGGTTCCGCGACAACAAACGCGTGCTCGAAGATGGCTACACGACGCAGCTGATCGGCAGCGACGCGGTGAAGTACATCAACGGTCAGGATCGGACCAAACCGTTCTATCTCTATCTCGCCTTCAACGCTCCGCACACCCCCTATCAGGCTCCCAAGGACTACGTCGATCGTTACTCGAACATCGCCGACCCCACCCGACGCACCTATGCCGGCATGGTCACCTGCCTCGACGATGAGATCGGCCGCGTGGTCGCCGCGCTCGACCAGAAGGGGCTGCGCGAGAACACCCTGATCGTGTTCCACAGCGACAACGGCGGCACGACCAATGCGATGTTCGCCGGCCAGATGGCCGATCTGTCCAAGACCAGGCTCCCCTGCGACAACGGCCCCTACCGCGACGGCAAGGGCGCGCTCTTCGAAGGCGGCTGCCGCGTAGCCGCCTGCGCCAACTGGCCGGGCCGCATCAAGGCGCAGACGGTCGATGGCCTCATCCATGCTGTGGATGTCTATCCCACCGTGGCCGCGCTCGCCGGCGCATCGACCGCCAAGTGCAAGCCGCTCGATGGCATGAACGTCTGGAGCACCATCGCCGAGGGCAAGCCGTCGCCGCGCACCGAGGTCATCTACAACGTCGAGCCGTTCCGTGGCGCGGTGCGGCAGGGCGACTGGAAGGTCATCTGGCGCACCCTGATCCCGACCAGCGTCGACCTCTACCATCTCGCCGAGGATCCCTACGAGAAGAACAACGTCGCCGCCGCCCATCCGGACAAGGTCGCCGCGCTGCAGGAACGCCTCAACGCGCTCGGCAAGGAAGCCGCCAAGCCGCTGGCGTTGATCTATGTCGCCGGCGTCGGCCTGAAGCACGGCAAACCGCTGCTCGCCACGGAAGACGAGAAGGATCCGGTTCCGGTCGAGACCACCGGGCACTCGATCACTGACGAAGGGATCGGGGAGCGCGAAGTCAGCGTGCCGACGAAGCAGCCCTGAGCACGGACGACCGTGAGATCTGGCCGAGAGTCGTGCCCTGGGCCGCGATTTTCCTCCCCTGGACATGCTGCCATGGGTCGAAATCCGCGCCCCCGAACCCGAAACCTGCGGACGCTGCCTCTGCCATCCCGGGGGCCGACCATTGCGGTTCCCCGGTTCCGGGGTTGCGGTTGCCGCCAAGGCGGAATCGCCCTGGCTCAGCTTCCCACCCGCTGGCGAGAGATTTCCATGCCGCGATGGAGCGTGCTGTCCCGCTGTTCGCGATCCATCCTCCTCGCAGGGGTGCTGGCAGGTTCGGCTCTCGCTGCGGCGGAAACCGCGCTGCCGGCCCCAGGTCTGGTCTCGGCGCCTAGGCCCACCACCCCGGCCCCGCCCGGCATGGTATGGATTCCCGGCGGGGAATTCGCGATGGGGACGGACGCCTCCTGCGAATCGTTGTGCAGCATGCGCGGCATCACCCGCGACGCCCAGCCGGTCATCCGGGTCGCGGTCGACGCGTTCTGGATGGATGCGACCGAGGTCACCAATGCGCAGTTCGCGGCCTTCGTGGCCGCGACCAAGTACGTCACCGTGGCCGAAATCAGGCCGACCAAGGAGGAGTTCCCGACCGCACCTCCGGAGAATCTCGTGGCCGGCTCGACCGTCTTCACCCCGACGCCGCAAACAGTCCCGCTCAACGACTCCTTCGCCTGGTGGAGCTACGTCCATGGCGCGGACTGGCGGCATCCCACCGGCCCGACGAGTTCGATCGTCGGCAGGGACAACGAACCGGTGGTGCAGATCGCTTACGAGGATGCGGTCGCCTACGCTACCTGGGCCGGCAAGCGCCTGCCCACCGAGGCCGAATGGGAATTCGCGGCGCGCGGTGGCCTGGACGGCAAACGCTATCCCTGGGGCGACGACCTGAAGCCGGGCGGGAAGTGGATGGCGAACATCTACCAGGGCCGCTTCCCGGTCGTCGACGGCGATACCGGCGAGGATGGTTTCAAGGGCATCGCGCCGGTGGCGCAGTATCCCGCCAACAGCTACGGCCTCTACGACATGGCCGGCAACGTCTGGGAATGGTGCAGCGACTGGTACCGCGTCGACACCTACGCCCGATTGAGACTGGCTGGCGGGGTGCCGCGAAATCCCCAGGGACCGACGTCGGCCCATGATCCGGCCGAGCCCGGCGTGCCGAAACGGGCGCATCGCGGCGGCTCCTTCCTGTGCACTGACCAGTACTGCACCCGATACCTCGTCGGTTCGCGGGGAAAAGGCGAGGTCCGTACCGCGAGCAACCACCTGGGCTTCCGCTGCGTCAAGGCGCCCTGATCGGGATCGACCCTGTGGACGGTGGCGATTCCCCCGCTATCGCAAACCGCCATGGACCAGCCACCTCCCGATTCCCGGCCCGCCTGGAAGCGCAGCCCGGTCACCGGCCTTCTCCTCGCTGCGGCCACCGTGCTCCACCTCGCCGCCATCATCTTCCCCTTCGTGGAGATGCGCTACGTCGCCACGACCTACATCTACGGCCTGATCCCCTCCGCGATGATGCTGCTCGACTACGGCATGGTGGTGCTGGCCGTGCTGGTCGTCCTGTTCTCGATCATCTTCCCGTTCGCCAAGCTGGTCGTGCTGTGGCTGGCCTGGCAGGCGCGGACTCCCGCGCCCGGACTCGGCCGGCTGGTCCGCGTCGCCGAGATGCTGGGGCGCTGGTCCATGCTCGACATCTTCCTCGTGCTGCTGCTGCTGGCGGTGACCTCTGGCCAGATCCTGGTCGCGACGAAACCGCTGGTCGGCATGCCGTGCTTCCTGCTCGGGGTGCTCTGCACCATGACCGCCGGCGCCCTGCTCGCCGGGCGCTGGCCGGGGCATGCGGCCCCGCGCCTGATCCCCGGAAGGCGTTCATGGTTCTTCCTCGGTCTCGCCGCCCTGTGCATGCTCGGGGCCCAGTTCGTGCCGGTCCTGCGCACCGACAGCTTCTATGTCGAGGATCGCGATTTCAGCCTGTTCGGCGTCTTCATGGCGATGCTCCACACCGAGAACTGGGGCCTGGCCGCGACCATCGGCGGCGGCCTGCTGCTCATCCCGTGGCTGACCTGGTGCGCCTATGCCTTCGCTCTGGCGAGCGGCCGCACCATCGCCCTCGCCAGGCAGCTGGCGCTGTGGTCGATGCTCGACGTCTTCGGACTCGCCCTCGCCATCTTCGTCCTGGAAAGCGCCAAGGCGGTGCCGTCTCTGCTCGCCCCCGGCGCCATCGCGTTGTTCCTCGGCGTGGCGATGCGGCCGATCGCGCTGTGGCTGTGCCGGCAGCGGGCGGTGGCGGAGCCGATTGCTGGACCAGCCGTGGAAAACGGCAGGTAGCCGTCTTCAACGCGGTTGCTGCAGCAGCTGCGTCGTGCGGCCCGTGCTCGCCTTGGCGAGCACCGTCACCGGCCGCTGGATGAACAGATTGTTGGGATAAAGTACGGTGCAGCCGTCTTCCCGTCTGAGCAGCAGGGTCCAGAGGCGGAATTCGACGATGCGGCCTTCGATGGGTTCTTCTCCCGCCCCAACGATGCGCACAAGGTCGCCGGCATGCAGGTCCTTGGTGGCATAGAGCACCAATCCGGCGGTGATGTTGGACAGCACGCTCCAGGTGGCGAAGCAGGCCACCCCGACCACGGCCAGGAAGCTGCCGAGGAAGGCGGGGATGAGGGCCAGGTCGACTCCGAGGACGATGAGCAGGATGCTGGCGAACCCGACCCGCAGCAGCGTCCGGATGCCACGCAGCACGCCGCGGATGCGGTCAGGGTCATGCTGCTGGGCCCGGCCGAAACGGATGGCCAGCCAGGTCGCGAGCAGCGAAGCCAGCGCGTAGCCGCCCACCACGATGCCGATGCGTACCGCGTAGGAGGCCACCGGGAACTGGGCCGACCACGCGATCAGGCTGGCGAAATCCACGGGATTTCAGCGGCGACCGCCGCCGCCACGTCCGCCCCCGCCGCCGCCACCGCTCCGTCCGCCACCGCCGCGATTATAGGACGGTGCAGGCGCCGACCGCTGCTGCACCCGCTGCTCGCCGCGTTGACGCTGCTGCTGGGTCTGCTGGAAGGTCGGCGCCGGCTTCGTTTGCGGTCGCGCGGCCGGTGTGGTCTCGGGCCGGTTCGCGGTGTTGGCCGGGGCGCGATCCTTCCAGGCACCGCCCTCGCGGACCTGCCAATCGCCGTTCTGGGTCGGACGGCCGATGTTGCCGTCGCGATCGACGGCGAGGTTCTCCCTACCCCGGTTGGTCGCGGGGGTGGTGGCCGCGGTGGGCCGCTGGCGGTTGCCGGCCTCGGCCAATCTGGGCTTTTCCGCCCCGGCCACGCGGTCGTACACGGCCGGCCGGTTGCTCGGGCGGTTGCCCGAACCGTTGCCCGAACCATTGCCGATGTTGATGTTGGTGCTGCGATCGATGTTGATGTTGTTGCCCCCGCCTGGGCCGTACCAGCCGTTGCCGCCGCCGACGGCGATGCCGACCGACCAGCGTGAACCGCCTGCCACCGCGACGCCCCAGCCGCCGTTGGAACTCCACGCGACTCCCACGCCATAGGTCACCGGACGCGGGTAGCAGATCGGGCCGTACCAGCCACGGTAGTACCAGCCGGTGCCATAGACCGGGCAGCCGTACCAGGAATACCAGCCGATGTAGCCCGGGGTGTAGCCGTACCAGACGTATTCAGGTGTGCTCTGGTAGACCTGGACGTAGGAGACGTTGCTGAAAGGGCAGCTTGCCGGCAGGTTCTTCAGCCCATCCGGCACCGAGGTCGCGACCGCGAACGGACCGCGCGGATCCTTGCTGGTGTACCACACCGCATCCCGGCAGACGTAGTAGGCCGGACCGGGGATCAGGAAGACCGCGTCGGCGCTGTTCTCGGCGTAGGCGACCCCGGTGCGGCCCTCGACCGCGATCCACTTCGGCTCGCCGTCATAGGCCACGGTGATGGTGTTGCTGCGCGGAACGCGGGCGGTCTGCGGGATCTGCTGCTGCGCCAGGGCCTCGTTGGCTTCCGGCGTGCCGGGGATGTGGGAACGGATCCCGTCCCACTTGGGCTCATCCGGGATCTGCTGGAAGACGGCGGGCAGCTGGTCAGGGGTGGCCAGGGTCCAGGTGCCGTCCGCAGCCAGGCTCTTGCCGCTATGCCAGCGCCCGGCGATGAGCAGCCAGTGGGTGCTGGTCGCGACCTCGGTCAGCACGGTGGCATCGGTGTTGGTCGCGACCAGCAGCTTGCCGTCGCCAACCGGCTCGAACTCGGGCTTGCCGTCGAAGACCACCAGTTCGGTGGGGGTGTTGGCGATGATCACGGCCGGGGCCTGGTCATCGGGCATGCGCAGATGGCCGGAGGGGTATTTCTCGCTCTTGGCGGCGTCGGCGATCTCTTTGTCTACTCCGGCATCGCCGGGCAGGGACCAGGGGCCCTTCAGGGAAGGAGCGGTCAGCCAGTCGCGGGCGCCGCGCAGCCAGTACGAACCATTGCTGTCGATGGCGAGGAAGGCGGGGGTGTTGACGATGCGCTTGAAGCTGCCGGTCCTGCGTTCGATGGGATCGCCATCGATCACCACCAGCACGGCGGGATCGTTGCGGATGATGATGGCCGGCGCCTTGGTGCTGAGATCGGTGCGATCCTTGCCCCCCGGTTCCTCGAGGGTGGCGATGAGGCGGTCGAGGTCGATCTCGATGCCTTTGGCGACGATGGTGTCCTGGATCAGCTTCTTCGCCGCCGCGCCATCGTCGCCGGTCCTTTCACCCTTGGGGGTCATCACCTTGGTGATGGTGATCTCGCGCGCCTTGGCCACGTGATCCTCGTGGTCGATGTCGAGCTTGACGGTCATCCACAGGGCGCCGAACACGCGTTCATCCTCGCTTTTCCCCGTGGGCAGGAACGAGGCTGCGGCGCGACCGGTCAGCGTATCGCCATCGAGCTTTTCCGGCTGCGGCTGGTACAGCGTGATGACGCCGGTGGCGATCGGGATGTCCATCGGCCAGGGCGAGACCGGGACCGCCGCCGGAACCGCCGGGGGGGTCGGGGTGGCTTCACCTGCTGCCACGGCGGTGGCAGCAGGGGCCGCCGCAGCGGGCGTGGTGGAGGGCGCGGGCGTGGCGGGCGACTCCGCAGCCCCCAGCAGGCAGGCGAGGAGAGGAATGAGGGCGAGGCCGCTGACGGTCGGACGCATGGTTGGCTCCAGAGGGGCGCAAGGTGTTCAGGTTCGCAACAGTGCAAGCTTCCTTCTCGACTGATCCAATCGGCCCAATGATCCCCTGCGTCGGCGCAACCCTTGACCATGGGTCCGGCACTGGCATCAGTCAGCCATGAGCACCTCCGACCTCGCCGCGACGGCTGAAGCCCAACGCCTGAACCAGGATGTCGCCGCCTGGCGGCGCTGGGGGCCTTATCTGTCCGACCGCAGCTGGGGCACGGTGCGCGAGGACGACTCCTCCGACGGCAACGCCTGGAAGCATTTCACCCACGATCAAGCGCGTTCGCGCGCCTACCGCTGGGGCGAGGACGGCAT
Source organism: uncultured Candidatus Kuenenia sp. (assembly GCA_964654285.1). Lineage (GTDB taxonomy): Bacteria > Planctomycetota > UBA11346 > UBA11346 > UBA11346 > BJHQ01. The sequence goes on from CAZZJC010000008.1 coordinate 52,317, forward strand.
CGCCGGCATCAGCGACCAGGACCAGTTCCTCAATTTCGCCCTGGCCCTGTGGAACGGCAGAGACCCGATCCTGAAGGAGCGTTTCTTCGGCCTCGACAACAGCGAGGGCAACCATGGCGAGGACGCCAAGGAGTACTGGTTCCACGACGATGCCACCCCGTCGCACAGCCTGCTCCGGATGACCTACAAGTACCCGCAGGCGGCCTTCCCCTATGATCGGCTGGTTGAGGAGAACCGCCGCCGCGGCCGCCACGAACCGGAGTTCGAGTTGATCGACACCGGCGTGTTCGCCGAGCATCGCTACTTCGATGTCGAGATCGCCTACGCCAAGGCCGGCCCGGAGGACATCGCCATCCGCATCACCGTGGCGAATCGCGGCCCCGAGGCGGCGCCGATCCATCTCCTGCCGACGCTGTGGTTCCGCAACACCTGGAGCTGGAACGCCGACCGGGCCGAGACCCGCACCCGGCCGCGCCTGGGCAGCCGGCAGGGCAACCCGGTGATCACGGCCCGGCATGAACTGCTTGGCGACTGGCTGCTGGAGTGCGGTCGCGGGCCGGAAGGCGATCCGCGCCTGCTGTTCACCGAGAACGAGACCAACACCGAACGCGTGTTCCGCCAGCCCAACAGCGGCCTGTACGTCAAGGACGCCTTCCACCGCCTGCTCGTCGACGGGATGTCCTCGGCGGTGAATCCGCAGCAGGTCGGCACCAAGGCCGCTGCGCATTACCAGGCCACCGTCCCCGCCGGCGGTTCGATCAGCATCGACCTGCGCCTGCGCAGGTCGGGCGGACCCGGCGGTACCGCCGCCGTGGCGAAGATCCTCGCCGAACGCCAGGCCGAGGCCGACGCGTTCTATGCCGCATTGCACCCCGCGCAGGCGAGCGTCGAGGAAAGGCGCATCCAGCGCCAGGCCTGGGCCGGCATGATCTGGTCGAAGCAGTGGTTCTGCTACAACCTGCCGGCCTGGCAGCGGCAGACCTCGCCCACCGCCGCGCCAACTGCGCACTTCCGCAACCGCAATTGGCACCACTTCGACGCCGCCGACATCATCAGCATGCCCGACGCCTGGGAGTATCCCTGGTTCGCCGCCTGGGATCTCGCCTTCCATTGCATCGCGCTGGCCTACGTCGACCCCGACTTCGCCAAGGAACAGCTGCTGCTGATGGTGTCCGAGCGCTACCAGCACCCCAACGGCGCGATCAGCGCCTACGAATGGAACTTCGATGACGTCAACCCGCCGGTCCTGGCACGCGCGGCCTGGCGCGTCTACCACATCGAACGCCTGACCTGGGGCCGCACCGACCGCGCCTTCCTGGAGATCATGTTCCAGAAGCTGGCGATCAACTTCGCCTGGTGGGTCAACCGCAAGGACGCCTCGGGAAACAACCTCTTCGGCGGCGGATTCCTCGGCCTGGACAACATCGGCGTCTTCGATCGCAGCAGCCCGCTGCCCACCGGCGGCCACCTCGAACAGGCCGACGGCACCGCCTGGGTCGCCACCTTCGCCTGCGACATGGCGGCGATCGCCTTGGAGCTGGAGAAGGCGAATCCGATCTACGGCAAGCTGGCGGTGAAATACATGGTGCACTTCGCCTACGTCGCGCGTTCCATGCACGACATGACCGGCACCGGCGTCGACCTCTGGCACGACGAGGACGGCTTCTACTACGACCTGCTGCGCCTGCCCGACCACGTCGTGCAGTTGAAGATCCGTTCGATGGTCGGCCTGATCCCGCTCTTCGCGAGCGTGCTCATCCCGCCGGATACCCGCAAGGAGGACCGTGCGACCTGGTTCGACCGCTTCGTCAAAACGCGCCCGGAACTCGCCCGGATCCTCGCCATCGTGCGCCGCACAGGGAAGGACGACATGCGCATCGCCAGCCTGGTCGACCCCGACCGCCTCGGCCACCTGCTCAAGCGCATGCTCGATCCCAAGGAGTTCCTCTCCGACCATGGCGTCCGCGCCCTCTCCAAGGTGCACGAGCGCGAACCCTACACCTTCATGGTCGGCATGCAGTCGTGGTCGGTGAACTACGTCCCGGCCGAGAGCGACAACGGCATGTTCGGCGGCAACAGCAACTGGCGCGGGCCGATCTGGATGCCGGTGAACTACTTCCTGGTCACCGCCCTGCGCCGCTTCCATCGCTACGTCGGCGATGAGTACACGGTCGAATATCCGGTCGGCAGCGGCAACCGGGCCAACCTGAACCAGATCGCCGACGACCTCTCGCGCCGGCTGGTGTCGCTGTTCGCCCCTGGCCAGGACGGCCGCCGGCCGATCAACGGCGGGGTCGACCTCTTCGACCGCGATCCGCACTGGAAGGACCGCATCACCTTCTACGAGTACTTCCACGGCGACACCGGTCGCGGCGTCGGCGCCAGCCACCAGACCGGCTGGACGGGTCTCGTCGCAGCCCTGATCCAGGAGCTGCACGAAGCCGACGCCGTCCCGGTATCGATGTGATCGCGGGGATCCCGGCCCCCGCGAATCGGCCCTGATCCTGCGACCGGGCGCCTTGCCCATCGAGCGCTGGCGTGATGCTGGCCCCGCCATGATGCCCTTCCGCGCGCTGCTCCTCGTCCTCTTCTGCATCCTCTGCGGCTGGGGCGGCGAGGCGGCCAAGCCGGCAGCGGTCGAAGCGCTGGAACCGCACCCGGTCATCGTCTGGAACCGGACCATCGCCGAACTGCGGGTCGGCATCGATGGCCTGACGGTGGCTGAACGCATCGAGCGCATCCAGCGGCGCATCGCCGCGCTGACCGATGAATCCCTCGCCAAGCCGACCACCACCCGGCCGGCGACCATCGACGGCGTGGTCGGCCAGATGATCTTCGCCGGTCCGGATCTGCTGCTGATCCTGACCAAAGACGACGTGGCACCCGGCCAGGATCCGGCCGACGCCGCCAAGGAGGTGGTCGGCAACCTGCGCCAGCTCTTCGATGCCCAGCTCGCCCAGCGCCGGCCGGAGACGTTACTGTGGGCCTGCGTGTGGTCCGGACTCGCCACCATCGTGCTGATCGTCTGCCTGTGGCTGATCCTGCGCGCCCGCCGCCGGATCCACGCCCGGCTCGAGGCGTTGCGCCTGAAGCTGCCGCACCTTGCCGGGGTGGACACCGTGCCGGTGGCGCGCGGCATCCTGCGCCTGCTCCTGGGCAGCGCCTTCTGGGCCGTTGGCGGCTTGCTGCTCTACGTCTGGCTCGCCGAGGTGCTGGCGCAGTTCCCGTACACCAGGCCATTGGCCGATGCGCTCGGCCGGCACCTGCTGGACGTGGCTTCGGTGATCCTGACCGCCGTGCTCGGTTCCCTGCCCGGACTGGGGATGGTGCTCCTCATCTTCATCCTGACCCGCATCGCCGGGCGCGCCCTGGACTCGTTCTTCACCGGAGTCGAAAACGGCGCCATCGTGATCGGCTGGATGGAGCCTGACACGGCCAAGGCCACCCGCCGCATCGCCAGCATCGTCCTCTGGCTGTTCGCGATCATCGTCGCCTATCCCTACATGCCCGGCTCGAGCAGCGAGGCGTTCAAGGGGGTCAGCGTCTTCGCCGGATTGCTGCTGACCTTCGGCTCGGCAGGCATCGTCAACCAGATGATGAGCGGCCTGCTGGTGGTGTATTCGCGCATGATGAAGCCGGGCGACATGGTGAAGGTCGGCGAAGTCAGCGGCCAGGTCACCGAACTGGGGTTCCTCTCGACCAAGGTGCGCACCGCGACCGGCCACGAGGTGATCCTGCCCAACGCCACCCTGACGTCGGGATCGGTCAGCAACTTCTCGCGCTATGACAAGTCCATCGGGCCGCAGGTGGTCACCGCCATCACCATCGGCTACGACACGCCCTGGCGCCAGGTGCACGGCCTGCTCCACCTCGCCGCCTCGCGCACGCCTGGTCTGGTGCCAGAAGCCAAACCCGAGGTGCTGCAAACCGCGCTTTCCGACTTCTACGTCGAGTACCAGTTGCGCTGCCGCCTGGAAAGAGTCGAGGACCGGGTGCGGGTGCTCTCGGACCTCAACGCGCAGGTGCTCGACGCCTTCAACGAGTTCGAGGTGCAGATCATGTCGCCGCATTTCGTGCGCCAGCCCGACGCGCCGGTGCTGGTGCCGGTCGACGCGCAGGCGCCGCCGCCCGCGACCATCCCCGATCCCGCCGCCACCGGGCGGACCCCGAAGGCCTGAGCATGCCCAGCTCCTACTCCCCGCAGCAGCAGATCGCACGCGCGAGCCAGCCCGTCGACGCGGGGGCCGCCCGCTCATCCCCGCCCCCCTCCTTCCTCGCGACGCCGCTCGGCCTGTCGCTGATCATCCCGCTCCTGGTCGGCGCGGCGGCGCTGGGCGCCCTGATCCCCTACCATTTCACCTTGCAGGCGGGCATGCGCGAGCAGGCGCGCGAGCGCATCGCCGCTGACGCCCGGGTGGTGCGCGAACGCGCTCTCCAGGGCCTGGGCCAGGTCGCGGCCCTGGTCGATGGCCTGCATGCCTGGGCCGATCGCGCGGGGAGTCTCGACGACCCGGCCCAGGTCGCGCGGGCGCTCATCGCCATGGCCGACGCCCGTCCCGGGGTGAGCCAGGTCTACCTTGGCCGTCCCGATGGCGGGCTGATCGGCATCACCCTGGCCGAGGGCACCTGGCAGAGCCTCACCGTCGCGCCGGGCGCGAACGGGATGCGCCGCACGCTCGGCGTCCTGGATGCCGAGGGGAGGATCCGCGTCACGACGGTCGAGGAGAACGTCGCCTACGATGCCCGGGTGCAGCCCTGGTATCGCCAGGCGGTCGCCACACCGGGTCGCAGCTGGACGCCGCCCTACCGGTTCGCGCGCACCGGCACGCCGGGCGTGACCGTGGCGCACCAGCTTGCCCCCTCCACCGCCGGGCAGCCGCCGCGTGGGGTCGTCGCGGTGGATCTCGATCTCGCGTCGTTCGGTGGATTCCTCCAGAGGCCGGGCGATCTCGGCCGGAATCTGGTCTTCGATCGCGAGCGGGCCCTCATCGCCACGCCGCCGGGGCTGGTGGGCGCGTTCGCCGGATCCGGCCTGCCGAGCGGCGCGGACGCCACGGATGCGGTGGTGCGCGCGTTCTTCACCGCCATCCCTGCGCTGCCCGCCGGCGATTCCATCCTGCCGGTGCGGGTGGCCGTCGAGGGCCAGGATCACGGCGGCTTCGTCCAGCCGCTGGCCGTACCGGGCGGGCCGACCTGGTATCTGGCGCAGATCACCTCGCGCGACGCCGTTCTCGGCATCATGGACCAGGCCCGGTTCAGCGCCGTGCTGGTCGCCTCCGCGGTCGTGGTGATCGGCATCCTCGCCGGCCTGTCCTTCGCCCGCCTGCTCGCCGGGGCCCGGCGCGAGGTCGAGCATCAGCGCGACCGCGCCCAGAACGCGGAAGCCAAGGTGCGTGAACTCGGCAGCTACACCCTGGTGCGCAAGATCGGCGAAGGCGGCATGGGCCAGGTGTGGATCGGCGAGCATCGCATGCTTTCGCGCCCGGCCGCGATCAAGCTGATCCAGCCCGAGACCCTGGCCGGCACCTCCCCCGAGGAGGTCGCGCAGGCGCGCCAGCGCTTCGAGCGCGAGGCCCGCATCACCGCCAGCCTGCGTGCGCGTTCGACGGTGGAGTTGTACGACTACGGGATCTCCCCCGACGGCACCTTCTTCTACGTCATGGAACTGCTCGACGGCCTCGACCTGCGCGCCCTGGTCGAGCGCCATGGCCGCCAGCCCGCCGGGCGGGTCGTGCGCATCCTGGTCGATGCCCTCGCCAGCCTCGCCGAGGCGCACGATCGCGGTCTCGTCCACCGCGACATCAAGCCCGAGAACATCTTCGTCTGCCGCCGCGCCGACGAGGTCGACGTGGTCAAGGTGCTCGACTTCGGCCTGGTGCGCCAGGGCAAGGCGGCGAAGGCCGCGCGCCTGACCGCCGACGGCATGGTCTCGGGCACCCCGACGACGATGGCCCCTGAACAGGCGATGGGCCAGGATCTCGACGGCCGCACCGACCTCTATGCCCTCGGCTGCGTCGCCTGCTGGCTGCTCACCGGGGAAGAGGTCTTCAGCGGGGACAACCCCTACGAGCTGCTGAACCTGCACATCAACCAGCCGCCCCGCCCGCTGGACGACCGCAATCCCGCCGTGCCGGTCGCGCTCGCCCGTCTGGTCGAGCAATGCCTGGCCAAGGATCCGGCCCGGCGGCCCTCCGATGCGCGCGCCCTGGCCCGCGACCTCGCCACCGTGGAGATCCCGCCCGATCAGGCCTGGACGGCGGAACAGGCGACGGCGTGGTGGACCAGGGTGCCGACGAAGTCGTGACCCGACCGTCCCCGCAACGGGGCGCCCCCTGATCAGGACCGCTCAATCCCGGGCTCATTGCTCCTGGTGCGTTTGCGCGCACACTTGCCGCCCCTTCCAGGTAAATACCCATGACCGAATCCCAGTCCAAGAACGACGACACCCAACCGGCCGGCGCTCCTGGCCTGTCCGCGCCTGCGCTGGCCGAGTTCAAGCTGCTGGTGGATCAGCAGCGCAGGCTGATCGACCTCCTGATCAAGGACCAGCAGGTGAAAACGAAGACGGAAGCGCCCGCTGCGCCGTCTCCGGCCCCGTCGGCACCATGCCCTGCGCCAGCTGCCGTACCGCCCCCGTCCTTCGCTCCCGCACCGTATCCGCCCGCCTTCCTCGCCTATCCGTCTCCGCAGGTGGTCCAGGTCGCACCGCCGGCCGCCCCCGCGCCGGCCAGGAGCGGTGCGAACGCCTTCCAGTATGCGCTCATCATGCTGCTTCTCACGCTGTGCTGCCTGATCGGCTGGGGCATCTACCGGGGAGGCCCGGTCATGACGATGGCCCTGCGTTACTGGGAAAACCGCGCCGATCCGGATCGGGCCCAAGCGCAGGCTGCCGTCGTCGCTCCAACGCCGGCCCCGGTTGCGGCCGCGCCGGCGAAACCTGAACTGAAGGCCGAACCTGAGAAGCCGGCTCCGGCCGAAACCGCCGTCGCGTCCGTCCCCTCCGCGACCCGGATGCGGGATGCGTTCAGCCCGGCGGCCAAGCCTGGTTCCGAAACCCCGGTGCAGGAACCGGTGCTGCCGGTCGCCAAACCGTCGCATCCGGCCCCGGTGCCGACCGGCGAACCATCCCCGCTGCGGGTGAAGGCCGGTTCGACCAGCGTGGTGCGGGCTCCTTTCGCCGCCGATTCCGCGCATGTCATCTACCGCTGGTCGACCAGCGCCCCCGTGGGCCAGGGCGGAACCTTCTCCAGCCCTACGACCGGCATGCCCGAGGTCGCCTGGACCGCTCCGGCGCTGCCGGGGACGCTCACGGTGCAGGTGGTCGCGTGCGACGCCTACGGCCAGGAGACCACGGTGAAGCTCAGCGCGACCGTGGATCCATTCGATCCGGCGCAACGGCGCGAACTCAAGCCCTGGACCAGGCTCGGCGGTGACGCCGAGGTGGCGATGCAGCGCCTGCAACGCGACGAGACCGGGGTCTGGTGGGGCCTGGCCGACGACAAGCTGCTGTGCCTGGGATCCGGCTGGAACCAGCAGCAGGCGTTGGCTTTCGCCGAGCCACCGCGCCGGCCGACCGCGTTCTGGGCCACCCGCGACGGCGTGATCGTGCTCGACGCCAGCAGCACCTCGGTGCGGACCTTCAACCGCGAAGGCAAGCAGGTGCGCGCCTACAGCCAGCTGTCCCGGCCGACCGACCTCGCCCTGGCGCAGGACGGAATGCTCGCCATCGCCGACAAGGGCAAAGGCGGCGTGCTGACCCTGGGGCCGGACGGCAAGATGGTCGGGCAGCTCGGTCGCATCGGCGAGGGCGATGACGCCTTCCGCAGCCTGACCCGGCTGGCGCTCGCCATCGATGGCAGCCTGTCGTGCCTCGATCCCGAGCAGCGCCAGGTGCTGCGCTTCGACCGCCTGCGCCGCCTGGGCACCCTCGCCCTGCCCAAGGACAAGGCATCCCTGCCGATCGATATCGCCCACGCCAGCAACGGCCGCGACCTGCTGGTGCTCACCAAGGATGGCCGCGTGCTCTCGCTCGACGGCCAGGGCGGCAGCACGGTGGTGGTCAAGGCGCCTGCCGAGAGCGATCTCGTCGCCAAACCGGGCGATGCGATCGCCCTCGCCGTCGATCCGGCCGGCGACATCCTGATCACCTGGGATGAAGGCCTGGTCTCACGCCAGCGCGCCGGCGGCGCGGCGGCCTGGCGCGGGGCCCGCCTGCGCAAGGGCGGACCGTTCGCCACCGACGGCCAGGGCCGGATCATCCGCCTGGATGCCGACGCCAGATGCCTCGAAATCTTCGACGCCGAGGGCTGGCTGACCCGGCGCATCCCGACCGGCAAGGCTGAGGACGTGCGTGCGCTGGCCGTGGTCCCGGACGGCAGCGCCGTGCACCTCCTGGATCGCAAGAACCGCCAGATCCTGCGCTTCCGCCTCGACGATGGGCACCTCTCGGATCCGCCAGCGGTCTTCGGCCAGGAAGGCAAGAACCCAGGCCAGTTCGAGGCGGTCACCGATCTCGCGGTCGACGCCGCAGGACGCAGCTATGTCCTCGATGATGAGCTTTGCCGCGTCAGCATCTTCGACTCCAACGGCCGCTTCATCGCCAGCTGCGGCAGCAAGGGCAAGGGGCCCCAGGAGCTGGCCTCCCCGAGCCTGCTGACGGCCATGCCCGACGGTTCCGCCGTTTTCGTCTACGACAGCAAGAACAACGAGATGAAGAAATGGGCCTGCGACACCGGCACCGGCACCGGCAAGATCACCTACGTCGGCATCGGCGGCGGCTCGGGCGACGGCCCGGCGCAGTTCCGCGCCCCCTTCCGCCTCGCCTGCGATCGCCTCGGCCTGCTGTACGTGCTCGACTCCAGCCGCAATGATCTTCAGGTGCTCGACTTCCACGGCACGAACCCGGTTCCGGTGCACGCGCGCAAGGCGGCCGAGATCGGCCTGGACCGCATCTCCGCTGGCGCGGTGTCGCCCGATGGCCAGGTCTGGCTGGCCCATGATGGCCGCATGGTCGGCCTCAGCTGGTGAACTCCGGCGGGGTCAGGCACGTCACCGGCTTCGGCTTGTGCTGCCCGGTCGCCGGCGCGCCGCGCCGCCGCGTCCCAGCGCTGCCGCCGCAGGCAGCGCCTGCAGATCCGGCCAGAACACCTGCAGTGCCAGCGAGCTGGCCACCGTTCAGACGCTATGGCACCGCGACCAGCCGGTCCGAGGTGTCGGCCTTGGCTTTTTTCCGGGCAACGCCCAAGGATGCCAACGTCACCTGGTATTCCTTGGCGGCGTTGGGTCCGAGCGGGCGGATGGTGCAGTTGCCCCTGCGGGATTCGGGCCCGCCGATGATGTAGAGGTTGCCGGCGCTGTGGACTTCGTCGGCCTGGGCGAGGACGGTCGCGAAACGGCGCTGGCTGAAGTCGACCACCACCGTGCGGCCGAGTTTGCGCAGGAAGCGCGCGACCTTCATCGCGTCGGCGAAGTGCTCGGTCTTCATCGGATAGACCACGTCATCCACCGTCCGATGCAGGACCGGCACCAGGCTGCGGGCGCGCAGAACCTCGATCAGCGCCACATCGCCCATGGAGCCGATGGCGACGGGAAGTTCGCCGCCGAAGACCTCGGCCAGGCCATCGCAACGCCCGCCGGCAGCCATCGGTCTGGGCAGGATGCCGTGATGGTCCCAGATCTCCCAGCCGACGGCATTGCCACCGTCCTGATGCCGGATGACCTTGGGATCGAAGCGCAGCAGGTGCGCGAGTCCGAGGGCATCGCACAGGTCGTGGATTTCGCGCAGGTTCTCGATGGCCGGATGGTCGCCGCCGAAGGTGGTGCTCAGGTCGGCGAGACCATCCGAGCCGGTGCCTCCGGCGCTGAGCAGATCGACGATGCGTCGGGCCGCCTCTGCAGACATGCCCAGCCTGACCAGATCGTGCGCGCTGCCGTCGATTCCAGCCTGACGGTGGCTGGCGAGGGCTGACCAGGCGTCGTCGAGCCGGCCTTCATCCAGACCGCCGGCGATGAGCTCGCCCGACAAAAGCCGTTGATCGCTGATCCGCACCTGCACGTCAGCGTCGTCCTCGGTCAGATCCAGGCCGACTTCGCGCAGCGCCTGCAGCTGGGCCGTGATGATCTCGGCCTCGGCCGCAACGGTGGTCAGACCGGCGGTCACCAGCGCCCATTCGAAGTGCTCATGCTTGCGTCCGCGCACGAGCGGGGCCTGGCGGAAGCAGCGTCCCAGCGAGGTCCAGCGCAGCGGCAGCGGTTCGGAACCGCCACGTGCGAGGACCATCCGCACCAGACCGGGCCCGGCCCCCGCACGCAGGCAGATCTCCTCGCCTCCGCGATCGGTGAAGCGGTACAGGTTCGCCGCGATGGCCTGGCCGGACAACTGTTCGCGCAGGGCGCAGTCCTCGATCGGCGCCGGTTCGGCCTCATCGAACCCCCACCGGCGGGCGACTTCGCTCCATACCCCGAGCAGCCATCCGCGCAGGCGCAGATCCTCCGGGAATGCATCGCGCATCCCGCGTATGGGCAAGAGGTTGGACTCGTCGAGCGGTTCGGTCATAGGACGTTCCAAGGAACGGTTCATGGCGGGACGGCGACCTGGTCGGACTGCGTGCGGTGGGGTCCACCTTCAAGACACCGCCGCCAGGGTTCCGTCCACCGCGCCCCCGGTTCAGGCGGTGCGACGCCGTCCATCCGGTGTCCTGGTGGCCACGGGGAAGAGGCTCGACCCGGCGCCGCTTCCACCCAGGCTGCCCGGCCATGGCGACACTCCACCCGGTTCTGCTCATCCTCCTGGTCGCGCTCGGCATGGCCGTCCCGGCGGCTGCCGGCGATGCCACCAGCGTCAATCAGCTCGGGGCCCAGCTGACCGCGGAGCGGGCGCGCCAGTTGCGCGCCGCCGGCATGGTCGATCTCGCGGCCGGGCTGGAGCAGATCGCAGAGCAGGTCGCCGCCGGTTCGATGACCGTGAGCCAGGCCACCGCCCTGGTGCAACTCACCGATTCCGTCGCCGCCGGACGCCGGCCAGCCGCAGGAGGCCAGGCGAAACCCTTGGATGCCAATGGCGTCGCCAGCGTGCTCGATTCGCGTCCGGCCCCGGCCCCCTCCGTCCGGCCCAAGACCCCGGCGATCAGCACCAGCGTCGTCATCGTCGAAGCCGGCAATGACGGCCGTACCGCCCTGGTGATGCTCGACGCCAAGGACAAGCCCGGCCTCGCCGTCGGCCAGCGCTACGCCATCAAGCGGGCCGGGAAGACCCTGGCCTCGGTGATCGTCAACCAGGTTTCCGGCGGCTTCGCCGGCTGCGAGGTGATCGCGGAAAGCTGGAGCAGGCCCCAGACCAACATCGCCAAGGATGACCTGGCGGTGCAGGAACCCTGAGGGTGGCGTGGCGGTGCGGTAACCCCGATCGGGGCCGGCCTATTTCCGCCCCAACCCCGCATAGATCGCGTTCATCTCGCGCGCCATGTGGTCGAGGCTGAAGCGGGTGCGGGCCGCCTCGCGGCCGGCCGCGCCCAGTTTCGCGGCGCGCTCGGGATTGCCCAGCACGCTGTCCAGCGTGCGCGCCAGGGTGGCGGCGTCGTTGGGTTCGTAGATCACCCCGCCGCCGGTGCTGTCGACGATCTCGGGATACGCGCCGACCTTGGGCAGGACCACCGGCCGGCCGGCGGCCATGGCTTCGACCATGAACAGGCCGAAGGCCATGCCGGCGTGCGCCGGGACGCTGACGACCGTGCAACCGCGCATGAATTCAGCCCGTTTCGGGGCAGAGAAGTCCTCGAACAATTGCACAGCGTCAAGCGCGCCGGCCGCCTTCAGGCGCGAGCGCTGCTTCTTCATCCAGGCCAGATCCTGGGGCAGGGCGCCGCCGGTCAGGTGCAGGCGGAGGTTCGCCCAGCGCGGATCCTGCCGCAGCAGCAGGAAGGCGTCGTAGATCAGGTCCAGGCCCAACGACGGCGTCACGCGCGAAAGGAATCCCAGCACCGGCACCGGCGGCGGCGGCGCGGGTTCGGTCAGGCCGGGGTTCACCCCGGGATGGACCACGGCGATGCGGCCGGGCGGCAGCTTCAGCCGGGCCGCCATCAGGTCGGCATACCACTGGCTCGGCGCGATAAGCAGGTCGGCGTCCGCGGCACGCTGGCCGATGAGCGTCCACACCCGCTCGCGCCAGGCGTCGTCCATGCTGTCGACCCATTGTTCCTCGTCCTGGATCGAGCACACCACCGGCACGCCGAGCTCCTGCTTGATCCGCCGCACCAGCCCGAGCTGGAGCGAGGTCGCGAGCTGGATCACGTCGGGCTTCTCCACCGTCTTCATCCAGCCGATGAGCTGGTCGAGTTCGCGCGCCTGGTTGCCGTCCTCGCCATCCAGCATCGACACCGTGAGCTTTTCCTGCCCGCGTGCGCTGACCGAGCCGGTGTTGCGGGCGATCCAGCGGAGGATCCACGGGGTGTTGAGCAGCCGGTGCATCCAGCGCGGCGCATGGCGGAACGGGCTCGCCTGCTGCTGCAGCCAGACATTGACCGCACCGAAGACCACCGGTGCGTTCGGCAGGTTGTCGGCCTCGCCCAGCAGCGGCAGGTACATCGGCACCATGGTCACGTCGCAGCCGTGCGAACGCAGGGTGCGGACCAGCCCGGCGTCGCGGACGCAGTTCTCGCAGTAGAAGGTGCCGCCGGTTCCGGGCAGCAGGTGCATCACATGCATGGCTACGTCCTAACCAGAGCCTTCGGCCATGCCAGGAACAGGGGTGGCGGGCTGAGGCAGGGCCGAGCGGCCTCCGGTCCGGGCGGGACACTGATCCACTCACCCGCCCCCGCATCGCGATTTCCCGTTGCCACCCGGGTCGGAACGACCCTAGTTTCCCGCCCATGCGGCTCCGAATCCTGATCCTGCCGGTCGCGGCCCTGGCCCTTGGCGTCCTCGGCACCGGTTGCGCCGAACGCGAACAGGTGAAATCGCGCTACGTCACCACCGCAGTCGAGGACGTCTTCTCGCCGATCGACCGCGCCGGCTGGACCGGCGACCGGCAGGTCTACGAAATTCCCGCCGCCCCACCGGCGGTGGCCGATCTGCACCGCGCCCGCACCTGCAAGACTCCGGGTCAGCAGTTCAAGAGCCCGACCATGTTCAACCTCGTCGAAGAGGACTCCTTCCGCCCGGAAAAGCTCGATCCGCAGATCCTGGCCAAGGCTGACGACCTGCACTGGGTCGATGGCCCACGCACCCGTCCGATCTACACCCTGGTCACCATCGATCCCAGCGGCGGACAATTCCTGGTGCCGTCATCGCACCATGTCGACCTGGCCGCTTGGCAGTCGCTGCCCGAACCGATTCCGCGCCATCGCCAGGCATACCAGTTGTCGGTGATGGAAGTCATCGACGATCCCTGCGTGCCGAAAAGCCTGCCCTGAAGGGCCTGGCCGGACGCTGTCCTCTGAACCAGGGGGATTCCGGCGTCCATCCCCTCGCGCAGCAGACGTTCGTGCGCTCCGGAGCGGCTCAGGCCGACCCCGGCTTCCGCCGGGCAGGCGTCCGGTAGGCTCCTGACGCCTCACGCGTCTTGAGGCTGGAGTCACCATGCGCCCGCTCCCGTCAACCACCCTCTCCACCATCCTGTGCCGTTCGCTCTGCCTCGTCGCGCTGGTCGCGCTCGCGCCGGCATCCGCCGGCGAATCCGACCGCGCCGCGTTGCGGGCGGAACTCCAGACGCTGAACGCGGATCTCGCCCGCCTGTCGCGCGCCTACACCCTGGTGCACGAACTCGTCGCGCCATCGGTGGTGGCGATCTACGCGCGTGAGCGTGAACAGCTCATCAACTGGTACACGCGCCGGATCGAGGTGCGCGAGGTGCCCGCCGGGGTCGGCTCCGGCTTCGTGGTCGCGAGCGACGACAAGGCGAGCTGGATCGTCACCAACGCCCATGTGGTCTTCCAGATGGACAACGACGGTTCGGTGGTCTTCGCCGCCAACGGCAAGCCGGTCGGCTACGACCGCCTGCGCGTGGTGCTGCACGACAACCGCGAATTCGACGCCGAGTACGTCGGCCAGGACGTGCGCAGCGACCTCGCCCTGATCAAGGTGCCGGTACCGCGCCTGCCGGTCGTCGAATGGGCGGATTCCGACCGCCTGCACGTCGGCGACTTCACGGTCGCGCTCGGCTATCCCCTCGGCGTCGGCTACAGCGCGACCTTCGGCCATGTGTCCGCGACCGACCGCTCGACCGGAGTGTATGAGAAGATCGGCGGCGACGTCGCCGGTTTCGAGGCCTTCGTCCAGACCGACGCCGCGATCAATCCCGGCAACAGCGGTGGCCCGCTGGTGGATCTGCAAGGCCGGATCATCGGGGTGAACTCGAACATCCTCAGCCGCACCGGAGCCAACATCGGCCTGGGTTTCGCCATCCCGGCAAACCAGGCCCGGCGCGTGGTCGAGGACGTGCTCGCGCATGGCAAGGTCATCCACGCGATGATCGGCATCACCCTGGAACGTCTCAGCGCCGACGCGGCCCAGCGCCTGGGGTTGCCGGCGGCCCAGGCGGTGGCGATCGGCCTGGTCTATCCGCATGGTCCGGCGGCACAGGCAAAGCTGCAAAAGGGCGACGTGGTGCTGGCGGTCAATCGCATCCCGGTCGCAAGCGATCAGCAGTTCCGCGCCCGCATCGCCGCCTGCCGGCCCGGGACGCCGATCATCCTGCGCATCTTCCGCGCCGGAAAGGAGCAGGAGGTCGTGGTGACGCCGATCTCGACCGACGAGATGGAGAAACGCCTGAACGCCGCCGCCCGCGCCGGTGATGACGGCAACCGCCGCCAGGTCGTGCTCGCCGGATTCGGACTCAGCCTGGGCGAGGACGAGCAGGCCGGGTTGCCCGTGGTCGCCGTCACCCCGAACACCGCCGCGGCCCGCAGCGGCCTCGAACCTGGAGACCGCATCCTGGCGGAACGCACCGCCGGACTGCTGCGCTCGGCAGAAGATGTCCTCGCCATCGCCGGCCGGCGCGAGGTGGTGTTCAAGGTCCTGCGCAACGGCCGCGCGTTCTGGGTCCAGTTGAAGCGCTGACCAGCGCCTCGCCCGGTCCGCTGACGGAATCGCCGGCTGCCGAGGCCGACCCGGGCGGGGCGTATCGCAACGCTCCGGGGGATAGTAGAAGCCGGGCATGCGCCTTGATCATCAGTTCGCCCAACGTCGCCGCACCCTGTCGTTCGAGTTCTTCCCACCGAAGACCGACCGCGCCTGGTACACGCTGGAAGACTCGATCGACCAGCTCATGCCGCTGGGACCGGACTTCGTTTCCGTGACCTACGGCGCGGGCGGCGCCACCCGCACCAAGACGCGCGAGATCGTCGAGCATCTGCAAGGCAAGGCCGGTGCGGTGGCGATGGCGCACCTCACCTGCGTCAACGCCACGCGGGCCGAATTGTCGGCCCTGCTCGATGAATACCACACGGCGGGCATCGAGAACCTGCTCGCGCTGCGCGGCGATCCGCCCCAGGGCCAGAAGTCCTTCGTGCCGACGGACGGCGGCTGCGCCTTCGCCACCGATCTCATCCAGCTCATCAAGGCCGACGGTCGTTTCGCCATCCTGGGCGCCGCCTATCCCGAAGGGCATCCCGAGGCGCCCAGCCGCGACGCCGACTGGGAACGCCTGGCCCAGAAGTTCGAAGCCGGCGCCTGCGCTGCGATCACCCAGTGCTTCTTCGACCCCGCCCCCTACCAGGAGATGCGCGCCTGGCTCAAGCGCCGTCTGGGCTACGAGGCCCGCATCATCCCGGGCATCCTGCCGATCACCGACTTCCTCGCCCTCGACCGTTTCTGCAAGCGCTGCGGCGCAACCATTCCGGCCCCGGTGCGCGCCGCGCTCGCGCCCCTCGCCGACGACCGCGTCCGGGTGCGCAAGGCCGGGATCGCCCTGACGATCCATTTCGCCCGGCAGCTGCTCGACCTCGGCGCGCCCGGACTGCACATCTACGCCCTCAACCGATCCACGGCGGCGGCTGAGCTGGTCACCGGACTGCGGGTGTCCGGGCACATCGACTGATCCCGGCGGATCTACGCCAACGGCACTTCCAGGCGCCATTCGCCCGCCTCGAGATCGGCGAAGACATAGCCGGTCTCAGGACCAGGTTGGAGGATGGCCGGTCCATCGACCGTCACCCCGGCCTCTGTCCGCGCTGGGATCGCGACCTGGGCGGTGGTGTTGGGCGGGATGGTGACCGTCAGCCGCACGGCGCCGGCAGCGGTCTCCCAGCGGCTGCAGATGCGGCCATGCGCGGTGTCCTGCCATCCCTCGGCCCAGGTCAGGCCGCCGCCGAGGCGCGGACGGATGCGGAAGCGGCTGAAGCCGGGTTCGATCAGGTCGATGCCGATGACATCGGTGATCAGCCATTCGCCGACCGCACCATAGGCGTAATGGGCGTAGGAGTTCATCCCCGGATCAGCCGGCCCCTGGTCCTTGAGCCAGCCATTCCAGCGTTCCCAGATCGTCGTCGCACCCTGGGCCACTGAATACAGCCACGACGGATAGCTCTCGGTGGTGAGTAGGCGGAAGGCCACGTCGCTGCGGCCGAAACGCGACAGCACCGGCAGCAGGTAGGGCAGGCCGACAAAGCCGGTGGCGAGATGCCAGCCGCGTCTCTCGATGCAGGCCACCAGGCGCTCCACCGCGTGAGGACGTCCGGCTTCGGGCAGCAGGTCGAAGTGGAGCGCAAGCAGGTAGCCGGTCTGGCTTTCGCTGTTCACGGTGCGGCCATGCACGATGCCGTCATGGACGAAGTCGCGATTGAAAGCGGCGACGATCTGGCGGTGCAACGCTGCCAACCGTTCGGCCTGGGCGATCTCACCCAGCACGCGGGCGCTGACGGCGGTGAGCTCCACGCTGCGGGCGTAGAACGCTGTCATGATGACTTCCTTCGCGGTCTCCTCTCCGATCGCGAGCCAATCGCCGTAGCAGTTCTGGTCCTTGGTCTGCCAGCGCGTGTGTGTGCCAAGCAGGGAGGTGCGGGTCAGATGATCGCACCAGCGGACCATGGATGGGAAGGCCTCTGCAAGCTGGTCGCGATCGCCGTACACGCGCCAGACCGTCCAGGGGCAGATCGTCCCTGCGTCGGCCCAGGCGGCATCGCCGCCATGGGCGAAGAACTGCTTGAGCGCCGGAACCACATCGGTGAAAGCGCCGTTGTCGTGCTGCGCGTCGCGCAGATCCTGATGCCATTTGGCGAAGAACGTCTGCACGTCGTGGGTTGCGCAGGCGGTGCGGATGAAGGCCTGGGCGTCGCCGGTCCAGCCCATGCGCTCGTCGCGCTGCGGGCAATCGGTGGGCACGTCGAGCCAGTTGGCGCGCTGGGTCCAGACCAGGTTCGACCAGAGCTTTTCCAGGCGCGGATCCGAACAAGCGAAGCCGCCACTGGGGGCGCAGTCGGACGCCAAGGCGATGGATTCGACCTTGGGTTCAGCGTCGAGGCCCGTGATTTCGGCGAACTGGAAGCCGTGGAAGGTGAAACGCGGTTCCCAGGACTCGCCGCCGCCTTTGGCGATGTAGGTGTCGGTCGCGAGGGCCGAGCGCAGGTTGTCGACATACAGGCCACCATCGGGCGTCGCCATCTCGCCATGACGCAAGCGGACCACCGTCCCGGGTTTCGCATCCGGCAGATGCACCCGCACCCGGCCGGCGAGGTTCTGGCCGAAATCGACCATCCAGGCCCCCGGTCGGGGCTGCCAGCTTCGAACCGGCTTGAAGGATGCGATGCGGCGAACCGGCGGACCCGGATGCGGTTCCAGGGGGATCTGGTCCAGGCCCGAGGTGGTCGCCGCCATCCAGCCCTGCTCGCTGAAGCCGGGCCGGTTCCAGCCCGTGGGTTCCAGGGTGGCGTCATGGGTCTCGCCTGGCAGCAGGCCGGTGGCCAGGATCGGACCGTTGGCCGTACGCCAATCCGCATCGCTGCCGACAAGGGTGACGGATCCGTCGTCGTGGACGATGCGCAGCAAGGCCAGCAGCGCGGTGCGGTCGCCGTAGCGCTTGGGCGGCGCGTGCGCGACCGCGCCCTTGTACCAACCCTCGGCCAGCATCGCGGCGAGGACGTGCTCGCCCGGTTCGCGCACCAGCGCCGTCACATCATGACCGCGGAAGAGCTGGCGCTTATGGTAGTCATGCCATCCCGGCGCGAGCACCGTGCCGGTCGCCTACGAACCATCGATCCAGAAGTCGGCGACGCCACGCGCGGTGACGAACAAGCGGGCCTCGACCGTCGGCCGGACGGTGCGGAATGCGCGCCGCAGCAACGGGACATAATTGGTGAAATGCAGGGGGGAGCCGATCCAGCGGGCCGCACCCCAGTCGGCAGCCGCCACCGGACCGCGTCCCAGTCGGGCCGAGGCGCTCCAGGGCGATTCCGCGCCGGTCTCATCGCGTACCCGCACCCGCCACGAAAGCGCGGCGAAGGCCCCCAGCGGAGGCCCGCCCCAGACGACGTCGCCAGCCTGGGCCGACTCGACCCAACCGCTGTCCCAGGTGGTTTCACCAGAGGTTCCACCGCCCTGGATGCGGTAGGCGGCCTGGCGCGCACCCCGACGGACCCTGCCGGTGGCATCGGTCGCGTTCAGACGCCAGGACAGGCGAGGACGATCGCTCGTGACCGCGAGCGGGTCCACATGGTGTTCGGCGCGGAGGAAGACTGGAAGGGTTGGGACCGCGTTGGGCATGGCGAAGCGTGTACCTGCCAGCCAGGCAGGGAAAGAGCGGGGTTTCCGCAATTGCGTGCCGCCCGCCGAATGCAAGGAGGGTCAGGATATTCTCAAGGATGTGGATAACTCGGTCGAAAACGAGTCGACAACCGGCCATGTCCAAGGACGAACCGTACGTGGCCTGCGCCGGCCAGGCACCATGCTTGCGGCATCGCCATGATCGCACCCTCCCAACCCGATTCCGGATCGCATTCGACTGCTGGGGGAACCTCCGGCCCAGGGTCCGACAGTTCCGGCCGACGCGCGCCGCGGGCAACCGTGGCGAAGCCGCGCGACCTGCCGCACAGCCCGGAATTGGAAAAATCGATCCTCGGCTGCCTGCTCGCCGGCGACCAGCCGACCGCGATCCACGAGGTGCGCCAGGTCGCCGAGCACCCGCTGCATTTCTACGGACGCGACCACCGCATCATCTACGTCGCCTGCCTGGAGATCGACGACACCGGCCACCGCATCGACGCGGCGGCGGCGTGCGAACTGCTCTCGCGCTATCCCTTCCAGACCATGATGGATCGGCTCAAGCAGGCGCAGATCCTCTTCGACAGCGATCAACTTGACGCGCTCGACAAGGCCCGACTGCGCACCCTGTGGCGGCGTGAGGCCGGCGAGGAGGCCGCCGATCCCGCCGACTCCGCGCTGATGGCGATCGGCGGCGCCAACACCGTGTTCGACCTGGTCGGGCAGGGATCCTGGGCCGGGCTGAAACGGAACGCGGTTTTGCTGCGCGATGCCTACCTCAAGCGCCGCATGATCCGCCGCATGTCGGCCCTGGTCGACCGCGCCTACCTGACCCCCGACACCTTCACCAAGCTGATCGACGAGGGCAGCCAGGCGATGCTCGAACTCGGCCGCCACGGCCAGACCTCGACCGTGCATTCGATCCAGGACACCACCCAGGCGACGCTGGAAAAGATCCTCGAAAACCATCAGAACCCGGAAACGGGCATCACCACCGGCATCCCCGACATCGATGAGAAGCTCATCGCCCTGCGCCCCGGCGGCCTCTACATCCTCGCCGCCCGGCCCGGTGTCGGTAAGACCTCGCTCGCGCTCAAGATCGCGGCGAACATCGCCGCCCGCATGGAGGGCGACGGCGGCATCCTCTTCTTCAGTCTCGAAGTCGACCGCGTCGATCTGCTCAAGAAGATGCTCTCGGCGGAAAGCACGGTGCCGTTCGGCGACATCGACCGCGGCTCGGTGACGAGCGAGCAGTGGGAGCTCGTCCAGGCCGCGGCCAGCCGGTTCTCGACCTGGAACTTCGACCTCATGGACGTGAGCGACCTCACCGTGCACGGCCTGCGTGCGGTGGTGCGCCGGCGCAAGCTGGAGACCCAGGACAAGCTGAAACTGGTGGTGATCGACTACCTGCAACTGCTCAACAGCCAGCGCCCGGATGCGAGCGAATACGAAAAGGTCAGCGAGATCACCCGCGTCCTCAAGGTGCTCGCACGCGACCTGCGCATCCCGGTGATGGCCCTGTCGCAGATGTCGCGCGACAGCGAGAAGGGCGTCTCGAACCTGCCGCGCGAACCGCGCCTATCCGACCTGCGCGGATCCGGTTCGATCGAGCAGGACGCGGATTCCGTGCTGTTCATCCACCGCGTCGACGGCGGCGAGGAGGCGACGCCCGGCCAGCTCGAACGCCGCCGGATCAAGCTGATCATCGCCAAGAACCGCTTCGGCCCGACCGGCCAGGCCCACCTCGACTTCTACCCCGCCAACATGCGCTTCGTGCAGAGCGCCGGCGACGAACCGCCGGCCGACATCGAGGACAACGAGCGCAAGGCCCGTGCCACCCAGCCGCCGCGCGACGAAGAGGACATGTTCAAGTGACGGCGGGGATGGCGAGTGGCTGGAACCGTCCGCGCCGTTGAATCCGCTCGGGTCGGTGGGCAGCGCCACGCCGAGGAAGGATCAGGCGTCAGCTTTGCTGCCTCTGGGAGAGCTGCCATATTTCTTCTTGAAGGCCGAGTAGAAACGGCTCTGGGAAGCGAATCCGGTGAGTCGAAGGACTTCAGCGATGGGGATGCCTGGTCGTGAGGTGAGGATCTCCCTGGCCCGATCCAGCCGTTGGTTGAGGAGCATGGCGATCGGACTGATGCCGTAGATCCGCTGCCACCACCGGCAGAGGTATTGAGGGGTGTATCCAGCGCAGGCCGCCAGCTCGGCCAGGGACAGGCCGGGGTCATCCAGCCGCTTCTTCATGATGTTGATCACCGGCCCGAACCAGTCGGGGGTGGGAACCTGGGGATGCGGGTCGCCTTTCCAGGTGGCTGCGATCTCCTGGATGATGCTGGAAACCTCCGCCTCGACCAATGGGCGGAGGATGACCGCGCGGACGTCGATAGGGAACCGCCAGTCGCTACCGATGGCCTCCAGCATGCGTGCACGGATGCGCATGTGCTCACCGCGATCCAGCAAAGGCTGCACCCGGGGAGGATACAGGCGCGGGAACGGATCGAAGGCGTCCGCCATGGGAATGACGTGGAATTCCATGACGAAGAATGCGCAGTCGGCGATCGCATGACGCTCGATCGGCAGGCCGGGAGGCATGAGGATCCGATGGCCAGGCGGAACGACCAGGCTCTGCGCCCCGACGCTGATCATGAGTTCGCCGCGGTCGACCACTGCCGACCTCCAGATGGTGGCCGGTTGGGACACGCGACGGCGGTTCTGCGCAAGGGAGATCATACCGGCGCTGGCCAGGCGGATCACGCATTTTTCCCAGGCATGGTAGAACGACGACGGCAGGATCGATGGAACCGGATATCGCTGCATGTGTGACACGACTTCCCGGTTTGTTTCTAAACCAGGAAAGGTCATTTCACAAATGGGAATTGACACCCGATACACAAAGGGCTCCCGATCCGAAATCCGGATCAATCCTCCATACCAAGGATCCCATGACGACCCTCCACCGCATCCTCCCCTCCATCGCCCTCGCCGCAGCGCTGAGCGCCGCCGATCCGATGACGATCGATCGTTCCCGCACCGCCGTGTTCGAACCGGGCGCCCTGACCATCGCCGGCTACCCGATGCCGGCGGTCGATGCCGTCTCCGCCCCGGTCACCCTGAACCTGGCGACCACCACCCACTGGAACTGGAACCATATCTTCACCTTCCAGCGGCATGGGATCTTCTTCGCCGATGCCGCCGGCGTGGCGTTCGCACGCGCCACCCCGAACTCGCCGCTGCTCTGCAGTTCGGGGAACAACGAGCATTCCACCCTCAATTCCACCAATGGAGACCTCTACGCCTACCGCAACATGAAGTGGTCGCTGACGGTTCCGCTCGCGATCACCAAGGAAAACGGTGCCGATCGGGTCTACACGCCTGAATTCGGCAGCACCGGCTGGCGCCAGCGCTACACCAACGGCCTGGCGACCAGCGGCGGCGTTCCTGGCGTGATGTACGCCCCCTCCAGCTGGGGATCCACCGTCCAGGTCGGCGTCTGGAGCGCGGCGAACAGCAACGACACCTGGTCGACCAACGCCATCAATCTGTACAAGGATGGCCTGCTGGCCGCCCGTGCCCGCGGCAATGGCGCCTATATTAGCGCCGGTCTCATCCTCGGCCTCGCGGTCGTTCGGGTGCGGACGGCGATCGAGAACGATGGCACGGGTCGGATCAGGAACGTGTACACCGAGGTGCCTTTCGTGCTTACCCGGTCCAACATGTCGGACATCCTGAATCCCGGCACCTTCGGTCGGCGCGAGATCCTCACCCCGACCAACAACGCGCCTCCCGGCAGCAGCACCCCGAAGACGTTCGACCACGTCGGCCTGCGCACCGCCCCGGTGCTCGCCTCGAACGGTTGAACCGGGATGGGCAGCCTGCGATTCCTCGCGATTCTCCTGCTCACGGTCCCCGGATTCCGATCCGGGGCCGCTGAGCCGGACACCTCCCTGGCCGGCATCCTGGACCGGGCGGTGGCAGGCGGCTTTCCCGAGGTCCGTGGAGCGGAGCTGCTGCGCGGCAGCGTGCGCGTGCGGCTCCCCCGCGACCGCTGGAGCCAGGTCGCCCTGCCGGGCATCAGGCCGCAGGATTCCCCCGATGCTCCAGATGGGATGGTTGGCGAACTGGCGGGATGCCATCTGCGCTGCCGCGACGGGCACTGGATCCTGGCTGGCGGCTGGGTGGTGCCACCGGATGGACTCGTGGCAGTCGAAGCGATCACGTTGCAGAAGATCGCCTGGGATGAACTCGCCGAGCCGCTGGTCACCCAGGAACCGCCCCGGTTCGAAAGGCTGCGCGAGGCCGAGGCGGAACGCGTCCGCCTGGCTTGGCGTCCAGCCTCGGCCTGGCGCGGCTTCGCCGAAGAGGACGAGACCGCCGGCATGGTGATGGCCGGTATCATGCTGCGGATGGGAGTCGCGGCCGGCGAGGATCTCGCCGTCGTCATGGCCAGCCGGATGGCGCTGGATCCCTGGCGCTCCCAGGCGTGGGAAGGTGGATTCCCTTTGATGCTCGATGGCTTGGAACCGGTTTTCATCGGTTGGGAGACCCGCGTCCGCGCCGAGCTTCCGCAGGTCGATCTGGCGACCGCCCGCTGGCTCGCCCGCTGCCTGTCTTCCAGACTGGAATCGTCGATGCTCATCCGGCCACCAGCCCAGCGGGCCGGCGTCGCGCGCGGGGCGGTCTCGATCCTCGCCGCGACCGATCAGCCGCGCAGCAGGGCCGCAACCTTCCTGGCGAGCACATCCCTGGCCGACCGGCCAGCGGCGCAGGACCTTCGCAGCACGCTGGCGAATTGGGATGGACAACGCCCGGCACCAAAGATCGCCAATCCTTCTGATCTCATCGCGCTGCTCGATGACGACGGCCCTTCCCTCCATTGGGACCATCTCCGATTCTGGACAGTCGGGGACCAGGCCCTGCTGCTCCTGGGCTGGACGCTTGGCCGCGATCCACGCCTTCCTGCCGGCGTCGATCCGCAGCAGGCCTGGGATGCCAAAGCCCGCCACGACGCCGCCCGCGCCATCCGCCGTTGGATCGGAACCCGCAGCCTGCCCGACCTGGTCCGTGAACCGGTCGCGACCCGGTCGCTGAGCGAAGCGGTCGCCCGCTGGTCGGCGATGCCGGTTTCGCTGCGACCGGCCGCATTCGCAGCGTCCGTCGGCAGCCGACTTCCGGCGCTGGCCGTTTCCTCCGACGACACCCCGGCCCTGGCGCGCTTGCTTGACCTCCTGGAAACGGATCCGGATTCCGCCAAGGCCGCCGACGCCGTCCTCGGGAAGATCCCGGTCAAGGGCCCGGCGGCACCCCTCCTGGCGGAATGGAATGACCGCTGTGGACGTCCGGAAAGCCTTGATCTCCTGCTTGAACAGCTGGCCGATCCGCGTGCCTGGGATCCGGCCACCGGCCCATTGCTCATCGGGATGGCGGCAGCCCATCCCAACGCCCGGCGCCTGCCGGTGCTGGCCCGTCTGCTGGGCACGCTCAACCCGGGCCAGGTGACCGCCTGGCAGATGTCCGTCGCCGTCCCGCCGCAGGCCCGGCGGCAACTGCTGATGACGCTGCTCGATGCCACCGGAACCATTCCTTCCGGACTCCTCGAAATGAAGGACGAGGAGGTGAACCTGGGCGGATCCCGCCTCGCCAGAACGCCCGGACTGGCGGCGTTTCCCGCCGGAACGCGATGGTGCGATCTCGCGATCGTGCTCGCCCGGACCGAGCCTGCGGCCTGGGGGCTGCCCGAATCCCTGGATCTCCTTGCGGACGCCGGCGCGTTGCCGGTCACGGAATCGTTGCGCCAGCGCCTGCGCCTGGTGCTGGCAGGACCCTGACAAGAGGGCCGGTTCCGCCTCCTCGCTGCGCTGGAGTTCAGAACTCCCACCCCGCGATGACGGCGGTCTTGGCCTGCGGCGCGTCCTTGTTGAGGCCGATGAATTGGCTCAGGATCAGGTGCATGCGCGGGATCGGATAGAAGCGCAGGGACGGTCCCGCCAGCAATTCCCAATGCGATTCGCGTGCGGTGCCCGACGCATCGACCCGGTTCGACACGTTCGCGAAGTTGGTCTCGACACCGAGGCTCAGCCGCTGGTCGATGACGTTCTTCGCCACCGCGCTGTTCCATTCCAGGCCCCGGTCGCGCAGGTCGCCAGTCTTCTGCTCATACACCAGATTGGTGCCCCAGATCCAGGATCCGGATACCGAGCCGCTGAACAACGCCTTGAACTCGACCGAATCCGCCCCGTGCGCGGCCTGCTCCCATTCCGCGTAGATGGTGGGATTGCCGAAGATCTTGTCCCAGTCGGCGAGAGCGTAACGCAGTTCGAACTTGGTCGCATCGAGTTCGTTGTTGCCGTCGCTGCCATCCTTGACGTAGACCTGATAGAGATCGAGCTGCAAACGATGTCCGAGTCCGAATTCGACCTCGTACATCTGCTTGATCTGCGACTTGGGCCGGGGATCGCCGGCTTCGCGGGCCTTGGCGACCTCGCTGCGCGACGGGGTGGTGTAGAACAGCCAGTATTCGAATTCCGCCTGGCCTTCGGGAATGACGTAGGTCCGCACCTCGGAGAACATCCGCACCGTCGACCAGCGCGGCTGACCATAGGAACCGACCAGATCCTCGTCGCGCTGGCTGGTTTCACGTTCGCCGAACACCTTGATCGCCGGCAATTCCCAGGAATGGGCCGTCGGTGCCGGGACCGTCGTCTGGGTGCCGGGCAGGGCTGGGCGCGCCGCGTCGTCGGTCGCGCCGAGGCCAGTCGCGAGACCACCCACCAAACTCAAGGCTGAAATGGAAACCCCGATGGCGACGGGCGACGAGATGCTGGGCGGGAGATAGTGGGACATGGACAAGGATGCTCCGGGTGGTTCGGGTTGATCGACTTTCAGGCCGAGTGGCCTGATCCCGTACCAGAGCCATGTCCATGCCTGAAACATCGCTCGGATCGACCCGCAACTGCACAGCCGCTCATCACCGCGTCATCAGCCTGCCTAGGAGATCGACATGCGGGTCGGGATTATCCTGGATTCACCAACAGGATGGAGCCTGGATCGGCGGACCTCGGCCCGCGCGAATTTCCGGCTGTTCCATCCCTTCCCGAGGCGGACGTTCGTGGTGAGCGGGAAGCTGGCGTTCTGAGCATTGCTTCATCGCGCGACCGTCGCCGGATCGCTCTGAACACGTCTGTTGTCCCGATCGGGATTGCGCCTTCCTGACGCATCCGGTCTCTCCACACTGCTCCAACCACCCGAGAGATGACCCGATGTCGATGCCTGCCGCTGGGCGTTTCCTGATCAACGGACTTATCCTGAGCGCCACGCTGACCGCCGCCGAGCCGGTCGCCACGCGCAACGACCCCGTGCAGGCCACGCTCGAAGGCTTCCGCGCCGCGAACCAGGAACGCTCGGCCCAGGCGCGCGAAATGGCAGCCTGGAATCTGGAACGGCAGCGCCTGACCGCCCTCATCGCCGCCACGAAGGCGGAGACGGCCCGGCTGGAGCGCGACGCGGCCAACGCCACGGCCGCCCGCGATGCCGCCCGCACCCGCCTGGCCGCCCTCGGGACCGGCAGCGATCTCGATGCCGTGCGCGCCCGCCTTTTCCAGGCTGGGGAAAAGCTGAAAGCCGAATTGACCACCCTCGCGGCGCGACTGCCGCCCGGCATCGTCCCGGCCTTGGGCCAGGCCGCTGAGGACGCCTTCGACGCCGGGGTGCGCGCCCTGGAATCGGCGGAACGTGCGGCCGGCACCGTCGCCGTCGAGGTGGTCACCGGGTTGCGCAGCGATCGCGCGAACGCCCAGGAGGCGGTGAAGATCCTGCGCGTGTCCGGGGCCGCCGCCTGGTGGGTGTCGCTGGATGGCGCGGCGGCCGGGACGGTGCAGGTGGTCGACGGCGCGGTGCGGTTGACCCCGGCCGGCGATGAACCGGGCCGCAGTGCGATCATCACCGCGCTCGCCCAGGCCGAGGGCCGGGCGCAGCCAGGGGTGGTTCTGTTACCCGATCCGACGGTGACGCGGGGTCGGCCATGAGTCGTCTCAGAATCCTTGCCGCTGCGCTCCTGCTGTTTCCTGCGGCGATTTCGGCCGGCGAACCGGATCTCGCTGCCGCCGCGCAGGACGCCCGCATCCAGGCCGAACGCGAGGTCGCCGCCGCGCGCCAGCGCATCGCTGATGAACAGGCGGCGCTGCTGGCTGAACTCCAGGCCGCCGTCGCCGCCGGCAGCGCCGCCCGCGAACGCCTGACCACCGCCGAACGCGAGGCCAAGGCTGCCAACGACGAACTGGCCAAGCGGCAGAAGGAGCAGGAACGCGAGCTCGCGGTGGTCAAGCAGCTGGCGGATCGCGCGGTGGTCGCCGCCCGTCTGGGCGAAACCGAAGCCAGGCGTCTCGCCGGCACGCCGCCGCCGGAACGGGTCGCGGCCGCAGTCGCCGCGATCGAACGCCGCACCCTCGCCCTGGCTGACCGCCTGGGGCTGAAAATCGTCGACGGATCCGTGGTCGGCCGCAATGGCGTGGTCGCCAACGTTCCGGTGCTGCACCTGGGCGAGGCGCGCATGGTCGCGCTCGGGGCGGAATCGACTCATCGCGGCGTGCTCGAGCGCTCAAGCGACGGCCGCTCGTGGCTGGTGCTCGGGCCGGAACTGCCGCCGGGGCTGAACACCAAGGAACTGAACGCCATCCCGCTCGATGCCGCCGGAACCGCCGCGCACCAGGCGCCGGAGGCGCATCGCACCTTCGCCCAATGGCTGAAAGCCGGGCGCTTCTTCATCTGGCCGATCCTCGCGGTGCTGGCCCTCGGCCTGGCGATCATCATCGAGCGCAGCGTCGCGCTCGCCCGCCGTCGGATCGATCCGCGCCGGCTGCTCGCCGTCGCCTCCCGGCTGGCGGCCAACGATCCCGCCGGAGCCGGCTCTCTCGTCGCCGCCGGCACCTCGCCGCTCGATCGCGTCCTGCGAGCCGGCCTGGATGCGCTCGCGCGGCCGCGCGAGGCACGCGAGGCGGTGGTCGAACAGGCCCTGCTCGCCGAGACCGGGCAGTTGACGCGTGGCCTGAGCGCACTCGCCGTGCTGGCCGGGGTCGCCCCCCTCCTTGGGCTGCTCGGCACCGTCACCGGCATGATCGACATGTTCTCGGTCATCGCCGCCCAGGGTTCGGGCAACGCGAAATCGCTGTCGGGCGGCATCAGCGAGGCGCTGATCTGCACCCAGGCCGGGATGCTGGTCGCGATCCCGCTGCTGCTGGCCCATGCCTGGCTGGGCCGGATCGCGGATCGCCGGGCGCAACTGCTGGAAGAAGCCGCCTGCGGCGTGCTGGGCCTGGCTGAACACGGTGAACCCGGGAAGCCAGATAGGACCGCGCAGCCATGAGCGCGTGGCTGGACGGCATCCTGCGCTGGTGGTCCGGCGGCGACGTGCTGATGCCGGTGATGTTCGTCGTCGCAGTGGTGCTCTACACCATCCTCGCCGAACGCACCCTGGTGCTGTGGGGCGTGCGGCGACGGCAGCGTGCGGATGAACTGCTGGCCCTGCTCCAGGGCGGCCAGGCCGGCGAGCGCCATCGCACCGCCGGGCACGACGGACGCTGGCGCGCCTGGGCGGCGCACTACGTCGCCCTGGCCGAGGAGGAGCAGCTGTCGCGCGGCTTCACCCTGATCCGCACCCTGACCGCCTGCCTGCCCCTGCTGGGCCTGCTGGGCACCGTCAGCGGCATGGTGGACACCTTCGGCCACCTGGGATCTGGCGCGTTGGCGTCCGGCGGTGCCGCCAAGGGCGCCAGCGTGGTCCAATGCGCCAGCGCCGGCATCAGCCTGGCCCTCACCGCGACCCAGTACGGCATGGCCCTGGCCATCCCGGCCATGGTTTGGGACTGGTTGCTGGCGCGCCGTGCGGCCGCGCTGGCGCATCATCGGGAACTGGTGGTGCGCGCGGCCCAGGGCCCGGCCCAGGTACCGGAGACCATGGCGCCATGAGGTTCCTCCGCCGCCGCCGGCAAGAGCACCGGCCGATCGACCTCAATGTCATCCCGCTCATCGATGTCGTCTTCTTCCTGCTCATCTTCTACGTGATCAGCACCGCCTTCATGCAGGAGACGGCGGTGACGATCCAACGACCCGCAAGCAGCCAGGCGGCGACGATCAGCAGCGGCTTCGTGCCGGTGGCGATCGTCAAGTCGGGCGCGATCCAGGTCGGAGCGCAGGTGGTCGAGGTCGCCAGCGTCGCCGAGGCGGTGCGCGCGGCGCTGTCCGCCGGCAGCACCGGCAAGGTCGTGGTCATCCCCGACCGCGAGGTGCCCACCGGGCTGCTGTTGCAGGTCATGGATGCGTGCAGCGCCGCCGGCGCGACGTCGGTCGATGTCGCCGCGACCAAGGCGGGGGGCTGAGATGGACTCCAATATCGCAAGTGCACCCCACCTGCTGCGTTGGTCGTCGGTCATTTGGCGCTGCCAAACTCCCTCCTCCCGCCTTGCATCTGGGGCGCACTTGCGGTTTTTATGGAGGACTCTGAGTGGACAGACTTCCGAGGCGAAGGCGTTGCGGGGAATCGAAACCAGATTGGCCGGTTCGATCCCATCATCCATTTGGCGTTTGCGTGAGATTCATCGGTTTTCCTTGTGGGGGCCGGTTGCTCCTTATTCCATAAAGATGTCGGGTTGCTTGGGATGAGTGTTGCGGCCCCTCAATCAGATCGGTTGCCATTGCCGCGCACGCGCTCGTTCCGCCGCGCCAAGCCGCAACGGCTGTGGTGGCTGGCGGCTGCGCTCGCCCTGATCGTCAACCTCGCCGTGGTGGCCGGGCTGGCGCAGGTCAGCCGCCTGCATTTCGATGCACCGGCAGCGCCCTTGGCGCTCACCACCCTGCGCCAGATCGCGCCTGACCCGCCGCCGTCGGCACCTGCGCACGAACCTGCACGCGAAACCGATGCGGATCTCCAAGCCGCAGCGGCGCCCATCGCCCTGCCCAGCCTCGACCTGCCTGCGGCCCCGACCGCCGGCAGCCTGAGCCTGCCCGCGCTTGGCAGCCTTGAAGCCAGCCTGGAGCTGCCGCAGAGCCTCCCCGCCTTCACCCCGATCGCCGCGACACCCGGGCCGGCGCTGCCGGTCGCCGGCCCGGCCGGGCCGCCCGGGTACGACACCCCGGCCGAGCGCGAGGGCGATTTCAGCCTCGACCGGCATTACCCCCGCATCGCGCGGCAACGCGGCATCACCGGATCGAGCCGGATCCGCTTCACCATCGATGACCAGGGCCGGGTCACGACGGTGACGGTGCTGGAGAGCACTCCGGCCGGGGTCTTCGACACCGCCGCCGAGAACCTGGCTCGCAGCCTGCGCTTCCGCCCGGCCCGCTCGGGCGGCAGGGCCGTCGCCTCGGCGCAGGAGACCACCATTGAATGGACCTTGAGATGACTCGTCGTTCTGCCTCTGCTTTCCTGCTGATCTTCTCGCTGGCAGGGGTTCCGCTCGTCGCCGAGGAACCCCGCGCGGTGCCGCCTCCGGTGGCCGAGGTGCTGACCCAGGCCGGCCAGGCCGCGCCGAGCGAGGCGATACGCCTCCTTGACGACTGGCTGGCCGGGGGAAAGAACCCGGCGCATGCCCTGATCCACCTCGCCCGCGCGCAGGCGCATTGGCGCCTGGCGCAGGACCGGCCGGCATCGGCGCAAGATCCGGAACGGCAGCGCCTGATCGCGGCGGCCGAAGCCGCCTTCACCGCGGCGCAGAAGCTCGACCCCGCGCTCAAGCAGGCCCACCTCGGCCTCGCCCAGTGCGCGGCGGCGCGCGAGGACTGGACCACCGCCTGCCGCGAAGCCGCCGCCGGCATCGATGCCGCCGGCGCCGACCGCAGCCATCTGATCTTCCTCGCCAACACCGCCCTGCGCGCCGGCGACTGGCGTCTGGCCACGCTCGCGGCGCAGCAGGGCATCCTGCGTTTTCCCGACGATGCCACCCTGCGCCGGATCGAACTGTCGGTGCTGGTGCACGCCGGACGCGGCGAGGACGCGCGCCAGGCGGTGCTCGCGCTGCTCGCCCGCACCCCTGCCGACCTGGAACTCTGGAAGCACCTCGCCTGGTCGGCGCAGGAGACCGGCCGCGCCGAGGAATCCGTCGCCGCGCTCGAAGCAGCCCTGGCTCTTGCCCCCTCCGACCGTGGCCTGCGCCGGCAGCTCGCCGAGGTGCAGTACAGCCGTGGTCTGATCCCGACCGCCTTGGCGACGGTGCGTCCGCTCATCGGTGAACCACCCGCCGCCACCGCGCTCAGCGACGATGGGCTGATCCTGCTCGCGAGCCGCCTGGCCGCCGAATCGGGCGACCTGGCCCTGGCCCGCGCCTGGCTGGCCGCGGTGCCGGACGCCCGGCGTTCGCGCCTCCAGCGCCTCGCCGCCGCCCGCTATGCCGTCCAGGCCGGCGATGCGGCCGCCGCCGGGGCCGCGCTCGACACCCTCGTCCAGGGGGGGGAAACCGACCCGGCCGTGCTGACCTGGGCCGGTTCGCTGGCAGATGCGCGCGGTGAGACCGCACGCGCCGAAGCGCTCCACCTGCGTGCAAGCAACGGCGACAGCGCGGCCAGCGCCACCGCGACGCTGCACCTGGCCGCGTTCTACCTGAAGCACGAGCGCCGCGACGAGGCGCGCACGCTGCTGGCCGCGTATCTCCTCAAGCGGCCCGACGACGTCCAGGCCCGGGCGTTGCTGGCGCAGATCCAACGTCGGCGTTGACCCTGGACGTGCGACGGCGTCCGCACCCACCTGGATCACCGGGTATGTCCGAGCTCGCGCTTTCCAGCAGTTGCTTCCCCACGACCTGATTGCAGTTTCCCTGCGTGCCCGCCCGGCTGCTGTCCTGGCTGATCCTCGTGAGTCTGCTCGGCTTGGCCGTGGCAGGGCCGTGGCATCACGCCAACGCGCATCGCCATTCCAGTTCTGACCCAGGCACCTCGCTTGCCGGCGCAGCTTCGGTTGCCCCGACCGACGCCGAGAACCATTGCCTCGTCTGCGATTTCTTGGCGCTGCTGCAGCACGCCAGCCTTGGCGAGGCGTGCGCCCAGCCTTGTACCGACTCTGACGAAGCCAGCGCCTTCACGCCGGTTCGATCCGATGCCGGTGCTGTCCGGTCCTGGTTCCAGGCACCGGCACGGGCCCCGCCCACGGGTTGCTGATCCCTGACGCGGCCGTCGGCCGCGCCCTCGATCCGTCCGTGGCCGTCGGCTGCGGAAATCAAACCCGTTTTCGGATTCCCACCCATGAACTCACCCATCCACCATGGGCGTGCCCTCGGCACGCTCGTCTGCACCCTTGCGGCTTTCGCCTCAAGCAACGCGGTTTCTGCCGCTGAGCCATCCACCACCGCCCTTGACCGCGCCGTGGCTGGTCTTCCCACACCCCAAACCCCTGCGCCGTCCCGCACCACCGCGCCAGTCGGCGTGCGGCTGATCGACGTATCGCTCGACATCCTGGCGGCCGCAGGTGGTTCCACGGCGGACGATGAGCACCTGTCCAGCCTGCTGGCCGGTGGCCATGATCCGCACCGCAATGGCTTCACCTTCCAAGGCGCCGAGCTGTCCCTGGCGGGCGTCGTCGATCCGTACTTCCAGGCCGAGGCCCATCTGGTCGCTACCGAGGAGGGTGTCGAACTCGAAGAGGCCTTCGCCAAGACGACGGCGCTGCCCTATGGCCTGGAAGCCAAGGGCGGCTACCAGCTCATCGAGTTCGGCCGCATCAATGCCAGCCATCCGCATTCCTGGGCCTGGATGGCGCAGCCGGTGATCGCCTCGCGCCTGCTGGGCGGCGACGGCACCCGCAGCGCCGGCGGCCGGGTCGCCTGGCTCATGCCGCTGCCGTGGTTCAGCCAGGTCTTCGTTGGCGCCTACAACCCCAACGATCCGAGCGCAGCCAGCTTCCGTGGGAGTCCTGGGGGACATGAGCACGGCGGGCACGACGAGGACGAAGCGACCTCGATCGCAGGCCGGCCGGCGCAGGAGGACGAACGTGGCGTGCGCAGCCTGGCCGATCTGCTCTGGAGCGCCCGTTGGGAGACGTTCTTCGACTTCGGCACCGCCGGGCTGCGCCTGGGCACGAGCTGGATGGGCGGACCCAACGCTGCCGGTGGACGCAGCGACATCGCAGGCCTCGATCTGCACGCGAAATGGAATCTGGCTGCCGGGCAGGCCCTTCGCTGGGTAGCGTTCACCGCCGAGGGCATGGGGCGCCGCGCCCGGGTCGGGTCGGCGGTGCTGAATCCCGGCACCGCGGACGAGGTCGAGATCGAAGGCTCCCGCCTGACGGATCTGGGCGGCTATGGCCAGGTGCTTGCCGGTTTCAGCCAGCGCTGGAGCGCCGGCGTACGCGCCGAATACGCGACCGCCAAGGGCGACAGCGTGGTCCACCGCGATGGGATCGACGTGCTCGATTCCCCCAGCGCGGATCCGCTACGCGACCGGCGGCTCAGGATCTCGCCCCTGGTGCAGTTCCATCCGAGCGAATTCAGCCGCATCCGCCTGCAATACGACTACGACCGGGCGCAGTTCCTGCCCAGCGGCAAGGCGCACAGCGTCTGGCTGGGAATCGAAGTCCTCATCGGCGCCCATCCGGCGCATGGGTACTGACCATGAAAGCCCTCGTCCTTTCCAGCCTGCTTTGCATCCTCCATTCCATCCCTGTCCTCAGCACGGCTGGCGAGCCCATCCCGGTCTGCGCCAGCGTGCCGGAACTCGGCGATCTGGTGCGCCAGGTCGGCGGCGAAGCGGTGCAGGTCACCGTCTTCGCCCAGCCTGGGGACGACCCGCACCGGGTCGACGCCAAGCCCAGCTTCGCGGTCTCCCTCGCGCGGGCGGAACTGCTGGTCTCGACCGGGTGCGAACTGGAGGTCGGTTGGCTGCCGCCGGTCATCGCCACCTCGCGCAATCCGCGCATCGCCCCGGGTCAGCGCGGATTCCTGGAGGCGTCCTCGGTGGTGAGCGATCTGGTCGGCATTCCGACCGGCCAGATCGATCGTTCTGCCGGCGATGTGCATCCGCACGGGAATCCGCATCTCCTCCTCGATCCGCTCAATGGCCTGGCGGTGGCCGAGGCGCTGCGCGATCGATTGAGCCAGCTCCGCCCCGGGTCGGCCGAGGTCTTCTCGCGCAACTGCACCGCCTTCCGCGCCGCGCTGGGAACCGCCCTGGTCGGTGCCAAGCTCGGCGCCGACCTCGACGGCGCCAAGCTCGCGCTGCTCGCCCGACACGGGAAACTGCTAGGGTTCCTCAAGGACCAGCAGCGCGAGGCGGACCTTGGCGGCTGGCTGGGGAGAATGCGACCCTTCGCCGGCGCCGCGGTCGCGGCCGACCACGACCTGTATCCGTACTTCGCCCGGGCATTCGGCCTGCGCGTCGTGGAAATGCTGGAGCCGAAACCAGGCGTGCCCCCGAGCGCCCGGCATCTGGTCGGCGTGGCCAAGCGCATGCGCGCGGCCGGGGCGGCGGTGATCCTCGCGACGCCGTATTTCGACCGTCGGGCGATCGATTCGGCGGCCGAGGCCGCCGGGGCGAAGGTGGCCGAGATGGCGCACCAGGCCGGCAGCCGGCCAGGCACCGGCTCCTACCTGAGCTGGATCGACTACAACGTGGGGGTCGTCGCCGCCGCTCTGGCGGGGGGCTGATGCTGACCAGCGGCATCGATGCCAGCGACCTGGTGCGGGCGGAGGGCCTTGCGATCGGTCGCAATGGCCGCGCCCTGGTCGCGGGCATCGACTGGGTCCTGCGCCCGGGGCAATGGTGGTGGATCGAAGGTCCCAACGGCAGCGGCAAGAGCACGCTGCTCGCCACCATCCTGGGCGAACTGCCGCCGCTGGCCGGCCGGCTGGTCGTGCATCCCTGGATCGCGGATGGGGGTGGGCTGGCGGTGGTGCCGCAGCACGACGCCCTCGCACCGACCCTGCCGTTGTCGGTGGCGGAATACCTGGCGTTCGCTGCGAAGAATCCGGATCCGGCCGTGTTCGACGAACTCGATATCGCGCCCAAAGCGAGTTATTGGGCGCTGTCCGGCGGCCAGCGCCAGCGGGCGCGCATCGCCCGTGCCCTGGTGCGGCAGCCGGCGCTGCTGGTGCTCGACGAGCCCTTCAACCACCTCGACCGCGAAAGCATCGTGCGCGGCAGCGCCGCCCTGGTCCGGCGCTGCCGCGCCGGCGCGGCGGTAGTGGTGATCGGGCACCAGGTGCCGGAGGTCGCGATTCCCTGCGGCCGCATCGTCCTCGACGAGGGCAGGGCGGAGGTCGCATGGAATCCCTGATCCCGGCCTGGCTGCATGACGGCTGGCCGCAGTTCGGCGCGAGCTATATCGCCGCCTGGGCCTTGGCGGCGGCCCTGCCCCTGGCGGGCATCCCGGTGGTGGCGCGCGAACAGGCGTTGCTGGGGGTCGGTCTCGTCCAGATCGGGGCCTGCGGCGTGGCGCTGGCGCTGGCTTGCGCCTGGCCCTTCCCGGCCGCCTGGGCGTTCCTGGCGATCGCCGCGGCGACCCTGCTCGCGCAACGCCCGCCACCGCGCGAACGTCCCGAAGCCGTCGCCGCCTGGATGATCCTGGCTGGTTCCGCGTTCACCGTGCTGGCGCTGGCCAGGCATCCGCAGGCCGCCGAGCGGATGGCGCAGCTCCAGGCGAGTTCGGTGCTGGGCGCGACCTGGGCCCAGGCCGCCGTCGCCATCGGCGCTGCGGTGGCAACCCTGGCCGTCGTGGTCTTCGCCGGCCGCCGCCTGCTGCTCGCAGCGTGGGAACCCGGCACGGCCCGCATCCAGGGCTCGGCGCCACCGCTGCTGACGATTGCCGCCGCACTTGGTCTGGCCCTGCTCCTGGCCACCTCGCTCAAGATCACCGGGGCGCTGTTCACCACCGCTCTGCTGGTGCTGCCCGTGCTCATCAGCCGACGCCTGCTGTCCCGGCTTGCCCCCCTGCCGTGGCTGGCGGTGATCCTGGCCGAGGCCGCGGTGACCACCGGATTCGCCCTGTCATGGACCTGGGATCTTCCCCCGGCCCAGGTCGCGGTCGCGATCCTGGGACTGCTGCTGGCGGCGACCTGGGTCTGGCCGCCGGCGTGGCGAAGGTGAAGCAGTCCGTCGAACCGGTGCTGACCTGGACCGGCATCAGCCAGGGTTTCGTACTCCGACCGCTTCCGACCTCGCGGGAACCCAGGATCGCGCGTCGAGTTCCAGCGGAGCCGGCAACGGGCCGCAGCACCGGCGCGATGCCGGGGTGGATCGTGTTCGACCTCAAGGCCGGCATCAGCAGCCCGGCCGGCGGCTGGCGCTTTGACCTGGGAATCGAGAACCTGGGCAATGTCACCTACCGCCAGGTCGGTTCGGGGGCGGATGGAGCAGGATTCAACCTGGTGGCATCTGGGCAGATCCGGTTCTGAACGCTGCGCTGTCCGACGCCTGCCGCATTCGGCCAGGCCGATTCAGATGCGACCGATCAGGGCGTTGGAGCAGCCGGCGCAGGCACGGCGGGTGCAGTCGCCGGCTCAGATGCTGGAGCAGCCGGCGCGGGTGCGGGGGCAGGTGCCTGAGTTGAAGCAGGGGCCGGCTGGATCTCCGATTTGGATTCCGGTTTCGCATCAGCTGGCTTGGCTTCCGGCTTCGCCTCGACCTTGGCGGCTGGCTTCGGTTTCAACGACTCGGCCTTGAGCCGGTCCTTCTGTGCATCCAGCAGCTTGCCGGCCTCGGCCGGCGGCTTGTCGAGACGCACCACCGCTTCGAGGGTGGCCACGGAATCGGCGGTCAGGCCCTGCGCGATCTGGAGCTTCGCCAGCGCCATACCGGCCTCGGCGTGCTTGGGGTGGCCCTGCCAGAAGGCGACGTATTGGGCCAGCGCTTCCGCATCCTTGCCCTGGGCGCGCAGGTAGTCGCCCAGCGCGACGACCCGGGCCAGCGAATCAGGCTGGAGCGCCGCCAGGGCCTTGAGGTGCTTCAGGGCCTGGTCGGGCTTGCTCACGGCGTACTTGGCAGCCAGCGTCTCGTGCGCGAGGAGGTTCTTCGGATTCGCGGCGACGGCGGCCTCGTAGCGGGCCAGGGCCATGTCCGTGGTGGCCTTTTCGCTCGCCCCGCCCGGGACAGGGACTTCCAGGCCCAGGCTGGCCGCGGCCTCGATCACCTGGCCGCTGAAGACCAGGGCTTCGGCATCGGTGGGATTCAGGCGGATGGTGATGTCGTATTCGCGCAACGCGGTGTCGAAATCCTTGGCCTGCGTCTTCCCCTGTTCGGCCTTCATGCCGCGGTGGAAGTACACGGCGGCGACCGCCTTGTGGATGCGGTAGTCCTTGGGCGTCAGGTCGATGGCCTTCTTGAGCGCGTCGATGGCCTCGTCGTAGCGGCCCTGGAGGTCGAGGATGCGGCCCAGGTACCAGCGCACCTCGGCGTCCTGCGGCCGCAGGCGCACCGCCTTGTCGCATTCGCGCCGGGCCTCGTCGTAGCGTTCGAGGCCGGCGAGGGCGATGCCGAGCACCGCATAGGCGTCACCAAGCGACGGATCGAGCGCGAGGGCGCGCCGGGAATGGGTCACCGCCTCCTGGTAGCTCTTGGTCTCGCCCTGGGCCTTGGCGGCGAGGACGTAGAGCTTCGCCTTGTCGGCGTCGGTCAGCGAGCTGTCGGCCTCCGCCGCCTTGATCGCCTCCTGGGCGAAGGCCGAGGTCTCGGCGTACTGGCCGGCGGCCATCAGGTTGCGGGCGCGCAGGCCGAGCACGGTGATGCGCGACCAGGCCGGCAGGTTCTCGGCCAAGGCCGCGGCGTAATGGTCTTCCGCCAGGTCGCGGGCGGGGCCGTTGGGGTCGTCGGCCAGCTTGCCGGCTTCCTCGACGTGGT
The DNA here is from genome assembly GCA_964654285.1 of uncultured Candidatus Kuenenia sp. Lineage (GTDB taxonomy): Bacteria > Planctomycetota > UBA11346 > UBA11346 > UBA11346 > BJHQ01. The sequence goes on from CAZZJC010000008.1 coordinate 89,817, forward strand.
AGAGCGCGGCGTTGGTGAAGGCGCCGGACTTGGGCACCGGGACGATGGTCTCGACCAGCAGCCAGGGCTGGTTGTCGTTGGTCGCGGCGACCTTGGCGAAGATCTCGACCACCTGGTACTTCCTGAATTCGCCCAGCTTGGCCGCGAGCGGCAGGTTGCGGTCGATGTAGAGCGTGGTCACCACCCCGGCGCGCGCATTCGGCGTCCAGAGTTCGCTGCGCTCGGGCCAGACCAGCAGATTGGCGTGGGTCTGCGCCGCGAACTGGGTGCGCAGCGGATCGTAGAGCTCGCCCGTGCCCACGATCACCGCGCGGAAGCGGATGGCGGTGCTCTCATAGGCGCGCGGGCTGGCGACCACCTGCTCCAGTCCGAGGGTGCGGACCTGGCTGGCCGCCTCGATCGGCGAGACCGCCGCTGGCAGGACGGAAGCGGAACAGGCGACGAGGGCGAGGATGGCCGGGACGGCGCAGGTGCGATGCACAGGGGCTCCTTTGGGCCGCCAGCGACGGTGGCGAGCCGGAGGGAATCTAGGCCGGATTCCGGACGGGCACAAGTACGACTCCGCCGACATGGGGGCGCAATTGCCGGCAGAAAGGATTTCGCGACTGGAGAAACCGGGGAAACCCCGTACTTCCTCCGACCGGCCGCCAGCGGATCGGGCTGCGCCAAGCCGTCGCCAACGATCGCACCAGAACCACTGAAACCACCCGAGGAACCACCCATGCCCAGCATCAGAGGCACCCAGACCGAGAAGAACCTGCTCAAGGCGTTCGCCGGGGAATCCCAGGCGCGCAACCGCTACACCTATTTCGCCGGCCAGGCCCGCAAAGAGGGTTTCGTCCAGATCGCCGCGATCTTCGAGGAGACCGCGAACCAGGAGAAGGAGCACGCCAAGCGCTTCTTCTCGTTCCTCGACGGCGGCGAGGTCGAGATCACCGCCACCTTCCCGGCCGGCAAGGTCGGCACCACGGCCGAGAACCTCGCGCATGCGGCCGGCGGCGAACATGAGGAATGGACCGAGCTGTATCCGGCCTTCGCCAAGGTTGCGCGCGAGGAGGGCTTTCCCGCCGTCGCGGCCGTGTTCGATCGCATCTGCATCGCCGAAAAGCACCACGAGGAGCGTTACCGCGCCCTGCTCAAGAACGTGCAGGACGGCACCGTGTTCAAGAAGGAAGGCAGGACGACCTGGTCCTGCCGCAACTGCGGCTATATCCATGAGGGCGACGAGGCGCCCAAGGCCTGCCCGGCCTGCGCCCACCCCCAGGATCATTTCGAGGTCCAGCCCGACAACTGGTGAGACCGCTGCAGGAACGCGAGCAAACGAAGATGCGGACGGTTGGGCGCAACGTCATGGTCGGGGACCATGGTGAGCGCCAAACCCTCCGCACCACCCCGCCGAACCGACGAGCGCCGTGGCGTGGCCGGAAGGCGCGCTGAAGCGCCTTCCCGACCACGGATCACCCCCGGCGGGTCGGGTTCGGCATGCCGAATTCCGAGTGGGCGTCTACTTCGTCTGCGCCTGGGCCTTCGCCTCGACGCGCAGTTCCATCGCCAGGGTGATGCGCATCACGACCTGATCGCCGACCTTGTTCTTGCTGAGGTCGATGTCGTCCCGCACCGGGACGACGCGCACGGGGCCATTGTCGATGGCGACGGTCGCGGTGCGCTTGGCGAGATCGATGGCGGTGACCTTGCCGCGGATCTGGGTCACCGACACGATGGCGCCGGCGGGCTTCTGGCCCTTCTCCGCCCGCGCGAGCACGGCGGCCTCGCCCTGCTCGATCTTCACCGAGGCATCAAAGACCGCGATGGCGAGCTGCTCGACGAGGGTGATGACCACGAGATCGCCGGGGCTGACCTGGTCGTAGTTCACCGCGTCCTTGGGCACATCGAAGGTCTGTTCCTTGCCATCGGAGTTCTTCAAGGTGACCTGGCGCTTAGCGTTGTCCTTGAAGACGACCCGGGCGGTGACGACGGTGGTGGTGGTGACCGTTCCACCGGGGACGCCGGGCACGGCGGTCGCGGTCTGCGAGGTCTCCGGCGCGCGTGCAGGCGGTTCGCCGCAGCCGGCGAGGAAGAGGGCGGGGATGCTGGCGGCAGCGAGGATGAGGCGAAGGGACATGCGGTTTCCTTGGTTCATGGTGGCACCGGCTTCGTCGGGAAGGCTTCGGTGGAGCGACTGTGCAGAGGATCTGCAATCTGGGGAGGGCATACCTAATGCCGCCCGCACCGGTCTGCAAGGCGCCGGTGGATCCGTGCCCAATGCAGGCGGGCGAACGCGGCCACCCGGTTCAGGGATCGAGGTTCCGCCGCTGCACCGCGCGCGCCAGGATGACCACCGCCTGGTCGAAGGCGTAATCCTGCAACTGCCTGGCGAAATCAGCCGCATCGGCGCCCAGGATCCAGGCGAACTCCGCCGTATGCTCCTCCATCAGCGCGACCGCGGAGGTGTCCGAATCCGCGAGCAGCCGCGCCATCCGCCCGGCCACGGCCTTCGCCTGGACCGGATCGATGACGGGATCGGCCGCCACCGGCGCGGCCGCGGTCGGCGCGGCCTCCAGTCCCAGGGCGGTGGCCAGTCCGGCGAGGAGCGGTTCGAGCGCCTCCCGCAGGGCCGCGACGAGCCGGGCCAGGTGGGCCGCATCGGCCTGGTCGCGGATGGCCAGTTCGAGGTCGCCGGCGGCGGCCTGCACCGCCGTGGCGCCCAGGTTGGCGGCCACGCCCTTCACGGTGTGGGCCAGGCGCTCGGCGCCGGCGCGATCGCCGGCGCGCAGCTGCGTCGCGATCGCAGCCGGCGAGCCGGCCTGCTGTTCGACGAATTGGCGCAGGAGCCTGCGATAGAGGCTCTGGTTTCCCACCACCCGGCGCAGGCCGGTGGCGGTGTCGAGACCGGCGATCGTGGGCAGGGCATCAACTGCGGTCGCGGTCGGGGTGGCGGGCGTCGGCGCCGGTGACCCCGGATCTGCCTGCGCCGCTGGATCGGCTTGCGCCGCCCTGGGCCGGCAGAGGCGGTTGACGGTCTCGTAGAGCGCGGTCGGGTCGATCGGCTTGGACAGGTGGGCGTTCATGCCGGCGGCCTGGCAGCGCTGCTTTTCCTCCAGCGTGGCGTGCGCGGTCATGGCGATGATCGGAAGGTCGGTGAACCGCGCGTCCCCACGCAGGATGGAGGTCGCCTCATAGCCGCCCATCACCGGCATCTGGAGATCCATCAGGACGAGATCGAAGCCCTGGGGATCGGCGCGCAGACGGTCGACCGCCTCCTGGCCGTTGCTGGCGACGGTCACCGTCGCGCCGACGCCGTGCAGCAGCTCGATCGCGATCTGCTGGTTTATCTCGTTGTCCTCGGTGAGCAGGATCCGCCTCCCCGCGAGCAGGGTGGCCGACTGGTCCTGGGCGGCGCTGGCGGTTTCGCTGGCGCCGGGGGCGAAGAGGGTGACCAGGGTGTCGACCACCATCGAGCGGGTCACGGGCTTGACCAGGAAGGCTTCGATGTGCAGGCGTTCGGCCTCCTCGCGCACCTCGTCGCGGCCGAAGGCGGTGACCATCACCACCGTCGGCTGATGCGCGACCGAGGCGTCCTGCTTGAGGGCGCGCACGGCCTGCAGGCCGTCCATGCCGGGCATGCGCCAGTCCATGAACACCACGTCATAGGGCCGCACCGCATCCTGGCTGCGGATCGCCTCCAGGGCCTCGGCCCCCGAGGCCACCACGTCGATGTCGGCCACCACGTTGACGAGCGAATCCGCGAGGATCTCGCGCGCCGCCGGATTGTCGTCGACCACCAGCGCACGCAGCTGCGGCAGCTGGCCGGGCACGGTCCTCGCCTCGACCCTGCCGCCAACGGCCAGACGGACGGTGAACAGGAAGGTGCTGCCGACGCCCGCCTGGCTCTCGATCCAGATGCGGCCGTCCATGAGCTCGACCAGACGCTTGCTGATGGTCAGGCCGAGCCCCGTGCCGCCGTGCTTGCGCGTGGTCGACATGTCGGCCTGGGTGAAGGCCTGGAAGAGCTTGGCGGTCTGTTCCTGGGACATGCCGATGCCGGTGTCCCTGACCGCGAATTCCAGCTCGACCTGGTCGTCGTTGCGTGACAACAGCCGGGCGCTCAGGCGGATCTCGCCTTTTTCAGTGAACTTCACGGCGTTGTTGACGAGATTGGTCAGCACCTGGCCCAGGCGCAGGGGATCGCCGCGCAGGTTCAGCGGGATGGCGGGGTCGACCTGGGCGAGGAACTCCAAACCCTTCTCGTGCGCCTTCTGGGCGGTGACCGTCGAGACCGCGCTGATCACATCGTCGAGGCGGAGGTCGGTCACCTCGACATCGAGCTTGCCGGCCTCGATCTTCGAGAAGTCGAGGATGTCGTTGATGATCGCCAGCAAGGACGTGCCGGCGGTGTGGACCTTGGCGATGTAATCGCGCTGCTTCGCGGTCAGTTCGGTCTTGAGGGCGAGATGCGACAGGCCGATGATGGCGTTCATCGGGGTGCGGATCTCGTGGCTCATGTTGGCGAGGAACATCGATTTCAGCTCAGTGGCGCTCTCGGCCTTGGTGCGTGCCTCCTTCAATTGCTCCTGCTGCGCGACCAGTTCGCCCTGCTGCTGCAGCAGTTCCTGCTGCGACTGGGTCAGCTCCTCGGCCTGCTCCTCCAGTTGGCGTGCCTGCTCCTGGCTCTGGGCCAGCAGGGCGCTGGTGCGCAGACTGCGCTGGAGGATGTCGAGGCTCATCGCCGCCACGGGCAGCACCTCGTCGAGGAGCATGCGCTCGTTCGGTTTCAGCGCGCGGAACGAGGCGAACTCCAGCACCGCCAGGAGGACGTCCTGGGACAGGAGCGGCACCGCCAAGGTGCGGACCGGGGGCGCCGCGCCCACCGCCGAGCCGATGCGCAGGTAGCCCGGCGGCAGATCGGTGAGCTCCATCGCCTGGCGGCTGGCGGCGCACTGGCCGATCAGGCCCTCGCCCAGGCGCACCCGATCGACAGTGCCGTCGGGCAGGCCGAAGCCGGCGACCCGACGCAGATGCGTGCCGTCGTCGTCGGGCAGCGCCAACGCGGCGACGCCGCCGCCCAGGAGCGGCACCAGCCCGGCGAGCAGCTGCTGCCCGAAGACCTCGACCGTGTTCGCGGTCTGCAAGCGCGTGGCGAGCGCGGCGGTTCCGGACTTCACCCAGCGTTGGGTCTCCATCGCCTCGGCTCCGCGCTTGAGCACCTCGACGGATCGGGCCAGGGCCCCGGTCTCGTCCGTCGCCCGGGTGAACGGCACCACCACGGTGTAATCGCCGGCGGCGACGGCTTCGACTGCCGTCTGCAGACCCTGGATCGGACGCACGATGCGGCGTGCCGTCAGCCAACCGAGGACCGCGCAGACGGCCACCGCCGTGCCGCCCGTGATCAGGATGATCAGCCAGGCGGTGTCGATGGCGGCGAGGGTCCTGGTGCCGAGTTCATGGCCGAGAGCCTCGTTGACCTGGGACCATTCCTCCATGGTGCCGCTGAGCTTGGTTCCGATTCCGAAGACATTGCCACTGAAAAGCTGATTCCGGGCGGTGGCCAGATCGCCGCCATCGGCGGCATCCATGGCCCGCACGGCGGCCGGAATCCAGGTGCCAGCGGCGATGCGGATCTCGTCCACCAGCCGCCGGTCCTGCTCGTTGCTGATCAGTTTGTCGGCATAATCGCGCAGCTTCTGCTCGAACACCGCCTGATCCTCGGCGAAGGCGGCGCGCGCCCTGGCCCGGCCGGCGGCATCGGTCGCCAGCAGGTGGCTGCGCACGTTCACCCGCATCTCGGTGAACGACCGGGTGATGGTGCTGACCTCGGCCAGGGATCGCAGTTGCAGATCGGCCAGTTCCCGGTTCAGGCCACGGATGGTGGCCAACTGCCAGGCGATCGTCCCCCCCAGCGCGAGCAGCGCCGCGAGCGGGACGAGCAGGAGCAGGGTCAGGCGTCTGGCGATGGTCATGTCAGGATCCCCGAGGGCGGCCACGCTGGGCTGGGATGCGGCGTCGCAAGCCATGAACCCCACCCGCTCCCGGGCCGAAGAGGTGCGCCGCCCGGCCGAGATGCTCGCTCGGATCGATGAGCAGCAGCCCGTCCGGCGCGAGCCGCGCGGCGATGCGTTCCAGGATCGCGTAGCGGTGGTCCTCGCCCAGGTACATCAGCACATTGCGGCAGCACACCACGTCGAAGGGGCCGCCCACCGGCCAGTCGACGGCGATCAGGTTCAATGGACGGAAACGCACCAGGGCCCGCGCCGCCGCCGCGAGGGACACGCGACCGGATTCGAGCAGAAGGCCGGATCCCCGCATGGCTTGCGGGATGGAGGACAGCACTGCGGCGGGATAGACGCCGGCCTCGGCCACCGCCAGCGCATGCTCGTCGATGTCGGTGGCGAGGATCCCGACCGGAGGCGCCACCTGCGGGAAGAGCGCCAGCACCGCCAGGGCCAGGGACCAGGGCTCCTCGCCGGTGGCGGCCGCCGCCGACCAGAGGTCGGCCCAGCCGCGCCGATGCACGGCCCAGAGCAGCTGCTCGACGGCCAGGTCGAGCTGGTGCGGATGGCGGAAGAACGCGGTGTGCTTGGTGGTCAGCAGGGCGATCAGGCGCTGCTGGCAGCCGGCCTCGCCGGCCTCGGCGCCATCCATGAGACGCCCGGTGGCCGGCGCATCCAGGCCGAGGCGGCGCAGGCGCCGGCCCAGGCCCTCGCGATGCCGTTCGTGCAGGACGATGCCGGCCAGGCGTTCGGACAGCCGGCGCAGGCGGGCGAACTGGTCGGACGTCAGCATGCGGCGGTACCTGGGCGACGGCGGAACGGGGATCGTTCTGGCCTGCCCAGGCGCCAGGCAAGGATCTTCACCCGCCACCGGTCTGCGGCAGACCGGCTTGCGGCTTTGAACCCGGGGCCTGGTGGTCACACTGCCGTTCCATGGAACCTTGCCCGACCCCGTCCACTTCCGGCCTGGCGGCCCTGCTCGACCGGGAACGCATGCAGACCCTGCTGGAGGGTTTCGCGGACACGGTCGGCATCGGCACCGCCATCATCGATCTCCAGGGCGGGGTCTTCGTCGGGGCACGGTGGCAGAAGGCCTGCACCGGGTTCCACCGCGTCAACCCCCTCACCGCCGCGCGCTGCCTGGAAAGCGACACCGCCCTGGCCGACCAGATGCAGACCGGCCAAGGCCATGCCATCTACAAGTGCCGCAACGGCCTGGTCGACGCCGCCGCGCCCCTGCGCATCGGCGGCCGGCATGTCGCCAACGTCTTCGTCGGCCAGTTCCTCACCGCGCCGCCCGACCTCGCCTTCTTCGCGCGCCAGGCGGCCGAGGCCGGCTTCGAGCCCGAAGCCTACCTGGCGGCCGTCCGCGCCCTGCCCATCATCGCCGAGGCGCGACTGCCCGGCATCCTGCGCTTCCTCACCGAGCTCACCGGCATCATCGCCACGGTCGCGGACGAGCGCCTGCGCGCCAGCCGCGACCAGTTCCGCGCCGTGATCGAGGCCGCGCCCGACGCCCTGGTGATCGCCGGCCCCGACGGCCGCATCCGCCTGGTCAACGCCCAGGCCGAGCGGCTCTTCGGCTGGACCCGCGACGAGCTGGCGAACCAGCCGGTGGAGCTGCTCCTGCCGGAGCGCCTGCGCCACGGCCACCACCCCAGGCGGACCGAATACCAGGCCCGGCCCGAGGTGCGCGCCATGGGGCAGGGCCGCGAGCTGAGCGCGCGGCGCAAGGACGGCAGCGAGTTCCCGGTCGAGATCAGCCTCAGCCCCTTCATCGCCGAGGACGGCGCCAGGGTGGTGTGCAGCGCGGTACGCGACATCAGCGAACGCCGGCGGCTGGAGCGCGAGGTGGCGGCGCGCGGCGAACAGCTCCGGCGCATCCTCGATTCGTCGTCAGAAGGCGTGTTCGAGGTCGATGCCCAGGGCCAGGTCACCTTCGCCAATCCGGCCTGCTGCCGCATGCTCGGCTATGGGTTGGGGCAGCTCCTGGGCCGGCCGGTGCATGCCCTCGTCCACCACCACCACGCCGATGGGAGCGATTATCTCCTCGAACGCTGCCCGATGTGGGCGGCCTACACCCGGGGCGAGACGCACCATGTCGAGGACGAGGTGCTCTGGCGCGCCGACGGCACCGCCCTGCCGGTAAGCTACGGCGCCACCCCCATCCGCCAGGACGGAGCCATCATCGGCGCGGTGGTCACCTTCACCGATGTCACCGCCCGGCGTCAGGCCGAGCAGGCGCTCAAGCACGCCCATTTCCTCGCCGACTCGGCCCTGGATCTGACCCGGGCCGGCTACTGGCACGTGCCGCTCGACGGTTCGGGCTGGTTCATCAGCTCGGAACGCGCCGCCGCCATCTTCGGCGACCAGCCCCGGCCGCCGGACTGGCGCTACCGGGTGATGGAAGAGTGGGGCGCCAACGTGGTCGCCGGCGATCCCGAAGCGGCCAAGCCGACCTTCGCCAACTTCCAGGCCGCCATCGACGGCACGGTGCCGCGCTACGATGCGACCTACGCCTACAAGCGGCCCTGCGATGGCCGGGTGGTGTGGATCCACGCCCTGGGCACGGTGGTGCGCGATGCCAGCGGCAAGGCGACCGACATGTACGGCGTCACCCAGGACATCACCGCCTTCAAGCAGCTGGAGTTCGACCTGCTGGCGGCCAAGACGGCGGCCGAGGCGGCGACCCGGGCCAAGAGCGACTTCCTGGCCAACATGAGCCACGAGATCCGCACCCCGATGAACGCCATCATCGGCATGTCGCACCTGGCCCTGAAGACCGAACTCACGCCCAAGCAGCGCGACTACGTGGCCAAGATCGACCGCGCCGCCAAGAGCCTGCTCGAGATCATCAACGAGATCCTCGATTTCTCCAAGATCGAGGCCGGGCGCCTGGAGATCGAACGCGCGCCGTTCGCGCTCGAGACCGTGCTCGACCAGCTCGCCGCCCTCATCTCGCAGCGGGCGCACGAGAAAGGCCTGGAGTTCGTCCTCAACGCCGACCCCGCCCTGCCGCCCAACCTGGTCGGGGACGCGCTCCGCCTGGGCCAGGTGCTGCTCAACCTGTGCGGCAACGCGGTGAAGTTCACCGAGTCGGGCGAGGTGGTGGTCACGGTCACCGGCGAGACCCTGCCCGACCGCCGCCTGCGCCTGGCCTTCCGCGTGCGCGACACCGGCATCGGCATGTCCAGCGAGCAGCTCGGCCGCCTCTTCCAGTCGTTCTCGCAGGCCGACAGCTCGACCACCCGCAAGTACGGCGGCACCGGCCTGGGCCTGACCATCAGCAAGCGCCTGGTCGAGCTGATGGGCGGCAGCGTCACGGTCGAGAGCGCCCCCGGCGTCGGCAGCACCTTCGGCTTCACCATCGAGGTGGGGGTGGGAGAGACTCCGGGCGCGAGCGCCTCCGCGAGCGGCCTGACCGGGCTGCGCTGCCTGGTGGTGGATGACAACGCCAGCGCGCGCCAGGTGATGACCGGCCTGCTGGAATCCCTGCGTCTGCGCGCCGACGCGGTGGCCAGCGGACCGGCCGCCATCCAGGCTGCGGTCGCGGCTGTCCAGGCCGGGGACCCCTACCGCCTGGTCTGCATGGACTGGAAGATGCCGGGCATGGACGGCCTCGCCGCGAGCCGCGCCATCCTCGCTGCGGTCGTGCCGCCGCCCCGGATCATCCTCGCCACCGCCTACGGCAGCGAGGGCCTGGCGGACGAGGCGCGGCAGGCCGGCATCGCGGGCTTCCTGGTCAAGCCGGTGAATCCCTCGACCCTGCTCGACACCGCCATGCAGGCCATGGGCCACTCCGCCTCGGGGGTGCGCCGGGCGGCGGCCGCCGCCGATCCGGCCGGCCTCCACCCGCGCGTGCGCGGCGCCCGCGTGCTGCTGGCCGAGGACAACGAGATCAATCAGCAGGTGGCCAGCGAGCTGCTGGAGCAGGCCGGCGTCGTCGTGACCATCGCCAACAACGGCCAGGAGGCGCTCGCGCGCATGCCCGAGGGCTTCGACCTGGTGCTGATGGACATCCAGATGCCGGTGCTGGACGGCTATTCCGCCGCCCGCGCCATCCTCGCCGATCCCCGCTTCGCCGGCGTGCCGATCCTGGCCATGACGGCGAATGCCATGGAGGCCGACAAGGAGCGCGCCGCCGCAGCCGGCATGCGCGCGCACATCGCCAAGCCCATCGACCCCCCCCTGCTCTACGCCGCCCTCGACCGCTGGCTGCCGGCCGGGTTGGGCGTTTCCGCGCCGGATCCTTGCGTCCCGGCGGCAGCCGACCCCGCTCTGCCGGCCGAGCTGCCCGGCGTCGACCAGGCCGCCGGCCTGCGCCGGGTCGGCGGCAACCGGGCACTCTACCGCCGCCTGCTGGGGCAGTTCGCCACCAGCGAGGCGGACGCCGTGGCCCGCATCCGCGCCGCCCTGGCGGCGGGCGATCCCGCGACCGCGCTGCGCCGCGCCCACACCCTCAAGGGCGTGGCGGCCAATCTCGGCATCGTCGGGGTGCAGGCGGCGGCGGCGGCGCTCGAAGCCGCGCTCAAGTCCGGCGCCGGCCAGGCCGAACTCGCCGCCCTGCCCGGCACCCTCGATCCGGTGCTGGCCGGACTGCGCCCGCTCCTGCCGGCCGCCGCCGCCCAGGCGGTCGCCGATCCCGCCGCCGCCCTGGCCGGGCAGCGCGCCGGGCTGCAGCGGCTGCGCGCGCTGCTGGAGGGCGACGACACCGCCGCCACCGACCTGGCTGAAAGCCTCGCCGCCGCCACCGGGCATCCCGCCCTGGCCGAGGTGCAACGCCTGGCCGGCGACTTCGACTTCCCCGGGGCCCTCGCCCGCCTCGACGCGCTGCTGATCGCGGACCCATGAACCTGCGCCTGCCCATCCTGGCGCGCATGCTCCTGCTGCTGCTGCCCATCGCGGTGGTGCCGGCGATCCTGCTCGGAGTGCTCAGCGTGCGGCGCAGCGGCGAGGCGGTGCAGCAGACCGCCGAGCGCAATCTCCGGGTCATCGCCGCCTCGGTGGCGGAGCGCCTCGACCAGGCCCTGGCCAACGCGCAGAAAATGCAGCGCATGCTGGCGCGCAGCGCGCCGGTGCTGGCGGCCTGCAGCGCGGCGCCATCCGAGCGGGGCCCGCTCCTGGCCCCCGCCGAAGCCTGGTTGCGCCAGGTCCTGGCCTGCGACGAGGATCTCGCCCTGGCCTATCTCGCCGACGCCCAGGGCGTCTGCATCGTCTCGACCAGTCCGAACATGGTCGGGCGCGACTACAGGGCGACCCGCGAGTACATGCGCCGGGCCCTGGCCGGCGAGGACCACATCTCGGATCTCGCCATGGGCGTCACCACCAAGGAGCCCGGCGCCTTCCTGGCCGGGCCGGTGCGCGCGGGCGGTGGCGCGGCGGCGGACCACGTGGTTGGCGTCGTCGTGCTCAAGTTCAAGGGGACGGTGATCGACCGGGTCTGCCGCGAGCTGGGCGACCAGGTGGCCGGCGGCCACATCATGGTGGTGGACGCCGAGCAGGTGATCGTCTCGCATCCCGACGCCGGCCTGCTCTACCGCAGCCTGGGCGCCCTGCCCGACGCGGCCCGCGCGCGCATCGACGCCAGGCTGGCCTACGGCGTCGAGCGCATCGCGCCCGCCGGGCTCGACGCCTTCGCCGAACTGCTGCGGCGCGGCGAACGCCAGGGCCATCTCACCGGCCCCGGCCCCGACGGTACGGCGCTGGTGATGGGCTACACCCGCATGCAGCGCCGGCCCTGGACGGTGGCGGTCATGCAGCCCAGGACCGCCTTCGATCGCGCCGTGCATGAGCTCGCCGCGGTGCAGGCCTGGTGGATCGCCGGAGGCGCCGCCCTGGTCGCCCTCGGCGCCGGCTGGATCACCCTGCGCCTGGTGCGGCCCATCCGCGCCCTGCGCGCCGCCGCCGCCAAGGCGGCGGAAGGCGACTGGACGGCGCGGGCGGCGGTGGTGGGCCGCGACGAGCTGGGCGACCTGGCGCGCGCCTTCAACGCGATGATGCCGGCCCTGCAGGAGCGCGCCCGCATCCAGGAGGACCTGCGCCTGGCGGTCGAGGTGCAGCGCACCACCCAGGCCCAGGCCGAGGAGCTGGCGGCGGCCAAGGCCAAGGCCGAAGAGGCCACCCAGATGAAGTCGATGTTCCTGGCCAACATGAGCCACGAGATCCGCACCCCGATGAACGCGATCATCGGCATGTCGCACCTCTGCCTGCGCACCGAGCTCACGCCCAAGCAGCGCGACTACGTGGCCAAGATCGATCGCGCCGCCAAGAACCTGCTCGAGATCATCAACGAGATCCTCGACTTCTCCAAGATCGAGGCCGGCCGCATGGAGCTCGAGCAGGTCCAGTTCGAACCGGAGAGCGTGCGCGACCAGCTCGCCGTCCTGATCTCGCAGCGGGCGCAGGAGAAGGGCCTGGAGTTCGTCCTCAACGCCGACCCCGCCCTGCCGCCCTTCCTGGTCGGCGATCCCCTGCGCCTGGGCCAGGTGCTGCTCAACCTGTGCGGCAACGCGGTGAAGTTCACCGAGCGCGGCGAGATCGTGGTGACCGTCGCCGGCGAGCCCCTGCCCGGCGGCCGCCTGCGCCTGGCGTGCAGCGTGCGCGACACCGGCATCGGCATGACGCCCGAGCAGCTCGGCCGGCTCTTCCAGTCCTTCTCGCAGGCGGACGGCTCGACCACCCGCAAGTACGGCGGCACCGGCCTGGGCCTGACCATCAGCAGGCGCCTGGTCGAGCTGATGGGCGGGACGATCGCGGTCGAGAGCGCGCCCGGCGCCGGCAGCACCTTCCGCTTCAGCGTCGTGGTCGGGGTCGGCGGCGGCACCCGCCTGCTGCGCCATGCCGCGGGCCTGCGCGGCCTGCGCTGCCTGGTGGTGGACGACAACGACAGCGCGCGCCAGGTGATGGTCGGCCTGCTGGAGTCCCTGAGCCTGCGCCCCACCGCCGTGGCCAGCGGCCCGGCCGCCATCCAGGCCGCGGTCGAGGCCGTCCAGGCCGGCGATCCCTACCGCCTGGTCATCATGGACTGGCGCATGCCGGGCATGGACGGCCTGGCCGCCAGCCGCGCCCTGCTCACCTCGGTGACCCCGGCACCCGCCATCATCCTCGCCACCGCGCATGGCAGCGACGGCCTGGGCGACGAGGCGCAGCGCTGCGGCCTGAACGGAATCCTGGCCAAGCCGGTCAACCCGTCCTCCCTGCTCGATGCCGCCATGCGGGCCCTGGGCCACGGTGTCGCCGCGCCGGAACCGGCCCCGACCGACGATCCCGCCGCCGTCCACCCGCGCCTGCAGGGCCGGCGCGTGCTGCTGGCCGAGGACAACGAGATCAACCAGCAGGTGGCCTGCGAGCTGCTGCAGCAGGTCGGCATCGAGGTGACCATCGCCGCCAACGGCCGCGAGGCGGTGCAACGCATGTCCACCGACTTCGACCTGGTGCTGATGGATCTCCAGATGCCGGAGCTGGACGGCTTCGGCGCCACCCGGGCCATCCTCGCGGATGAGCGCTTCGCCGGCATCCCCATCCTGGCGATGACCGCCAACGCCATGGACGCCGACCGCGAGGCGGCCCTCGCCGCCGGCATGCGCGAGCATGTCGCCAAGCCGATCGACCCGCCCCGGCTCTACGCCGCTCTCGAACGCTGGATGCCGGCCGGCGACGCGGCCGGCGGGCCGGCGGTTGCTCCGCAGCCCACCGCGACGCCGGCCCTGCGGCGGCTTCCGCCGGCGCCGGAGACCGCCCCGGCGCTGCCGGCCGACCTGCCCGGCGTCGATCAGGCCAGCGGCCTGCGCCGGGTCGGCGGCAACCGCGAGCTCTACCGCCGGCTGCTGCAACGCTTCGCCACCAGCGAAGTGGACGTGGTGGCCCGCATCCGGGGCTCGCTGGCGGCCGGCGACCGCAGCGCAGCCCGGCGCCAGGCCCACACCCTCAAGGGCGTGGCGGCCAATCTCGGCATCGCCAGCGTCCAGGCCGCCGCCGCCACCCTGGAAGGCGACCTGGCCGCCGGCGCCGGCGAGGAGGCCCTGGCCGCCCTGCCCGGCATCCTCGATCCGGTGCTCGCGGGCCTGCGCCCGCTGCTGCCAGCCGCCGCCGCCCTGGCGATCGCCGATCCCGCCGCCGCCCTGGCCGGGCAGCGCGCCGGGCTGCTGCGCCTGCGCGCGCTGCTCGCTGGCGATGACACCGCAGCCAGCGACCTTGCTGAACGCCTCGCCACCGCCACCGGGCATCCCGCCCTGGCCGAGGTGCAGCGCCTGGCCGGTGACTTCGACTTCGCCGCCGCGCTCGCCCGTCTCGACGCCCTGATCAACCCCAACGCCTGAGGATCCCGTCATGAGCAACTGGTTCGCCAAGCAACTCGCCCGCATCGGCCTCGCCGGCCAGGATGCCGAGGCGCTGGCCTCGTCCTCGCCCGCCCATGGTCCGATCGCGATCCTGCTGGTCGACGACACGCCGGCCAACATCCAGGTGCTGATGGAGACCCTCAAGCCGCTCGGGCACAAGCTGCTCGCGGCGAAGGACGGCGAATCCGCCCTGGCCATCGCCCGGCGCGCGCATCCGGCGCTGATCCTGCTCGACGTGATGATGCCGGGCATCGACGGCTTCGAGGTCTGCCGGCGGCTGAAGGCCGACGCTGAACTGTCCCAGGCGGCGGTGATCTTCTGCTCCGCCCTCGACGACACCTCGGCCAAGGTCAAGGGGCTCGAACTCGGGGCGGTCGACTTCGTCACCAAGCCCTTCGAACCCGACGAGGTCCTGGCGCGGGTCAACGCGCACCTCGCGGCGCAACTGCTCGCGCGTTCGCTCGCCTCGCGCAACCAGGCCCTGGCGCGCGAACTCGCCGTGGCGACGGCGGAAAAGCAGGAGGCCCTGCGCCGGATCGACTGGGCCCTGCTCGGTTCCAGCCCGGCCCTGCGTCAGCTGCGCGCGCTGATCGCCTCCGGCGCCGAGGGCAGCGAGCCGGCGCTCATCCGTTCGCGCCCGGACTGCGGCGCCGAGGCGGTGGCGCGCGCCATCCATGCGGCCTCGCCCCGGCGCGACTGCCCGTTCATCGCCCTCGACGCGGCCCGCCTGTCCGGCAGCTCGGTCGGCGTCGAGGCGCCCCCCTTCACCCGGGGCGGGGCCGCGCCGTCGCGGCTCGAACTCGCGGATGGCGGTTCGCTGATGATCGACCGCTTCGAACGCCTGGGCGACGATGCGCTCAGCGCCCTGGCGGATTACGTCGAATACACGCGGCAGGAGCGCGAGGCGGGCCGCCGCCCGGTGCCCGACACGCGGCTGATCTGCGTCACCGCGCTGGTGGAGGACAAGCTGCCGGAGCGCATCCCCTCGACGCTCATCTACGCCCTGCTCGAACTCCAGTTCAAGCTGCCGTCGCTGGCCGAACGCCGCGACGATCTTCCCGCCCTGATCGAGGCGCTGCTCAAGCGCCAGGCCCAGGGGCTGGGTCGCGAACTCGGCGGCATCGACAGCGAATCGCTCAAGCGCCTGAAGGCGCACTCCTGGCCGGGCAACCTGCGCGAGCTCGAGGACGTGATCGGCCGCAGCGCCGCCGCCACCGCCGCCGGCAAGGCGGTGGGCGTCGATCCGGCGCTGCTCCAGGTCGGCACGCCGCTCGGCAGCTACCGCCTGCTGCGCAAGCTCGGCGCGGGCGGCTTCGGCGAGGTGTGGGAGGCGCGGCATCAGCTCCTGGCGCGGCCGGCGGCGGTGAAGCTCATCCTCGGCTCCAGCGCCTCCGACCCTGAAACCGTGGAGCGCTTCCGCCGCGAGGCCGCCGCCACCGCCAGCCTGGCCTCGCCGCACACGGTCACCCTCTTCGACTTCGGGGTGAGCGAACAGGGCCAGTTCTACTACGTCATGGAGCTGCTCGACGGCATCGACCTGGAAAGGCTGGCGGAGCGCTACGGCATGCTCTCGCCCGCCCGGCTGGCGCACTTCCTGGTGCAGGCCTGCCGCTCGCTCGGCGAGGCGCACCACCGCGGCATGGTCCATCGCGACATCAAGCCATCCAACCTCTTCGCCTGCCGCCTCGGGATCGAGGTCGATGTGCTCAAGGTGCTGGATTTCGGCCTGGTCCGCCGCGCCGATGCGGCGGAAGTCCGCCTGACCCAGCAGGACACCATCCTCGGCACGCCGGCGTTCATCGCCCCGGAGGCCGCCGGAGGCAAGCCGATCGAAGGCCGCACCGACATCTACAGCCTCGCCGCCTCGGCCTGGTCGCTCCTCGCCGGCCGCCTGCCGTTCGAGAGCGACAACCCCATCGCGATGGTGATGAGCCATCTGAACGAACCGCCGCCGCCGCTGCTCGACCATGCCAAGGACGTGCCGCCGGAACTCGCCGAGATCGTGATGGCCGGACTGGCCAAGAACCCCAAGGACCGTCCCAACGCCCTCGAGATGGCCCGCGCCCTGGAAGCCACCGGCCTGCCGCAGGCCTGGACCGAGGACCAGCGCCAGGAGTGGTGGAACCGCTTCATCCCGACCCCGGAAAAGGTGGCCTCATCGAACCAGCCGACCCGGATCAGCCAGGCCTAGGCCCTGCCGGACCCCGGACCGGGGTCCGGCAGGGTCCCGACCGGGGACCACGGGCAATGCGGTTTCAGCCTTCGAGGTAGTAGTCGCCGCTCACGGTGCTGATCCGGCCGTCCCAGCGGGCGAGGAACTGCGCCTTGGTGGCCGCGAAGAGCGGGCTGATCTCGATGCGCGCTCCGGCCGGCAGATCGACCTTCACCCCCGCCGCCGTCAGCCATGCGGCGTATTGGCGATGGGCCAGATCATTGGCGGTGGCCGGGCTGTCGCTGCCGTCCTTGTTCTTCACCGGCGCGAACTCGGCGTCGCGGTCGATCGCGAGGCCCAGGCTGACCTTCGCCTCGGGGATGAGGTCGAAGATGAAACGCTCGTTCTTCCAGCCTTTGACCTCCTGGATCCTTCCATCGAGCCACGCCTTGAGCGGTTTCGCCGACCGGTGCAGCGGGATGCGGTAGCCCTGGTCGGCGAGGCGGCCCAGATACGCCACCGACCAGCAATGCATCGCGGGCGAACCCCAGCGGTAGATCAGTTCGCCGGTCGCGCTCTTCGACCGGGTCTGCTCCGGCGTGACCTCGGTGTATTCGATGATGACGTCATGGCCGTCCACCTTGACCAGATGCCCGACCTTCTCATCGGGATGGGCCTTCTCGAGCACCTTGGTGATGGCGTCGGCGTGCTCCACTTCGGCCAGTCCGACCAGCAGCGCGTCGTCGACCGGGGCGAGGATGTTGTCGACCTGGATGTAGACGATCTGGCGCACGCCCTGCCGGCGCAGCGCCGCGAGGTTGCCGGACTTCACCAGCGCGGTGAAGCAGCCGCCGTGGCCGTCGGGATTTTCCAGGAGTTTCCCTGGCGCGGCGAGCAGCGCCCGGCCCTGCTGGTCGAGACTCGGCACGGTGCCCTGGCTGAAGAAGCGGGCCTGGCCGGGGGCGAGGCCGAAGTCGTTGTGGGCGGCGAAGAACTCGCGCGTCTCGGCGTCGGTCATCGGCGAGGTCATGATCAGGAACGGCACCGCCTTGCCGATGCGGCGCGATAGCGACAGGACCTTTTCCGCCTGCAACTGGTAGATGCTCTTGCCGCTGTGCGGTGCGAGGGCGAAGCAGCCCTTGGGCGCGCTCGAGCCCAGCCGCGTGCCCTGGCCGCCGGCGACCATCAGCACCGCGACGGCGCCCGCGCGATAGGTGGCCTCGCCGATCCGGGCGAGCTCCGCCTCGCGCCGGGCGCGTTCGGCGAAGTCGACGACCCGGCTCGGACCCACCGCGCCCATCGGCGGCGGCGTGCTGTGGTGGCGCTGCTCCTCCCAGTCGATCGCGGCGAGGCGGGCGAGGTAGGCCTCGCGATCCGCCGGCGCGAGGTCGGCAAGGCCGGCCAGCAGGTGCGATTGATCGAATTTCGCCAGGGTTTCGGCGAGGGCGAAGGCGTCAGCCATGGGGGGCTCCGGGCCGGCGTGCGTGACCGGCGCCGGGCATGCTCGGTCGCCGTCGCACGCGTCAATCCCGTCGCGGGACGCTGGGTGGTGACATGCGCGGCGCGGGGTTCCCGCATGCGGCGGCGGGTCAGGGTTGGCGGGCGATGACCTTGCCGTCGTAGGCGTAGCGCCGGGTGCCGACGGTGATCGTCCGGTTCTCACCGCTGCCGGTCATGGCCACCTTGGGATGCGCGCCGGCACCGAAGGTCATCACCGCGATCATGAGATCGTCCTTCATCGTCTCCTCCTTGCCACCGGGCGCCTTCCCCTTGGCCGGCTTGTCCTCCAGGTTCAGGTCGTCCGGCTCCAGCGGCGCCGGGGCGGCCTTCCGGCCGGGGCCATCCAGCTGGTCGACGTGCTGGTCGGCCCGGCGTTCCATGTCCGGCAGCTCGTCATCGATGCTCACGAGGAGCTGGCCCGAACCGCCGTCCTTGCTGATCCTGCCCATGGTCACGCGCACGCGCTTGTCGGCGAGGGCGATCCAGCGCATCCAGGTCGCGGCCGGATCGGCGGTCTTGGACTTGGGTTCGAACATGCTGAAACCGGAGGCGTTCCGGGTCAGGTGGGCCAGCCCGTTGAGGTAGAAGCTCTGCCGCTTGGGCATCTTCGCCGTGGTTCCCGCGATGCGGTCGACCAGGATCACGGTGTACGGGGACGTGTCGGTATCGACGACCACGGCGCGCCGGATCCCGATCCCGGGAACCTGGCCCGGGATGAGCTCCACCTTGCCCTGGTCGTTCAGCCTCCCGGCCTGGAACCGGTCCAGATGCAGGGCGACCGAACCGGATCCATCCTCTGCGACCTGACGGTGGGCCACCGTGGCCGCCGCCATGGCATGGAAGCCCTCGATGCTGGGTGCGGCCGAGGTGAACAGGACGCGCGGGTGCATCAGCGCCGCGCGGCGGCCTTTTTCCCGCTTGGACACCAGGGTGTCTCCGTTCCCGTCCCATGGATCGGCTGCCACCGGGCTGCCCTGTTCCCACAGGCTGGCGCTCAGGACGGAGCCGAGGCCGGACAGGGGTTCGCGGCCCTCATGGAGGGCGAACAGCAGGTTGCCGCGCCCGGCCGGCGGCATCCGTTTGGCGAACAGATGCACGCCGGTGGCGGCGAAGTGGCTGCCGGCGGCTGGTTGCCGCACCGGAAGGCTGCTACGGAACTCGGGCGCCAGGGCGCACAGCAGGTCGATCGCCTCATGCGGCCGGGTCAGCCCGAGGCCATGCTGATCCATCAGCACGCGCGCCAGCGGCTGGTCTTCCGCCGGCAGCAGGTCGAACAGCCGTGCCACGGCGGAGATCGGCACCTGCCCATCGATGAAGCCCTGCGCCTGGGCGGCCGGGGCGGTGATCCGCTCCAGCCCGGTGCCGGCCATGACATCCAGACCGATCGCGTTGCGGACGACGCGGACGCAGGTGGCGAGGTGCTCGCTGTTCTCCCAGGACTTCCAGCCTTCCGGATCGATGGCGCGTTCGAGGTGGATGCGGACCTTGGTCAGGAGCGCGCCCGCCAGCCAGGCGGTGAGATCCCGGTCCGGCCCGGCGCCGGGCGCGAACTGGGCGAGGCTCGCCTGCCGACCGCGTTTCCAGGTGGCGAGGTCTTCGCGGGTGACCTCGGTCAGATGCGGGGCCTGGCGGTTGTAGCCACCGGTCACCGGCAGGTGGACCAGGACCGGATACAGCCCGGGCGAGACGCGCACGATCTGGCCGTCCCGCACCTCGGTGCCGTTCAACCACATGCGCACGCCCTGCGAGGCCCAGCGCCAGTTCGGCTTCGCCTGGACGAGTTCGATGTCGCGGTTGCGCCAGACGGTGTAGAGGGTGACCGCGATGCCGCGCGGGAAGGCCGGATCCTGGCGGTTCCGATCATCGATCTGCTTGAGGACCTCGAAGCCGGGTGGATAGCCGTTCCCCTTCGGCCCTCCGAAGAAGAACGTGTTGCAATTGCGGGGATACACGGCCCAGTCGCCGAGCATCCAGGTCGGGGAATAGGGACGCCAGTCGACGGCAACCCCGCCCAGGCTCTTCACCCGCTGGCCGGGCGCCGGCCGGCTGCCCGTCCAGCTCCCGCTGGCGGCCAGCGGGTCGGGGTCGTTGCGCGGGAACGGCCCATTGACCAGCCAGCGTTCGAACATCGTTCCGCTCGCGAGATCCACCACCGGCACCCCGATCGCCGGGCGGAAATCCCGGCCGGGTTCGATGACGGTCAGGGCCTCCATCTCGGGCACGGCGGGGATGGGCGCGGGTTCGCCGAGCAGGGCGAGCTGCCCGATCGCCGCCGCCACGTCATAGCGGACCTGCGGCCCCCACCTGCCGCCAGAGACGCCCCGCAGGTCGCCCCAGTACTGGTAGCGGTCGCCGTAGCCCAGGGGATCGACGACATCCGCGCGCTGGGCCGCCTCGAGCGCGCGCAGATTCAGGTAGTGGTAGACATTGCTGCGGAACTCCTCGTCCCAGGCGTGGTAGCAGAGGTCATACGCCAGGGCGACGCCGAGCAGGCGGTAGGACAGCCGCCACTGGTTCAGGTTGGGCAGGGCGGTGGTCATGCCGGCCCAGGCCCATTCCCGCGCCTGCCGGGCCATCTCCGGGTCGCCGTCGAGCTGGTACAGCAGCCCGGCCCCGGCGGCGAAGAGCCCTTCCATGCTGTGCTCGGCGCCCTGTTCGTGATGGAAGGCGAATCCCTTGAGCTTCGCCCACGCCACTTCGCGGCGCAGCCAGGCCACCACGGTCTTGCCGGATCCGGTCGCGGCCCAGGCGCGCAGGCGGGGCAGGTCGGCCGGGGTGAAGAGCAGACGTGGATGCGCGCCCGCCTGCCAGCGCGGTGCCGGCGCCAGCGGTCGTGGTCCAGGCCGCTGTCCGGCGGTGGCCGAACCCCGGGTGGTGCGGGCCGCGATCGCACCGAGCAGTTGCCCGTCCATGCCATCGAGCTGGCCGCGCGCCCCCGGCTGGAAGCCGAAGGCGCTGGGGATCTCGGGCGCGATGGGGGCGCCGGGCGGGCGGCCGGTGCAGGTCCAGGCGGCGGTCCAGGTGCGATCCGCGCGCGCGAGGTCGAGCCGGCATTCCAGCGAACCGCCGGCGAAAGGACGGTTGCGGATCCGCCGCACGGGCTGGATCTCGCACGCGAGCGTCACCGTCGTCGCCTCGCCCGTGGCGGCGACCGGCGCGACCAGGGCCAGGATCTGGCGCTCGGGCTGGTCGCTGAAACGGCACCACGCCTGCGGCAGCAGACGGCCGTCTTCCCATTCCAGGCGGACGACCAGGTCGAGCGCCGCGCCCGCCGCCGGTCCCCGGTCGTATTCCGCCCAGATGGTCTCCGACGTGGTGATGGGCACCCCGCCGACCAGGGTGAACTCGGCCACCTGGCGTTCGCCGCCGCCCAGTCCCGTGATCGCGAGCAGCCCTAGCAGCAGGGACATCAGGTGCGTTCTCATGGCTTTGCCTCCGCAGGCTTGGCCTCCGCTGGCTTCGCCCCCGCCGGCCTGACCTCTGCGCCGAATTCCCCCCAGAATTCCCAGTAGGTCAGCGTGCGCGTGCCGATCCGCAGCAGCGCCGGTTCCCCGGGCGGCAGCACGGCGATGGCCGGCGGCGGACCCTTGCTGAGGGTCAGCACCAGGACGCCATGGTTGCGCAGGCGCTCCTTCATGTAGGGGCGGCCCATCTTGGCGTCGGTGTACACCTTGCGGAGCTTGACGTAGACCCAGCCCGCCTCGCGTTCGCGCTGATCCTTGGCCCCGCTGTCGAGATCGGTCACGTCGTCCAGCGACGGGGCCTGTTCGCGCACGTTGGCGGGATCGGCATCCTCGCGATCGGTGCCCTTCAGCATCGCATCGGTGGTCGCCTCCAGGCTGGTGGACACGTTCGGACGCCCGAGCGGAACCTCGATCCGGGCCGGCGCCCCATCGGCGGCCGCGACGAAAGCAGGCTGCGAGGTGTCCGGGAAGACGCAGGTTCCCCGCAGGATCCAGGGCGAACCCTTGGGCTGCACGGTGAAGGTGTTCTGGGCGCAGGTCACCTCGTCGGCCGCAAGCGGGCCCAGCGGCAGCGACCAGCACCGCGACCGGCCCGGGAAACCGGAACTGCTCGCGACCAGCACCGCAGTCAGGGCGGGATCCGGCGCTTCGGCGAAATCGACCGATACCGTCTGCCATTTGCGCACGAGATCGGAAAGACCGCTCTCGGCGACGTCCGCCATCCGGTCGTATTGGTAGTCGTGTCCGGTGTGGGAGGCCGATCCGCCGTGGGGCGGATCGGCGAAGACCCGGGTGACCTTGCCGGGCGCGCTGGCCGACACCCAGGCCCGGCCGCGTTCCTGGGTGCCACGGATCTGGAACTGGGGCAGGTCGACCGCGCGCGGCCAACGGAACTCGCCGTGGGGATAGGTCGGCCCCGGCAGCCATTCCGTGCCGCCCCCGGCCAGGATCAGGCTGTGCTGCCATACCATCGCCGGGGCGCAGCCCATGCCATTGACCAGGATCGCCACCGGGGCGTCGGGATCCTTCCAGCCGGCGCGCAGCGCCAGGGCGCCGGTCTTCTGATCCTCGATCTCGGTGGGGGGATGGCAGCCGTCGGGCTCGCGATCGCGGGCGAGGACGAGGGCGAACAGCGCCTCCCACCCGTCGCGCGCCGCGACCGGATGGCGCAGGTGGTAGAATTGCAGGAATGGAAGCCGTTCCGGGGCGCTGATGAGGCGCGTGAAGACCTGCCAGGCGCCGTGGCGCTGGTCGCCGGCGAGGAACATGCGCCCGCCGGTGACCGCCGCCCAGGCGCCGGCCTGGGCGAAGCCGGTCCCCTCCTCGAGTCGTTCGCCGGTCGTCGCCGCGAGCGCGGCGAGGAACGGTCCGACGAGCTGGAGCGCCTCCTCGGTGCCGGCATGTCCCAGCGGTGCGCCCGATTCGCCGAGGCCGCTGACCAGGAATCGCCGGAGCGTCAGCCGGCAGCGTTCGAGCACCGCGTCCTGGGCCGGATCCGGGCCGAGGGTCAGCAGGGCCAGGGCGGCCAGGCCCGCAGCGCTGCGCGTCGCCGCCAGGCGGGGATCCCAGGGGCCGCCGATCGCACCGGTGCGCGCATTCCGGGCGGCTGCGGACGGGGCGGCATCGAGCAGATCCCGTTGCGCCTGCCGCAGGGCGTCTGCGATCGTCCGGCGATCGGTGTCGCTCCAGGCCGCCTGGCTCCAGGCCAGGGCGAGGGCCAGCCCGGCCACCTCGCGCGACGGCTCGAACCAGGATGCCGAAGGCGCGGGCGCGCCCAGCGCCGTCACGGCCTGCTGCGCCAGGACGAGGGCCTGCGCGGCGGCGTCGGTCTCGCCACGCCGGGCGAGGGCCGCCCAGGCCGCCGCCGCCACGCCGGGGTGTTCGGCGGCGGTGGTCGCGAGGCGCTGGCGCAGGATGCTGATCGGCGCGGCGGGAAGATCGCCGCCAACCAGCCAGGGGAACCAGGCGTCGGCGGCGATGCGTTCGGACCGTCGGGGAACCCGTCCCAGCGAATTTCCGCGCAGCACGATCTGGTAGGACGTCCGATCATTGCCATGGAAGACGGTCTTGGCCGCCGCCAGGCAGAGCCGCCGCCCCGGTTCGACCGATCCCTGGATGGCGGCCCAGTCGAGCCGGTTCGCGATGGCGACCTCCTGGCGATGGCGCAGCAGTTCCTTGGCGTCGACCTCCAGGGTGTAGCCGCCATGCCAGCGCCGGCCCCGGCGTTCGGCGGTGACCGTCACCAGGGCATCGCCGCCCTGATGGGTGGGGAAACGGTCGAGAAAACTGATCCGGCCGGCCAGTTCCAGGCGGGTGTCGGTCAGCCGCGACGAGCTGATCGCGACCGGATGCTCCTGATCCGGCCGCGCCGCGATCCAGGCCCAGGCGCTCGTGCCGGCGCCGCCGTCGCCCACGCGCAGGGTCAGCACCACGTCCTGCTCGGGCCGGGTGCCATCGCTTCCCACCGCCTGGTACGGCAGGGCGGCTTCCAGGACCAGTTCGACCTCCTGCGCGTCCTCTGCCGCTGCCAGGACGGTCAGCGCCAGCAAACAGGAGATGCGCACGCCGAGGTGGAATGGGCCAGGCCGTCTCGTTCGCATCGGGTTCTCCTTGGGCTGGGTGCCGGCATCCCCCAGGGAATACGGACGGCGGCGTCCGGCGTTCGCGCCAGGCAGGACCAGCGTGGAACCAGGAAGGATAACCCTTCCGGCGCGGTTGCGCACCGGTTCCGCTCGACCCGCCGGAACGATCCGATCAACCGGCGGCGGTCTGGCGGGTCCGGATGCCCCGGGTGCACCTGCCGGGGTCGGTCAGAACGGGCTCAGGTCCGCCCGAAGCGCCAGACCCGGCGCGGCACCCGGTCGCGGAAGTCCTCGGAGGTGGTCGCCGCGGTGCAGTCGCTGGCCGCGAAACCGGCCGGCACGGCACCGTCAGCGAGGCGGAATCCGCGCGCATTGGTGCTGAACCACAGCGTACCTCCCGGCGCCAGGCAGCGGCAGCACTGCGCGATCAGCCCCGGATGGTCGCGTTCGACGCTGAAACTCTGGCGCATCGCGGTCGAATTGGAAAACGTCGGCGGATCGCAGACGATCACATCCCAACCGGCCGCCGGCGCCTGCGCCAGCCAGGTCAGGCAATCCGCGCGCACCAGGGTGTGGAACGGCCCCGGCTGGAAGCCATTGAGCGCCAGGTTCCGCCCGGCCCAGTCGAGGTAGGTGTTGCTGAGATCCACCGTGGTCGTCGCCGCCGCGCCGCCCGCGCGCGCATGCACCGAGAACGCGCCGGTGTAGGCGAACAGGTTGAGCAGGCGCTTGCCAGCGACCTCGGCGCGCACCCGCGCCCGCAGTTCGCGGTGGTCGAGGAACAGCCCGGTGTCGAGGTAGTCGGAGAGGTTCACCTCGAAGGAGAGCCCGTTTTCCAGCACGGTTTTCACGACTTTCCGGCCGGCATCGGGGTCGCTCGCGAGCGGCTGGTACTGGCCCTCGCCTTCGCGTTCATCCGCCGCGCGATGGCGGTCGCGCTGGCGCCGCCGGGCTTTCAACACCACGCGATCGACGCTGATGCCAAAGCCGGCGGCGGTGGCTTCGACCACGCCGGCAAGCCAGGTGGTCTCCTGCTCTGCCGTCTCGTTGCGGGCGCGATCATAGGCCCACACCACCGCATCGCCGTCATACCATTCCACCACCAACGGCTGGTCCGGGATGTCACGGTCGTAGACCCGGAAGCAGGTCACGCCTGACCGCCGCGCCCACTTGCGCCGGTGCTTGAACATCCGCGCGATGCGGTTGGCGACCTGGTCGAGACCGGGGGGAAGGTTAGGCGCAGCGGTCGTCACGGTCATTCTTCCCGCAGATTAGGTTCCGGATCCCTGACCCTTAATCCGAGGAGACTTTCCGATTGAATGGCGACCGCCAACGAAAACCATGGAACCCATCTTCTGATCGCATTGCCACTGGTCGTACCGGTTGATCCGTCGCTGAGACTTTGGCCTTCGCCCCTGATCTCAGTCGTCCCTACGGGACTTACCTCTGACGGCTTGCCGTTCCCGGGGTTGAAACCCCGGGCTAACGTCGCTGCGTCCCTACGGGACGCTCTGGGGTTTGGAAATTCGGCCTTCATGTCACGGAAGCACTGGTAAAACGCTTGCACCTGAGACAGCCGGTTTGCAACTCGAATGGCGACCGACAACGAAAAGCATGGAACCCATCTTCTGATCGCATTGCCACCGGTCGTACCGGTTGATCCGTCGCCGAGATTTTGACCTTCGCTCCAGATCTCAGTCGTCCCTGCGGGACTTACCTCTGACGGCTTGCCGTTCCCGGGGTTGAATCCCCGGGCTGACGTCGAAGCGTCCCTACGGGACGCTCTGGGGTTTGGCAATTCGGGCTTAATGTCCCGAAAGCGCTGGTAAAACGCCTGCACCTGGAACAGCCGGTTTGCAACCGGCTGTTGGCCCCTCGGTAGTCCGGCCAAAGCCGGAGTGACCATGGAACGGCAGTGAAATCGTGATCCGCCATGGCTGCATCGCCGGCCCGCGCCGCACAACTGGCCAATGCCCAGATCGTCCCTTTTCAATTCTGCCACGGCCTTCCCGTCAAAGATCATCCCCGTCCCGTAGGGACGGAGTGATGTTAGCCCGGGGTTTCAACCCCGGGTAGCGCGGAAAATGCCCTTTTGCAGTCCCGTAGGGACGGCTGAAGCGGTCGATTGGGAGGCGGAGTCGATTCCCGGGAAAATGGAACCTGGAAAACGGCATTGGCCTCAGACCAGATCGCACTTCCCGCCCGCGCAGGCGACCGCGTCGAGCAGTTTCGTGTCGTCCGATTCCTCCGCCATCAGGGTGTAGTCGACCGGCAGGTATTCGCGCTTCAGGTCTTCCCACAGCTTGCAGTTGTTGACGCGCTTCAGGCAGTAGGTCATGCGGCGCACGTCGCCGGCGAAATAGTTCTTGGCGAACTTGTGGGCGCGGCGGACCCAGTCCTTCTGCAGAAGCAGTTTGCGGATGCTGTCCTGCAGGTTCGCCAGATCCTTTTCCACCATGCCGGCCTGGATCTGCGGGAGTTCCAGGCTCTTGCCGCGGCCCAGGGCGCAGTCGCAGGCGGCCCAGAGGTCATTGTCGAAGGCGTGGCAGCCGTCGACGATCAGGCCCGAGGCGAAGAGCGATCCGACGCCGTATTCCTTGACCACCTCGTCGTAGGTGAACACGGCGCAGAACGGGGCCTGCGGGTAGTCGAGGTCGCCGCCCTCGGGCAGCAGCGATACGCCGGCGAAGGCGGCGCGGTGGTCGTAGATGTAGCGCGAGACCTGTTCCCATTCCGTCTCGCCCACGGTGATGGTGTTCGAGACGTTGTGGCGCAGCCACGACGCGGTGCACCTTTCGGCCCGGCGGCCGGCGGCGACCCAGTTGTCCTGGGTCATGCGGACCAGGCCCAGCAGGTCGACGGCGGTCATGGTGTCCTTGGTCTTGGCCTCGTCCGGGACTTCGATGCAGAAGGTGATCACCGCATCGGTGCCGTTGGGATTCCACACGCTCTTCTCGACGGCGCGCGGGTTGTGCTCGCGGAAGTACTGGAAGGGCGCCTCGCCGATGTTGGCCTGGACGCGCCGGAAATAGCGCCGCGCGTGGTGCGCGTGGATGCCGGACGCGGTGCCGAGGATGCACGAGGTGGTGCCGGCCGGCTTGACGCAGGTCGCGCGGGCGCAGGGGTTGATCTTGATCTTGGCGGCGATGTCGGCGTTGACGTCGAGGATGAGCTGCGCCATGCGGCGCTGCACCGCCGGATCGAAGGCGATCTTCGGGTTGTCCATCATGCCGGTCATCGAGCATCCCAGCAGGGCCTCGCGGCGGACGATGCGCTCGGTCACCGGGCCGAGGTAGTCGAACCTGGCGTAGCCGGCCTGGAGCGTGCCGAGGATGGCGGCGGCGCGGCAGGCGCGTTCGAGCACCTCCTTGGTGGTGCACGCCTTCATGTTCAGTTCGCAGAGGTTGCAGAAATGCCAGCCGGTCGCCCCGGTTTCCACATCGACCGGATACATGCCGATCTCGACGCAGGGGTTGTACATGATCTCGGTCGAGTCGGCCCAGACGAAGCCGGGTTCGCCGAACTCTTTGACCGCGGTCATCAGCTGCGCGAACTGCTCGTACGAGACCTGGTCGCGCAGCAGCAGGGCCGAATTGTTGGAGCGGCCGCGCTGCGGATTCTTGATGAACCAGTCGCCGGTCTTGGCCCGGATCATCACATCGTCATCGAGCGAGAACATGCAGATGGTCGCGCTGCGGCGCACCCCGCCGGCCAGCACCGCGTCGCTGGCGTGCATCACGATGTCGTAGGCGTCGATCGTCGGCATGCGCACCGGGCTGCCGGACAGCGCCAGGCGGTTGTCGAGCACCAGACGGATCTGCTCCAGCGAACGTTCGAGCGGCTTGGGGCCGGGCGCCTTGCCGATGCCGCTCGACAGCGGCGAACCCTGGGGGCGGATCTGGGAATAGTCGAAGGTCACGTTGACCCCGGCGTATTCCGGGAAGGGCTGGTCGGTGGTGAGGTAGCTCGAGATCAGCACGCCGAGGGCGTCGGACCAGCCTTCGATAGAATCCGGGATGACGAACGTCGCCTTGTCCTTGCCCGGCTTCTGGATCGGGGGCAGTTTGGCGACGTGGTGCTTCTGCACCGAGAAGCCGACGCCGCAGCCGCACAGCAGCAGCCACAGCGCCTCCTGGAAGAAGCGCGGGCGGTCGCAGTAGGAGACGGTGCAGTTGTAGAGGCGCGCATTCTTGTCGAGGATCGGACGGCCGCCGAACTGCAGCGCGCGCTGGCTGCCCAGCACCAGGCGGTCCTTCACCGCCGCCTTGGCGTAGGCGATCTCGTCGGCGATCGGGAACTGCGCGTAGGTCTGCTCATGCATGCTGAAGACGCGGTCGGTCGCCTCTTCGAAGGTCTCGCGTCGGCCCAGCCCGGCGTTGTAGCGGGCGTACTTGGTGTTGAAGGTATAGGCTTGGAGTTGGGCGACGGTCATGGCGGTCCTGGGGGCTTGGCGCCGGGGCGGCGGCGGGGTTGACCGCGCCGGGGCGGGCGCGGGTTGGCAGGCGGGCGAAGTTGGTGGGGTTGGCGGCAGCGGCGAGAGGATACACCATATATGGGGGGCGATCCTCGGTGCAACCCCCACCTATATCGTTCCAGGCCACTCATGTCGCTTCTCATCTGGATAGAATGTACCGAATAAACTGGTCGAACTGATGCCGGAGACAACAGCGGTGCGATCTCGGCGCTAAGCCACTGCAGGTCACCTGCAGGCCACCTGCAGGTCACCGCGAGTGTGACACGGAGGGTGGTTTGGGCTCTAAGTCTCCGGTCCCAAGTGGGACAGGACGGGGCTTCGTGGCTGATGAAGTCCAACCCGACCCAAGGTGAGGTTCCGGCCGCTACGCTCCCGAGCCGTCAGGAACCACGGCGTAGCCTGCCCGTAACCTGGGCCATCCTGCTTGCTTTGCTCCTGGGGGTGTGCCTGGGTACCGGATGGGCCCAGTGGAGCGTCTCCGCCCATGATGGTGGAATGAAACCGATCCATGATCGGGGATGGTCTTCCGACCGGATTCGCAGCCAACACCGGCTGGAATCGGTGCCTGAGGCGGTGACGGCTCCAGTCCCGGCCGCAACCATCCGTCTGGCGATCATCGGTGACAGCCTGTCGGCGGGAAGGCCGCGGCAGGCGCCTCCGACGCAGGGGGCACCGGATCTGACCTGGGTGGATGTCCTGGCGTTGACGGGACGGGCCGATCTGGGGGGGTGGCAGGCCGAGCGTCCGGGCCGACCCGGACCGGGCTGGGGCCATCTGTGGGCGGCCTGGGGTGTGACCAATGGTGCCGTGCTGGAAAAACCGTGGCTCGATGAGGTCGTGGCGCGCAGGAACGACCTCGATGCCGTGCTCATCTTCCTGGGGCACAATGAGCTGTTCCCCCTGATCTCGCGCGATCTCCTGGCCCAACCAGCGGTCTTTGCGCAACGTCTGGATGCGGTCAGTCGGCAATATGCCAGCGAATTGGCCCAGATCCTCGATCGTCTGGTGCTGGCCTTTGGGCAACGCGTCCACCTCATGCTGGCAGCGGATTGGAATGGAACTCCGCTGGTGAAGTCGATTCCGATGCCACGGGCGGATGCCCTTCGGCTGACCGACGCGACCCATCGTCTTCGCGATTGCACCATGCAGGCGGCGGTGATCCGTGGTCTGCCGGTGATCGACGCCGAGACCGTCCTGCGGCGCCTGGTCGATCGGCCGATCCTGACCGTCGGCGGGGTGGATATCGCCACGAACGCCAGCCTCGGTACCGCCACCGCCGGCTTCCTGCCCGATGCCGTGCACTGCACCACTGTCCTGCACGGCCATCTCGCCAACGCGGTCATCGACCATCTGGCCTTGCATTCCGGCAAGGGCCTGCCGCGCCTGAGCGAAACCGACCTCCTGGATCTGGCGGGAATCGCCAGGACTAAAATCGCCATCCGACCCAACGCACCATGATCAGGAATCACCCATGATCCGACATCTCCTCTGCCTCGTCCTGGTCCTCGTCTCCTGCCGAGCCCACTCGGCGGGGGTTGACCTGTCCTTCTACACCCAGCCGTTCGACTACACCTCGGTCACCAACGGGACGGCGGTATTTCGATGCGTTCCCAATTTTTCGGTGAATCAAAGGTTCTCCTGGCTGGAGAACGGCGTGGCGCTGAGCAATGGCGGCGGGGTGAGCGGAGCCACCACCGACACCCTGACGATCACCGCCACGGCAGCGAGAAATGGCAAGAGGTACTCCTGCCTCGTCAATGCGGATATGGGCAAGGGTGGCGCTTCCTACAATCCGACCACGACCCGCGAAGGCACCTTGACGGTGGTCGCGACCGCCCCCGCCTTGGCGATCACACCGTCAAGCGGCAGCGCGCTGACTGGCGGATCTCTCGTCACCATCCGCACCACCGGACAGGGTGCGGTCTGGACCTATGCGTTCTCCTCGCCACCAGCGAGCGTCGAGATCTTCCCCGACCGTTACGCGTCGCTGCAAACCTTTGAAATCAATCTGCCCAGCATTGTTTCAGGAACGCTGAGCGTCACCTGCACGGCAGGGGCCGCCAGCGTCACCAATACCTACCCGCTGCAGTCCGAAAATCTGGCGCCGATCGCGACCGGAGACGACTACCGGGTGCCGAAAGCCCTGATTTTCAAGGGCTATACCCTGACGGTTCCTGCCGCCAGAGGGGTGTTGGCGAACGATTCCGACCCCAATGGGACGGCGCTGACCGCGATCCTCGTCACGCCGCCAGGCGTCGGGACCTTGACCCTCAACCCCGATGGCGGATTCACCTGGGCCGTCCCGGCCACCAATCCCACCGTCGGCATCCTCGATTCCTTCGTCTACAAGGCGTCGGATGGCACCCTGAACTCGGGCGATACCACGGTGTTTCTCCAGGCCCTGCCCAGTCCGGGGGATCTCAATCTGGATGGCGTCGTTGATGCCCAGGATCTCGAGATCGTGACCAGCAGGATGGGTGTCCATTACCCCTGAGGAGGCACGTCACCGCATTCCCAACCCCGAAGGATCCGCCATGTTCAAATCGATGGTCAGCGCGCTGCTCGTCATGTTGGCGACGTTCGCCCACGCGGCCACGCCCACCGTGGTCCTGGAGTGCGATTCCCGCACCCCGGCTGTAGGAGCCACGGTCGTGGTGTTCTTCCACGTCGCCAGCGCGCCAGCCAGCGCCACCTGGAACCAATACCTGACCTTTGACAAGACCCGGCTGGCGTTGACCGGCCAGGCAGGGGGCAGCACCGGCGTCTTCGTGCCGGACAGCAGGAGTCTGGCCGATATCAACGCCTCCGGCCAGGTCCGCGCGGCAGGATACGTCGCCGGGGGCGCTTCGGGAACTCCGGTGTCGGGAACCATGACCATGGGTACGTTCACTTTCCGGACCCTGTCTGCCGGCACGGCGACGATCACCACCGCCGGCCGGCATAGCAGCAATCTCTCGGCAAACCTCCTCATCGGACCGGCTCCGGGCAGGACCCTCACCGTGCCTGACAGCAGCGCCGTCGTGATCTTGACCATCGGCGGTTCGGGCGGCATCCCGGTGATCACCACCGCGCCCGTGAACGCCACGGTGACGGTGGGTCAGACGGCGACGTTCACCGCCACCGCCAGCGGTACGCCGACCCCGACCTACCAATGGCAATCGGCGCCAGCGGGAAGCGGCTCCTTCGTCGACATCATCGGTGCCACGGCGGCGAGCTGCACCACGCCCGCGACAACCCTGGATCAGACGGGCACGCGATTCCGGGTCATCGCCAGCAATAGCGCGGGTTCGGCCACCTCGACCGAGGCGATCCTGACCATCGACGGGATCGCTCCCGCGATCACGTCCCAGCCGGTCGATGCTGCGGTGATCGCAGGCCAGACCGCGACCTTCACCGCCAGCGCGAGCGGCACCCCGGCGCCGACCTTCCAGTGGCAATCCGCTCCCGCGGTGGGCGCGTTCACCAACATCAGCGGCGCGACCTCGGCCAGCTATACCACCCCGGCGACGACCTTAGCCCAGAACGGCACCCGCTATCAGGTCATCGCAACAAACAGCGCCGGGACGGCGACCTCGAGCATCGCGACCCTGACCGTCACGGCGGCGGCGGTCGTGGTCGCCCCGGTGATCACCACCCAGCCGACGGATCAGACCGTGACGGAAGGCCAGACCGCGACCTTCTCCGCCACCGCGAGCGGCAGCCCGGCGCCAACCTTCCAATGGCAATCCGCTCCCGCGGTGGGCGCGTTCACCGACATCAGCGGCGCGACCTCGGCCAGCTACACCACCCCGGCGACGACCTTGGCCCAGAACGGCAGCCGCTATCAGGTCATCGCGACGAACAGCGCCGGGACGGCGACTTCGAGCATCGCGACCCTGACCGTCACAGCAGCGGCGATCGTGGTCGCCCCGGTGATCACCACCCAGCCGACGGATCAGGCCGTGACGCAAGGCCAGACCGCGACCTTCATCGCCAGCGCGAGCGGTAGCCCGGCGCCGACCTTCCAATGGCAATCCGCCTCGGCCGCCGGTGCCTTCTCCGACATCGTGGGAGCAACGGCGGCAAGCTATACCACGCCTGCTGCGTCCATGGCGCAGAACGGCATGCAGTTCCGACTCATCGCGACGAACCGTGCCGGCTCGGCGACGTCGACCATCGCCACCCTGAGCGTGACCGGGATCATCCCGCCACCGGCAGGGGATGGCGGTGGCGGCGGCGGTGGTGGCAAGAAGTGCGGTCTCGGTGGTGGTTTGGCGCTGGCCGGACTCGTTTTCGCGCTCGTGGGATGCGGGCGGCGCACCCGTCGGAACCGCTGATGCGGCAACGGCGCATCCACCATCCCGCATGCCAAGGGAGTCTTCATGGAGGACCAAGATCCCGCCGACGGATCGATCGCTTCCGCTGACCGTTCACGGATGAGGGAAACCGGTATGAGCTGCTATGAATTCCACCATGTCGTGACCATCGGCGACACCAATCTGCTCGGCGGCGTCTATTACACCCGGGTCCTGGAATGGATGGGCCAGGCACGTGAGCGCTGGCTCATCGCCTGTGTGGCCGGGATCGATCAGTTGCTGCGGGATGGCCTGATCCTGATCACGCGCGAGGTGTCCTGTCGATTCGACAAGGAATTGCATCTCGGCGATCCGGTGGTGGTGCGGCTGGGCATTCCCGAGCTGGGGCACTGCGAACTGCGCTGCATCATGACGGTCACCCATGCCATCAGCGGCGAACGGCACGCCATCGGATCCCAGCGCATCGTCTGCGCCGGGGCTGACCATCGTTTCCGTCGCTGGCCCCCGACCTTGGCCGAGGCCGCCGCTCGCATCCCCGGCGAGTGGTCCTCGATGGACCTGCAAGACGTTCGACGTGCGCCGTTGGAGGCGGTGGCCTGATGTCGAGAGCGGTTTCCCTGCGAGACGGACGTCCATGTCCCCTTGCGCCCACGGGACGGTGCCGTGGCCTCCGGATCCCGGCCCCATGGGCGCCAGGATCCCGTGCAGGAAGGCGGCTTGCGAGTCCCGCGCCCGTCCATCACCCTGTAGCTGCATCCTGAAGGAGCGATCCTGGCATTGCGAGGCGGACCAAGCCCATGACCGAAACGATGACGCTGGCCCAGATGTTCAGCCACATCCGGGAATCCGGAAGCGACCTGGATTGGAGCCGGTTCGTCGGCGCCGTCACGCCGCTCATCCATGCCACCGCCTTCCGGATCCTGGGCGATCCGCATATGGCCGAGGACGTGACCCAGGAGGTGCTCCTGGAAATCCGCGGCCGTGCCGCCCAGTTCACCTTCCACGATCGGGAATCCGAGCTTCAGGAGGTCTTCATCCGGGCCTGGATCGTCCGGATCACCTCGAGCGAATCCCTGAACCTGATGCGCGAGGTGAACGCCCGTCGGCGACGGGAAAAGAATTGGCATGATTGCAGCGCCGCGGATCCCCAGGTCGACGCGACGACGACTGCGGCGAACGATCCGGAAGCTGCAGCTGATGGGGAACGCCTGAACCAGGTTCGGCAGGCATTGCACGATTTGCCGGATGCGAAGCGGCAACCCGTGCTGCTGCGTTTCTTCGCCAACATGTCCTACGAGCAGATCGCCGTCGCCATGGGATGCAGCGAGCAGGTCGCACGCAAGAAGGTCTTCCGCTCGCTGCAGGCCATCCGAGCCCGGCTGGCCGGAGCGGCCGGGCTCTCCATCGCCAATCTGGACGGGATGTTCGAACGGCTGGCCTCCACCCCGCCGCCCGCGCCCGCCCCATTGCCGCCGGAATTCCTTCAGGCGCTGGTCCGGCTTCCTCCGGCTGGCCCAGCGGGAGGGATCAGCGGTACCGCTTGGTTGCTGATCGGGGCTGGAGCGATCCTCATCCCGGTGGGCATCGGAATCGCCATGATCGCCGGTCCACAGGGGAACAGCCACACCGCGCCGAAGAGCGGCGACGCCGGTCTCATCACGACCCCACGTGCAACGGACAATGCGGGCGGAAACCGGTATTTCGAGCCCTACGCCACCTGGTACCGGCAAGGCCAGTACGCCGGCGATCGCCTGCGTCCACGTTACAACGCCGTCCAACCGCCATTGAATCCAGACTGCGGAACCAGGTGAGAGAGCTCTTCCCCGTATCTGTCCTGCCATCCCCGGAATCCCTCTTCGCCGATGGGTCACTGGAGGTCCGTTCGGAAAATGGCCCTGCGAGGATCATCCTGCCGCTGCTACGCCTGCCCGATCCGCCCCCGCCAGCCTTCCGGTTCGAGTTCTCGGTGGAAGGGAACAGCCCCAAGGCGAAGGACATCCAGGTCGTATTCCGTCTTCTGTTCGCCGATACCGACGTCCCCGCACGAGATCTGTCAGCGGGCATTTTCGCGAACCATCCTTTGCCCGGACGACCAGGAAAGTCCTCGTCGCTGATGCCATCGCACCTCCGCCTGGGATTCGCATCAGATGTCCTGCATGTAGGCACCACCGCCACCGGTCTGCCGATCTTCGAGACGAAGACCGGGGTGCGCGATCGGGCGCCGGATCAGATGATCGATTGGCAGGCTGGCCGGCAGATCTGGTTGTGCCTCGAAGCGAAAGAGTCCTTCCGCATCCGCGACCTGCGCTATCTTTCCGGGACGCTTCCCGACGCATCCGCCAAAAATTGAGGATTCACCAGCAGGTCGACGAACCCAGGTATGGTTCCGGTGGCCGCGAGCAATCGCTCTATGCGATAAAGACGGAATTCCAAGCGGGCCTGGGCCCGCCGAGCCAGGTTCCTTCCGTCAACTTGTTGGTAAATCCGTAATGGCAAAAATGCATCTCCCTATTCCTGCCGTCCTGCCCTACGGAGACTTCTGGACGGCAGGCATTGCCCGAGCGGACGCTTCCGGGTAGGTTCTTCCTGCCTCTGCGCCGGAACCCGGAATCGCCACACTGGTTTCGTCCGAGAGCGTCCTGCCCGTCAATCCCAACCCCAGACCGCACCGGGAGCATCCATGATCGCCATCATCTTCTTCACCACCCTGGGCGTCGTCGCCCTCGGCATGGCGTTGGTGCTCAATCTGCCCCGGGCTGGACGCATCGCCCTGGTGTTGATGGCGCCGCTGCTCGTTCTGATCGGCTTCCTGATCGGTTCGTCGGTGGTGATCGCCGCCGACAAGACCGGGGTGGTGACCAAGCATTTCGGCACCCCGCTGCCGCCCGGCCACATCGTCGCCCGCAACGGCGAACAGGGTCCGCAGGGGATGATCCTCAGCCCCGGCTGGCATTTCGGCTTCATCCCGTTCCTGTACGAGGTCGACGAGGTGCCGGTGGCGCTCATCGAGCACGGCAAGCTCGGCTTCGTCACCGCCAAGGATGGCGAACCGCTGGTCGACGGCGAGATCTTCGCCAAGCCCTGGACGGCGGCGAACGACATGCTCAATCCCGAGCTTTTCCTCACCAAGGGCGGCCAGCGCGGACCGCAGGCGACGGTGCTGACCCCAGGCACCTACCGCTTCAACCCGTTCCTGCACGATGTGAAGACCATCGATGTGCTGACCGTCGCCCCCGGTACGGTGGCGGTGATCACCGCCCGTTCCGGCACCATCCCGAAGGCCACGCCGGAGGGCGCGGTCACGGTCAACGGCGTGCCCCTGGTCGAATCCGGCAGCCGAGGGATCTGGCGTGAACCGCTGAAACCCGGGGCGTATTACCTCAATACCCACGCCTTCAGCCCGACCATCATCAAGACCACCCAGCGCATCTACACCTACCAGCAGGCGGTGTCGCGCCAGGCCAAGAAAGCCGGCCAGGCTGGACAGGACTGGTCGGTGACGGTGCGCTCGAAGGACGGATTCTCGTTCCCGGTCGACGTCCGCGTCGCCTGCGCCGTCGAATCCAAGGATGCGCCCTACCTGGTCGCCCTGCTCGGTGATCCCGACCGCCACGTGCAGGACGATCAGGAGGACGAGCATCTCGAAACGCTGGAGGCCAAGGTCATCCTGCCGGCGGTGCGCGCGATCTTCCGCAATGTCGCCGAAACGATGAACGCCCTGGAATTCGTCAACGCCCGCAGCCAGATCGAAAAGGTCGCCAATGACAAGATGAAGATCGAACTCGCCAAGGCGCATGTCACCTGCGACGGCGTCTTCCTGGGCAACATCCATCTCGATTTCTCGGAAGCCGGCAAAAAGCTGATCGCGACCCAGACCGAGCGCGAGGTCGCGGTCAACGAGCAGACCCTGTATGCCGAGCAGCGCAAAGCCCAGGAATCGCGTGCGACCCTGGTGAAGGCGCAGGAGGAGGCCGAGCAGCAGCGCAACCTCGCCAAGGCGACCTACGAGGTGCTGGTGAAGGAGCAGGGCGCGAAGGCGCGCGCCGCCGAGGCCAAGGGCGAATCCGACTACCAGATCATCACCGGCGAAGGCCGCGCCAAGGCCTACGACGCGATGGTGAAGACGCTCGGCCGCGAGTCCGTGGCGCAGCTCGAACTGCTGAAGCTGGTATCGGAGGGCAAGATCCAGATCACGCCGCAGGTGATGGTGAACGGCGGCGGAACCACCGCCGACGCCCTGATGGGCACCATCCTGCACCAGTCGCTGAAATCCCAGTCAGCGGAAAGGAAATGACATGGGCAAGCTGATCCTCTTCGCCAGCGTCGTCGCCGTCCTGGTCTGCATCGGCGTACTGGTCGCCGTCATCGTCGCGGCCAGGGGCAAGCAGGCGGACAAGAACCCCGAGGAAGGCCAGGACCGCAAATTCAGGAAGTGGTAGCGGGCCCGACCCGGCCCGGTTGGCATCGGCGCCGGTTGGAGGGTATCCTCGCCCATGTCCATGCTGGTGCGCCTCCGACCGATCGCCGCAGGTTGCGCGGTCGCCGGGATCGGCATCGGCGTGGCGGCCGTCTGGTCGCTCTGGATGGGGTCCTCCCTGCGACAGGCTGCCTCCAGGGACTTCCGTTGGACCGCCGATCAGCATTGCCGTCTGCTGGCGGAACGCATCGCGAACCGGATCGAGCAGCTGGAGGTGCTGCAGGCCACGTTCACGGCTGATCGCCAGGAGGAACGTGAACGTTTCACCACCGTTTCACGGCGGATCCTGCGTTCGACCCCGGTCTGGACCCTGGTCGGCCGGGTGGCGGTGGTCCCATCCGGCAGGCGCTCCGAGCACGAGGCCCAGGAGCGCAAGGCGGGACGGGATTTCTACCTCGTGCACGACCTCAACGAGGGCCGGGTCGTGCCGGCGGCGGCACGTCCGCTCCACCTGCCCTTGACCGGTTGCGAGGCGATCCCTGCCGCCCCGCTGGCCGGACGCGATCTCGCCGCCGACCCCGTCCGTCTGGCGTTGGCCCGTCGCGCCCTCGACGGCGGCCGCCCGGCGGTCGGCGTGGCCGCCCTGCCGCTCGCCGGAGGCGACGGTTCCTGCCTGGTGGTCTTCATCCCGTCATCGGCAGGGCGCCCGGCGGATGCCGCCTGCGTCCTCGCCGAAAGCCTGCTCAAGGATCTGGTCGGCAGCATCTTCCCGGAACACGGGGATCTCGCGGTGACGTTGCGCCAAAGCGATGGAAAGCTGCTGTTCGGGGATGATCAGGCGAAGGGCTGGGCCCAGTTCGCGATTCCGGTCGGCGACCAGACCTGGAGCGTGGCCTGCCGGCCGGCCGGGGCATGGACGGACCGCCACTGGCCCTGGCCGGTCCTGGCCGGGCTCGGCCTGGGCAGCGTCCTGTCGCTGTTCGCCGGCTGGCTGGTCACCGGCGCCCTCGCCAACCACCAGCGCACGCAGCAGGCGATGCAGGATCGGACCGAGGCCCTGACCCATGAGATCACCGTGCGCCGGCGCACCGAGGGCGACCTGCACCGGGCCAAGGGACAGCTGGAACTCCTGGCGGCGGCGGTGGCGCGCACGGATGCAGGCATCGCGATCGCCTCGGTGAGAGGCGGCCGGCGCGCCATCGTCTTCGTCAATCCCGCCTTCTCGGCGCTCATCCGGCTGCCTTCCCAGGACCATCTCGGCACCGAACTCGACCGGTTCCTGGGCGGCGGCAGCGACCTGTCGCCGCCCATGCAGCTGGCGCTGGCAGAGGGAAGATCCTGGTCCGGCGACCTCCTGCTGGCCCGGGCGGACGGCAGCCGGTTCTGGGCCCAGCTCGCCCTCGGCCCGCTGCGCGACGAGGCCAAGCACATCACCCATTGGATCGTGGTGGTGCACGATGCGAGCGACCGCAAGCAGGCCGAGGAGCTGCTGCGCGAAAGCGAGGAACGCTTCCGCCTGCTCGCCGAGAACGCGCCGGTGATGATCTGGACCACCGACACCGACGGCCGCCTGACCTACGTCAACCGCCGGCTGGGCGAGTTCGCCGGCCGCGATCTGGTCGCCGCGACCCGCGACGAGGTCAGTGCGCTCGTCCATCCCGAGGACCGCGACGCCTGGATGGCGGCGATCCTCGCCGCCCACGCCGGGCACCATCGCCACGAGCATGAATACCGGGTGCGCCGCGCTGATGGCCAATGGCGCTGGATCCACGATGTCGGGGTGCCGCGCACCGGCACCGGCGGCGACTACGGCGGCTTCGTGGTGGTGGCGCGCGACATCACCGACGAGCGCGAGCTGATCGCCAGCCTGCGCGCGGCCAAGGACGCCGCCGAGGCCGCCGATGCGGCGAAAGGATCGTTCCTGGCGATGGTTTCGCATGAGATGCGGACGCCGCTCCATGGCATCCTCGGGATGACCGGCCTGCTCCTGGACGAGCTCGAGGACGCGCATCAGCGCGAACTCGCCAGCACCGCCCAGTCCTGCGGCAACCACCTCCTGGGCATCGTCAGCGACGTGCTCGACTATTCGCGCATCGCCGCCGGACGCATGGTGCTCGACCAGGCCGATTTCGATCTGCGCACCGTGATCGAGGAAAGCCTCGCCACCCTGGGCGAGGCGGCCCAGGCGAAGGGCCTGGAGCTCGCCGCGCATATCGATCCGACCATACCGCACCTGCTCATCGGCGATGCCGCCCGGCTGCGCCAGGTGCTGGTGAACCTGCTGGGCAACGCGGTGAAGTTCACCGAGACCGGCGCGGTGGTGCTCCAGGTCGCGGTGCCGCACGACGCCCGCAGCCACCGCACCCCGCCGCCCGAGCCGGCGACCGGGTACCTGTCCCTGGTCCTCGCGGTGCGCGACACCGGCATCGGCATCCCGGCCGAGGCGCTGCCCCGCCTGTTCCAGCCCTTCAGCCAGGTCGATGGTTCCGCGACGCGCCGCCACGGAGGCACCGGACTCGGCCTGGCGATCTGCCGCAGCCTGATCGAACTCATGGGCGGAACCATCCGGGTCCAGAGCCGGCCTGGCGAGGGCACGGTGATCACCTGCGCCATCCGCCTCGCAGTCTCGTCCGCGCCCGCGCACGACGGCGATGCGGAACCATTCCCCTTCGGCCGCCAGCGCGTGCTGATCGCCTCGCCCAGGCGGCAGGAAGCCGCGATGTTCGGCCTCATGCTCGCCGACCTCGGCTGCGACTGCGAATCGGTCCACGATCCCATCGCCGCCCAGGCCGCGGCCGAACGGGTCGAGATCGTGCTCTGGGACGCCGACTGGCCGCGCCCCTGGCAGGCCGCCGCTGGCGTCGAGCGGCCGCCGCTGGTGCTCATCCGCGCCCTCGCCCAGCGCACCGCTGGCGAGGGCTTCGCCGCGATCAGCCGGCCACCGCGACGGGCCGCCCTACGCGAAACGCTGCTGATGGTCCTGAAGGGGCGGATGCGTCCGGAATCCTGAGCCTGCCGTCCGGCCGGATTTGCGTGGTTCACGAACCGCCCCCGCTCACTATCCTGCTGCGCCATGACCACCACCCCCTCGCCCGCCTGGGCCGCCCTGTTCCGCCACGCCGAATCGATCAAGGGCCAGCATCTGCGCGAAGTCCTGGCAGATTCCAAGCGTTGCACCGCGATGAGCCTGGAGCACACCGACCCGCTCGGCACCATCTACCTCGACTGGAGCCGGCAGAACGCGGTGCCCCAGACGCTCAAGCACCTGCTCGACCTGGCGCGCGAGGTCGACCTGCAGGGCCAGATCAAGGCCATGTTCGCCGGCGAGAAGATCAACCGCACCGAGAACCGCAGCGTCCTGCATCACGCCCTGCGCCTGCCCAAGACCGAATCGCTGATGGTCGACGGCGTCGACGTGGTGGCGCAGGTGCATGAAGTCCTGGCCAAGATCAAGACGTTCAGCGAGCAGGTCCGCGACGGCAAGCGCAAGGGCGTCACCGGCAAGCCCCTGACCGAGGTCGTGGCGATCGGCATCGGCGGCAGCTACCTCGGTCCCGACTTCGTACATGAGGCCCTGCGCACCGATCCGTCGTGCTCGGCCGCCGCCGACGGGCGCCACCTGCGCTTCCTCGCCAACGTCGACCCCATCGATCTCGCGCGTTCGCTCGAAGATCTCGATCCGGCGCGAACCCTGATCGTGGTGGTCTCCAAGACCTTCACCACCGCCGAGACCATGCTCAACGCGCGCGCCGTGCGCTCGTGGCTGCTCAAGAAGCTCGGCAAGGGCGCGGTCGCCAAGCACATGGTCGCGGTGTCGACCAACGTCGCGGAGGTCAAAGCCTTCGGCATCGATCCCGAGAACATCTTCGGCTTCTGGGACTGGGTCGGCGGCCGCTACAGCGTGTGCAGCGCGGTCGGCGTGCTGCCGCTGGCGCTCCAGTTCGGCTACCGCTACGTCGAGAAGTTCCTCGCCGGCGCGCACAGCATCGACAAGCATTTCCGCGAGGCCCCGCTCGACAAGAACCTGCCGGTGATCCTCGGCATGTACGGCATCTGGAACACCAGCGTGCTCGGCCGTCCGACCCGCGCCCTGCTGCCCTACTGCCAGGCCCTGCACCGCTTCGCCGCCCACATCCAGCAGGTCGACATGGAGTCGAACGGCAAGCGCGTCGGCATCGATGGCAAGGAGCTCACGCGCGAAGCCGGCGAGATCGACTTCGGCGAACCCGGCACCAACGGCCAGCACTCGTTCTACCAGCTCCTGCACCAGGGCCGCGTCATCCCGGCCGACTTCATCGGTTTCCGCAAGAGCCAGCGTCCGCTGCATCTGGCCGACGAACCGGTGTCCAACCACGATGAGCTGATGGCGAACTTCTTCGCCCAGCCCGACGCCCTCGCCTACGGCAAGACCGCCGCCGAGGTGAAGGCCGAGGGCACCCCCGCCGCGCTCATCCCGCACAAGGTCTTCCCCGGCAACCGCCCCTCGACCGTGATCCTGGGCGACGTGTGCGACGCCTACGCCGTGGGCCAGCTCCTCGCGCTCTACGAGCACCGCACCGCGGTGCAGGGCTTCATCTGGGGCCTCAACAGCTTCGACCAGTGGGGCGTCGAACTCGGCAAGGTGCTCGCGAAGCAGGTCCGTGCCCAGCTCGCCGCCAGCCGTGCCAGCTCGAAGGCCCCGGTGAAAGGCTTCAACCCCGCCACGGCGGCGCTGCTCAAGCGCTACATGACGAAATAGGCGGTCGATCGG
Organism: uncultured Candidatus Kuenenia sp.; assembly: GCA_964654285.1. Taxonomy (GTDB): domain Bacteria; phylum Planctomycetota; class UBA11346; order UBA11346; family UBA11346; genus BJHQ01. Next base: position 131,777 of record CAZZJC010000008.1, read on the forward strand.
CGGGACGAGACGGCACTGTCTCCCGTCGAAATCGGCACGGGATCGCAGCCCATGTCCTTCCCCGGGGATTGCTGTGTTCCAGCGTCCATTCGCGGGACGGTGCAGCGGCCCAAGCCAGGGCCATCGGCAGCAAGCTGGTCCAACGCAACGCACAAACGTCCGCGTCAGATTCTTGCGTAGCGCAGCCCCCCTTCACGCTGCGCACTTCGGCCGTGGAGCGCAGGTGTTGCCGGGTCGGAATCTGCGGAATCACCACTGCACCTGGAATCCGGTATCTGGCCTCGGGATGGATCTCGATCCTCCTGGCAGCATCCTCGAGTCGCGATGGGCTGCCTGCCGTCATGGCGAACACAGTGATATCGCAGCATTCCCGTGCCACGCGCTGGTCACCTGAAGAGGCCACCCATATGCGAACACTGGCATCCCGCCGGCCGTACCATCATTACCCATAGGATGCCACCATTCGGCTGTCGAGGCGCCCCGGCCCCAAGCGCCGCTCCTGCCTTGACGCCCCCTCTTCCCAACTCAATATCCGCCCCGCCAAACGAACCGGCCTCCCAACCGGCCGGCCTCCTTGGCCTCGCATTCCTCGGTGGCGCAGCGGTAGCGCAGGTGACTGTTAATCACTTGGTCGGAGGTTCGAATCCTCCCCGAGGAGCCAAATAAACCCAGCCCAGAACGGGCTGGGTTTTTTCTTAACAGCCCTCGGTTTCCATCCCCCGCAAAATGGCCCGCTTACGAGGGCACTTGCAGAGGCCGGCGTTCTCCTTCCGCATCCAATCCGACCCCCGGTCGGGACGTCGAACCACTCTCCGGGCTGGGTTCTCCCGTTCTCCGGGAGAGAACTCGGCCAAGTTTAACAGGCCCGTCCAACTCGCCTGGGCGGATTGGATTCGAACCGGTCAAAATAACATTTCCTACGTCAGCACAAGCACGCTTGCCGAGCGAACCGGCTTCTTGGACTACCTGGCGCAGCGATTTGGAGCGGGACGATACCGGTTGTCGGTTGTCGCCGCGTTCGTCCACTGGCGAGAAGCCGCGCGGACTGCAAACCCTGACCATCATCATCCCAGAGGAATCAGCCATTCAGGTAGTCATACGGCCAGCGGCGAGCACGCAGGCGAACGCCCTTCCCTCTACGTCGGCCGCCGACCGCGACGCCCTGATCGAGGTCGAGCGTATGCTCCTGGTCGCCGATCGCGAACGTGAGCGGGAAGAGGTCTGCGAACGGCACCGCCAGGAGCGTGAGGAACGGCCGGGCGAGCGCGAGGAAGCCCGCGAGCGGAAGCGCCAGGAGGCCGCCGCCCGGGCAGAGGCTGAGAAACGCCGCCGTGCCGAGCAGGACGAACGCATGCAGATCACGTTGCTGGCGATGATGAAGGATGTGGCGGCTGCCTCCGGCGGCCGACGTGAGCCCGACCCTCTCACCCAGGCGCTGTTGTTGAAGGTGTTGGAACGGCAGGAAAACCGCACTGATATGACCGAGTTCATCAAGACGCAGGCCGAATTGGGCCAGCTTAACGTGCAAACGATGATGGACCAGTGGCGGACCATGATGCAAATGAGTTCCGAGACCCAGGCCCGACTTATCAGCCAGGCAGTGGAGACTGCCGCCCAACGCGACAACGGTGGCTTCTGGGACGCCGCCGGATCCGCCTTCGCCCAGGCGCTGCCGGTCATCGTGTCGCGGTGGTCGCAGCCGGCGACCGTCACGGCACCTTCGGCGAACCCGATGCCGGTGGTGCGACGACTGCCAGTTGCAGCACGTTCAGTCCCTGGACCGGAAGCGCCGAAAACCAGCCAGCCCGAGCCTGCATCCGTCCCCTCCACAGCGGCAACCCCTCCGGTGTTGCGGACTCCACAAATTCTTGCCGGTTAAATTCCAGAAATTCTTGCCGGGTCCTCCCCCGGC
>CAZZJC010000009.1:0-129358 GCA_964654285.1 uncultured Candidatus Kuenenia sp.
AGGGGCATGGAAGAACAAGGAGGAACGGAAGGGTGGCTAAAGTTCACGGCATTGAAGTGGAGTCCAAGAAGCTGGGCATGTGAGGATCCGGTACCCAAACGCCCCAAACCAGATCGACGCGCATGCTCCCTGCCGGTTCGCACCAGCCGCCGTCTGCGACCCCGACTCTGCCTGAGGGTTTCGATTGGCGTCGAGCCCTGTGGCACGGCGGCTTCCTCCTCGGCTTCACCGGGCTCATGGCCTGGGCCTGGCATGGGGCACGCATCGATCCGCTGCTGTTCCTCCAGCATTCCGAGAACAGCACCAAGCTGGCGCGCGAGTTCTTCCCCCCGGACTTCACCGACTGGCGCACCTATCTGGATGAGATGGCGGTCACCCTGCACATGGCCCTGTGGGGGACCTTCCTGGCGGTGATCGCGGCCATACCGCTCGGCATCCTGGGCGCATCCAACATCACGCCGTGGTGGATCCACCAGCCGATCCGCCGGATGATGGACATGCTGCGGGCGGTGAACGAGATGGTGTTCGCGCTGTTCTTCATGGTCTCGGTCGGACTCGGACCGTTCGCCGGCACGCTCGCCCTGGCCGTCCATACGGCAGGGGTGCTCGGCAAGCTGTTCAGCGAGGTGGTCGAATCGATCGACCACCGTCCGGTCGAAGGCATCCGCTCGACCGGCGCCAACCGGCTTGAAGAAGTGATCTACGGCGTGATTCCGCAGGTGCTGCCGATGTGGGTCAGCTACGCGCTCTACCGCTTCGAGAGCAACGTGCGCTCGGCGGCGGTGGTGGGCATGATCGGGGCCGGCGGGATCGGCTTCTTCCTCAATGAGACGATGAAGACCTACAACTACCCGGCGGTCGCCGCGATCATGGCGATGATCATCGCCACGGTCATGCTCATCGACGTGATCTCGGCCCGCATCCGCAAGGCGGCGTTGTGACTTGTCCGGTTCTTTTCAACTCAGGGGACGCAGAGACGCGGAGTCCAGCGGGAGATCAGGCACAGACACCGATCTTGCGTCTGGAAACCGTGGAACACCTCTGCGTCCCCTGTGGCAGAGGATCTGTGGAGATGATGGTTGCCGACACCGCGGTCGCGGCGCCGGCCCGCATCGTCGGAGGATCCGTCCTCATCAACGGCCAGCTGGTTCCGGCCGAGGTAGCGCTGGCCGGAGGTCGCATCGTCGACTCCGCCCCGGGCGCGAGCGACGTGGACGCCAGCGGCCTGCTCGTGCTGCCTGGCATCATTGACCTGCACGGCGATGCCTTCGAACGCGCCATCTGCCCTCGCCCCGGGGTCGTGGTGCCGATGGGGATCGCTCTGACCGAAAACGACGCTTGGCTGCTGTCCGCCGGCATCACCACCGCCTTCCTGTCGGCCACGGACTCCTTCGAACCCGGCTTGCGCAGCCGGGAAACCCTGCGCCACCTGGTCGGACTCCTCGATCCCGATGCGTTTTTCCCGCTCAGTTGCGACACCCGCCTGCACGTCCGCCACGAGGTCTGCCTGACGGATGGCCATGCGGAACTGCTCGACTGGATGGCGCAGGGCCGCGTCCACCTGCTGTCCACCGCCGACCATCTGCCTGAAGACGGCGATCCGGTGCGGCGCGCCCGCTTCCTGAAATCCGTTTCGACCCGTTCGACCCTGGCCGCGACGGCGATCGACGAGCTGATCGCCCGCGCCTCGGCGCAGCGCGCCCTGGGACGCATCCAGGAAGCTGAGCTGTGCCGCACCGCGCTGGCCCTGCGCATCCCGCTCGCCAGCCACGACGACCACGACGAGGCGGCCGTCGCCGCCAGCCTGGCGCGCGGTTGCGGCATCGTCGAGTTCCCGTTCACCACGGCGGTGGCTCGGATCGCGCAGGAGCGCCGCGCCTGCGTGCTGCTGGGCGCTCCCAACTGGGTGCGCGGCGGATCGCACCTCGGCCTGCTGTCGGTCGCTGTGGCGCTGGCGGCCGGCGTGGCTGGGGCGCTGTGCAGCGATTACCACTACCCCAGCCTGTTCCACGCCGCGTTCCTGATGGCGGAGCGTCAGGTGATGCCGCTGGCTGAGGCGTGGGCCCTGGTCAGCCAGCGGCCAGCCGAAGCCGCGGGATTGGCGGACAAGGGCCGTATCGCGACGGGGTTCGCGGCTGATCTGATCCTGGTCGAGCCCACGCCACGCGGCCCAAGACTCCGCTCCGTCTGGGTCGCCGGCCGTGAGGTGGCGCGGTTTGCATGATCATCCGCGTCGTCACCGCGAACCTGCGGAAATCCGATGCCCACGATGGCGTGCATGGGTGGAGGCATCGTCGCGACTTGTGCGCCCGCACCCTGGCGGAAGCCCTGCCGGACCTGATCTGCACCCAGGAATGCCGTCCCGACCAGCGTGATGACCTGCTTGCCCGGCTCGACGGATTCCAGGCCTGGGGTCTGGCGCGCACGCCGCAAGACGGTTTTCCGGTCAACGCCATGTTCTGGCGCACCGAGCGCTGGAATGTGGACGATCGCGGCGGCTACTGGCTGAGCGCGAGTCCGCACGTGCCGGGTTCGCGCGGATGGGATTCGGCCTCGATCCGGCTTGCCAACTGGCTCGTGCTCCGGCATCGCCAGCAGGGCTTCCGTCTGCGACTCATCTCGACCCATCTCGACCACGTCGGGGCCTTCGCCCGTCGTCGCAGTGCGACCATGCTGGTGCAGGACGCTTCCGTCTGGCCTGCTGATCTGCCCCAGGTGCTGGGCGGCGACTTCAACGAAGGCGACGAGGAGCCCGCGCCGGCGCATCTGCTGGCCCATGGCTGGCGCGATGCCGTGGCCGCCGCCGGTGGCACGTCCGGACCCACCTTTCATGGTTTCCAGGGCCCGGCCTGGGACGGCGACCAGCGCCGGATCGACTGGATCCTGGTGCGCGGTCCGGTGCAGGTGCGTTCCTCGGCGGTGATCCGCACCGCCGGTCCACACCCATGGCCGAGCGACCATTGATTTGTCAGTGCTGAGCTTGCGATTGAACGTCCGTTGCTCGGATGAGGAAGAGCGCCGAACTGGCGACCGCACCCAGACCTATCGTGAGCCATAGCGCCCCGGCCCCGCAGCGCTCCAGGGCGAGTCCGAAGAGGAACGGCGCAACGGCCTGGGCCAGGCGGGCGGGAACCATGAGCAGTCCCTGCCGTGCACCGTATCCCGATGGACCGAAGAGCACCAGGGGCAACGTCCCCTTGGCGATCGTCAAGATCCCATTCCCGGCCCCATGCAAGAGGGTGAAAAGGACCCCGGCCGGGGGGCCGAGCACCAGCACGGCAACCGCTCCGACCGGATGGGCCAGGCTGGCGAGCCGGGCCGACGACAACGGATGCGTCCGGCTGAGTAGGCTGAAATCGACAATGCGGGCAAGCACCTGGGCTGGTCCGACCAGGGCTGCAGCGGCGATCGCCGCGGTCAGGCTCAGGCCGATGATCTGCAGCAGGTACGGCAGGTGCGCCGCCATGGCCGTACTGGTGAACCAGGTCACCGCGAAGGCCAACGACAACAGGCCGGTGATGACGGGAGCCCGTGGCGATCCAGGGATGGGGCCGGTCGACGTCGCCCCAGGCGGGGCGTCCGGAGCCGTCCCGCCTGCGGGCGACGGCGAGGAAAGGCGCAGGTGGATCGGCAGGCCGACCACCAGATGCAGACCGGCCCAGACGGCGCAGGCGCCGCGCCAGCCATAGGCGTGTTCCAGCCAGGTCGTCAGTGGCCAGCCCAGCGTGCTGGCGAATCCGGCCATGAGCGTGATTCCGGTCATCGCCCTCCGGGAGTCGCTCCCATGCAGGCGCACCACGGTGGCGAATGCCGCCTCGTACAGACCCGCGCCCATGGCCACGCCCAGCACCGCCCAGGCGACGAACAGCCCGACCGGTCCCTGCGCCAGGGCCAGGATGAGCAATCCGGCTGCGGCGATCACGCTGGTGGCGGCCAGGACTGGCCGACCACCGCGCCGGTCGATGCACCGGCCGGAGATCGGTCCGAGGATGGCTGAGATGATCAGCGCCACCGAGAAGGCGGCGTAGACCATTGCCGGCGGAAGCTGGAGATCCCGCGCCATCGGCACGGCCAGCATGGCCGGCAGATAGTAGGTCGAGGCCCAGGCGAGGGTCTGGGCCGTCCCCAGTCCAAGGATGGTCCGGGTGCGTCGACCGGGCCCAAGCGATGCCTGCCTGCTGTTGCCTGAAGTCACGAACCAACGGCACCGCGTCGGGTCCAGGTCGATCCGCCGCCCCGCAGATCCCGGTCGGCGGCCAGACAACCAGCGGTTTCCTGGATCACGGGTTCGGTGCGGCGTTGGCGCGGCATCAGGATTTTTCGCCCACGAACAGGTAGTACGCGGCCCGGATCGGCAGGTAGGGCAGGCGGACGCGGCGGACCTCGGCGTAGCGTTGGCGGAAGGTCTGGCGCAGATGGGCGAGGTGCAGGTGACTGGGGCGAACGCCGTCGTGACCGAACCAGCGGCGCCAGAACCAGCGTTCGAGGCCGGGCTGCGGCCGTTCGTCGGGGCTGGCGCGCAGGCAGGTGAAATCGACGCAGGCGAAGGTTCCGCCCGGTCTCAGCATGGCCTTGGCGTTGGCGATCGCGGCCTGCCAGTCGGGGATCATGGTCAGGCTGTACGAGCACAGCACCACGTCGATCGGCTGCGGCGGCTGCCAGGTGCAGGCGTCGGCGGCTACCATCTCGACGTTGGCCCAGCCGGGGCCGTCCTTGCGGCGGCGCGCGACGGCCAGCAGCGCCGGGCAGAGATCGACAAGCCATACCTGCTCCAGCAGCGTGCGGCGCTCGCCCAGGGCCTCCAGGTTGCGGCCGGTGCCGCCGCCGAGTTCGACCAGGCGCCTGCCCGGTTCCAACGGCAGGCGGTGCAGCAGTTCGTCGCGACCGTGCAGCAGACCGACGCGGAAACGATCGTAATCTTCAGCCTGGCCGGCGTAGAAGCCCTCCAGGCGTTCGGCGTGGCTGCCGCGTCGCGGCATGCCGACGACGAGCTTCGCCAGCACTCCCAGATCGCTCATTGCACGATCCCGGCGATATGAAAGCCACCGTACGTGCCGACGCGGTCGCGCTGATGCAGGCGGGCGGCCAGATCGCGGTCGAAGCGCAGGCGGTCCCTCAACCGGATCGGGCTGTTGGGTGAACCGACGCGCGCATCCGCAAGCCAGCCCGGTTCGGCGCGGGCGCTGCGGAACAGCGCGAGCGCATCCGGGGTGGCGCGTTCCAGGATGAGGCGCCATTCCTCGCCCAGGTCCATCGGACGGTGCGCGCCCATCCAGTCGAGGTGGTCGAGCAGCACGAAGCGGCTGAGCGGCCGGGGATCGGCAGCGAGCAGGTTGGCGACGGTCGCGGTGCGGACCTCGACGCGGTCGACCAATCCCGCCTTGAGCGCAGCGAAATTCCCCGGTTTCAGGTATTCCGGGCAGCAGGTCGGGGTGTAGCCGCCGCGCAGGTAGCAGGTCCAGAAGTAGTTGTTGGACAGCGGCAACTGGCGGAAGACGCGTTCGACGCAGGCGCGGATGAAACCGGCCACGGAATGGTCGGCGGGCGCGTCGGCATCGTGGTGCAGGGCGACCTCGCGGGTCTGGGCAGGCGGGACGCCGAGCAGGCTCATGGTCGCCTGGCGCGAAACCGCCCACGACAGCAACGGCGTCCACAGCCGCGGCGCGACCTCGCGATCGTAGAGGTCCTGCTGCTCGGCCAGATCCTTGGCGTCGATGAGCAGCTGCATGGCGCGGTCGAGGCCGGGCCGCAGGCGCAGGTAGGCACGTGCAAGCCGCGCCACCGCGCCGGCGAGACCATGGTAATAGAAGCTGTCCCGGCCCCGGCCGGTGAACCAGCGGATGCGGCGATCCCAGATCGGCCGGGCCCAGGTCGGCAGTTCCTGGCGCAGCCGGCGGTCATACAGGTGCACCGCATCCGGATGCCGGCCGTAGCCGAACAGCAGGAAGAAATCCTCATAGGACAGCGCCCGGATGCCGGCGAGCTTCAATTCCAGGAGCGCCCCCTGGCGTGGATTGGCGTCGACCGCCACCACCCGGCGTGGTCCGCACAGGGCATAGTCGAGCGCGTTGCATCCGCCGCTGGTGATCACCAGCACGCTGTCGTCCGGTCCCAGGCGCAGGGCCTCGCGGTCGCAGGCGGGGTCTTCCCAGCAGGCGTTGTAGAGCAGCGACCGGTTGTACAGGCCATCGAAGACGTGCTGGTGCAGCCGGTCGGAAAGGGAGTTCGCCATGGTCGGCCACCATCGGTCCTGATCTTGAAGATCTGAGCAAGAAACGGTGAAGAGCGGGTTCAGCGGCGCCTCTTCACCGCTTCTTCCCAATTGATCCCAACCTGCGCCTCCCATGCCGCACATCCCCCGATTCCCCGCCTCCACCGACGGCCCCTGGCGCAGCGACCGCCTCAGCGAACTGCCGTGCATCCGTCCGGGCTGCACGGTGGTGGACTGCGAACTCGGCGCCTGGACGGAACTGATGCCCGGCTGCCACCTGGTGGAATCGACCCTGGGCGACTACAGCTACGCCGCCGGCCAGGTCGACATCGTCGGGACCGACATCGGCAGGTTCTGCTCCATCGCCAGCCAGGTGCGGATCAATCCCGGCAACCATCCGATGGACCGCGCGACCCAGCATCACTGCACCTACCGCAGCGCCCAATACGGCTTCGGCCCCGACGACGACGCCTTCTTCGCCTGGCGACGCCAGCACCGCTGCCGCATCGGCCACGATGTCTGGATCGGCCATGGGGCGGTGATCCTGCCCGGTGTCCGCATCGGCATCGGCGCGGTGATCGGCACCGGCGCGGTGGTGACCAGGGACATCCCCGACTATGCGATCGCCGCCGGGGTGCCGGCGCGGGTGAAACGCCGGCGGTTTTCCGACCAGATCATCGCCGGACTGCTCGCGACCGCGTGGTGGGACTGGGACCATGCCACCATCGCCGCTCGGATCGACGAGATGGCGGACACCGCCGCGTTCGTGGCGAAGTACGCGTCGGCGACGTGAAGGGGAACGGCCGCAGTCGCAGACATGGACCCGGGATTCCAAGGAATATGGCTCATTGCAGGACGTCATCCCACTCCGCCTGTGTGGTCGTTGGTCTTCCTCCGAGGCTCATCCGGGAGTCGCAGGGTGCATCAATTCGACCAACCCCGCCGTTCAGCCCGTCGTCAGCGTGGCCTTGGTTGAAGATTTCTGCCCGGGTGGATCGCCGTGCAACGGGATCCCAGTGTCTGCCCTGCCCCGCTCGTACGCGATCACGACACGTGGCTGAAAAACCGGCCATGCTGGTCGGCCCAGGTCATCATCAGCCCGGCCGGGAAACCGGTCCGGCAGTCCATCAGCGTCAGGTCACTGCGGTCGGGCAGGCAGCCCGCCAGGCGACGCGGAATGGTGGACCCGCAGTGGTGAAACCGAAGCGGGTACGGTTTCCATGGGAATCATTCAGCTCAATAATGGGCGGTCACCTTCACCGTGCCGTTTAGTTGTGCGAGGGTGATGGTTTCCTTGTCCGGGTCGAATCCGTTCCACGGTCTGCCATTCACCGAAACCGATCTGATCGGCGCAGCTTTGGGGTGACGCAGGCGGAGGATGACCGCCGGTGGCGCGGTGCGCGTCGGCAGTTGGACCGTGGCGCTGATCGTGCCCTGGTCGGCATCCGAGACGATTTCGTAGCCCACCGTCCCGAAATGGGTGGGGGCATTCTTCACCGTGATCTTCTTGCCTTGTTCCAGCCAGGCGCGGGGCGTGGCGCGGGCCAGCCACAGGTCGGGACCGAGTTCCATGACCAGCAGGTTGCGCAGGCGGGTCAGGAAGACGGCTTCCTCGTAGGTCTTGTCCACCGCCCAGCGGCCGGGGTGTTCGAAGAATTCGTAGGCCGCCGGGCCGACGGGGGTTTCCGCTCCCTTGCGGTTCTTCGGGGTGTCGGGCTCCAGTTCCCAGGGCCGGATCAGGACGGCGTATTCCTTGTAGAAGGAGCGCAAAAACAGCGGGATCTCGTCGCTGAGCAGGTAGATCCGGGGGTGGGCCTCGTAACCGACCTGGCCGGTGATGCCATTGGGAATGGACTGCTCGATCAGGTCGAGCCCGTCGCGGACCAGGGGATCGGTGGGGGCGTAGATGCCGCCGTCATGATCGGCCAGGCAGACGAAACCCATCAGGGGGTCATTCCGGTTGAACTGGTTGACGGTGGTGTTGGGCGTGGCCGGGATGTAGCGGCGATAGGTCCCATCGCCGATGGGTACGACCGGGGTCAATGCCGCCGACTCCTCCACCGCTGCCACGATGTCCTTGCGGAACTCCTCGCTCCGTTTCAGGAGGTCGGCCGCGCCATCGACGCCCAGTTCAGCCATGATGGTCGCCACGGATTTCAGGCCGTCATGGAACCTTGCACTGACCATGTAGAACCGGGCGGCACCGCCGTAGTCGCCGAAGTTGATCGGCGGCATGAGGCCGTAGCCCCAGGAATCCCTCGGCTTGTCCTGCCACAGGGCCAGCCGTTGCCGCAGCGTCCATTCGCAGGCCGCCTTCAGGCGCGGGGCGACCTTCAGGAACCATGTCTTGTTCCGGGTCATCCGGTAATGCAGCGCCGCCGCCTCCATGATCAGGCCATGGCCGGTCGGATGCTTCATGTCATAGCCCGGCCCGCCCGCACCCGGATTGGTGGTCAACAGGGTGCCGTCGAAGTCGGTGAACTGGCTGTTATTATTCGTCGATTTGGCGTATTCCTTGGCCATCAACCAGAAGTTGAGCCCGCCCCGGGCCACATCATGCAGGCCTAGCAGGTCCATGGTGCGGATGATCTCGTGCGATTCCTGGGCGATGCAGGTGGGGCGGGCCTTGGCAAAGGTCGTTTCATAATCCTGCCGCTTTTCCGGCAGGTCCCATCCTTCTCCAAACCGGAAGCGCCAGATGCTGACCTGATACTGGTCTTCGCCCACGGCCTTGCACCAGCGTTTCAGGTGCCAGGCGCCCAGGCGCCATTGATTGGTGATCGCCTGTTCCGGCACCTCGATCTGCATCGGCGATTCATAGGGCGGAGTCGGGAAGGCGGGCAGTTTCTTCGCGTTGTCGCCGAAGATCTCGGCCATGGCGGTGGCGTGGCTTTCCTCGGGCGCCGCCGCCACCGTCTGCCGTGCGGTTCTGGTTTTCTTGGTGGTCAGACTCTCCCGGAACTGCTGCGCCGAGGGGCCGCCAGAGCGCACCAGATACAGGCCGAGGCTGGGAATGAACACCGGTCCGCGCTCAAGATCCTTCATGGCGACGCAGGCGTTGCCACGACTGGTACGCAGCGACAAGGCCCAGGGCTTGTCAGCCGCAGGCTGGGCGGTGAGACGCAGACCGCGCCGCTTGGGCCCTTGCAGGGGCGCCTCGGTCCAGCGCGCCTCGGTCACGGTGATCCCGTTGCCCTCTTCGATCGGCATCATCTTGGTGGTGGCGCCCTCAAGGACGGTGATGGAACCGCTCATGGCGGCGGCGTTGCCCAGTCCCCACTCGATCTCCACGGTGACATGCGGTTTGGGCAGGGGGTCGGCGGCGCTGAGACTTGCGGCGAGCAGGGCAGGGAGAATGAGTGAGGGCTTCACGGGGAATTGCTCCAAATAATAGGTTCCAGGCAAACAGGCTGGGCAGGGGGATTTCCAGAAGGTCACCATCGGTGTCCGGTGATCCCTGGCTCATTCGTCGAAAGGGCGTGGAAACACCATGGCGATAGCATGGATGATTCCTGATCTCGAAACAAGGTCGGTTTCTCCGAACATCATGGCGATTTCTCCGATGACCCGGGATGGCGAAGCCGTCGAGTCCTGGCGCGTCAGCAGCCGCCATCGCTGGCAGAACCGCGCGCGCCGACGGCCTGGCCGGAACGCACGACGCACGTCGGAACGCCCTCACGACAACAAAATGCGGGACGTGGCTGGCCAGTCCAGCCGCGTGACGGCCAAGACGGCGACAGCCCTTGGGCTGGGATGTTGCCGCATCCTCGGCCCGCAATGCTTGCCGTGGCCATTTTTCAGCCGGATACTGTGCGCATGCACGATTCCGAGCCGAGCCGGGTTGTCGTGGGCAGCCATCAGGCAGTTCACGGGGGAGCGCCGGAGGCGCGTTACGGGGGCGGGCAGCCCCCGGACCAATACGAGGGCGTGACGGTGAAGGCGGCCGCCCGATCCGGAGCCTTTTCGGCGGCGACGGCCTGGTTTCTTCCATGAAGGCGGGCTGCGGCATCCTGATCGGCATCGCGGTGAACCTGCCCGCCCTCGACCTGCCCGGGATCCCCGGGCCGCGCCCGCTCGGGCCGGAGACCGCGCGGCTGGCCTGGGGCAATGACGCCTTCGGCCCGGCGAGCGGGGCGCAGAGCGATGACTTCCGCACGAACTCCCTGTCCTTCGCCTGGGATGCGGGATCCTGGTTCGCCGGCCTCGATCACAGCATGCTCACTCTCGCCAATCCGAGCGGTGCGCCGGTCTACTGGGGCATGCCGGATCCGCTCCAGTTCTACCGTGCCGGGTCCCGGCGCATGGACGAGATCACCCTCAGCGCCGGCTGGCGAGGCCGGGGCGCGGCGGGACCGGTGAGCGGCTGGGTCCAGGGGGGGCCGGGCGTGCGCATCACCGGCGATCTCGGCGGCAGCGATCTCCAGAACAGCACCCATGGGCTGATCGGCAGCAGTCCCAAGGGCATGGTCTACGAGCAGCCGGATCCCACCGCCGATGCGCTGGTCCATGCCGGCCTGGGCGGACGTTGGCGGCTGGGCGGGCCGGTCGCGCTGGTCGCGGATGCCCTCGGCCTGGTCACCGTCGCGGGCTGGCGGCATGGCAGCGCGGATCTGCTGCTGACGGTCACCACCCCGGGCGGCGGCTGGTGGGCCGGCGTGCAGGAGGACGCCGCCGCCGGGCCGGCGATCTCGACCACGGCGGCCCAGGTCGGCGAGCACGAGCACGGCACCACCCTGGTGTTCGGCTGGGGTGTGCGCTTCGACCGGGTCGGTCTGACCATCGAGACCGCGCGCAATTGCTGGAATGACGGCCAGACCGGCAGGATCAGCCTGGCGTGGCTCCCCGAACCGGGCCTGCCGCAGGCGGCGGCGGATGCCCGGCCGTGGCTCGGCCGCTTCGGGCTGTACACCGGCGAATCGCACGTGCCCGGTCATGGCCTCGACACCGCCCTGGCCTTCCCCCTCGGGTCCGGCCCCTGGTACGGGATGATCGGCCTGCGCGACCAATGGATCCAGGTGCCCTATTCGCTGGATCTCGAAGCGCGCCGGCGGCTGCTCTGGGCCGGCGTCGGCCTGATGCCGGAACTCGCGCGCTGGGGCTGGTTCAGCCTGTCCCTGCCGCTGGAGGCCGGCGTCGGCTGGAGCCATGCCCGCCTGGTCGCACACGGCTTCGTCAGCACCGATGGCGGCACCGAGGTCGACAGCGATGCGCTGGTCGCCCGCGCGGCGGCAGGTCTCGGCGTCGGGGCGCGGCTCTCACCCGCCACCGACCTCAGCCTGGTCGCGCTCATCGATGGCAGCGTGGCATCCAAGCAGCAGAGCGTCTCGGTGGACAGCCACGATCCCTTGAGCGGCATCACCCGCCGGCAGCAGCAGCTGCCGGTGCAGGGCTCCGCCATCGGCGCCATCCTCGCCGCGACGGCGGCTTGGCGGTGGTGAGCAGGATGGCCCCAAAGAACACCAAGAGCACAGAGGCCGGCGATTGGCGACCTTGGTGCTCATCGTGGCCGCCATCTGCGGCGCAGAAGTTTCGGCCTGTTCTTGGCAGGGCGATCAGGGTCAGCGGCAGCAGGCCAGCAGCAGCACCCAGCCGGCGGTCGCCAGGGCGATGCTCGTCAGGTTGACGAGATCGTTGCCGAGCCAGCGCCAGCCCCGCAGCGGCGTGGCGCCGACGCCGCAATGGCGGGCATCCTCGGTCACGGCGCCGCAGGCGGGGCAGGTGAAGCGGGCCTGGAGCGTGGCGCCGAGGACGCTGTCGAGCAGCGAACCCGCGAGTCCGGTGAGACCGATCCCGAGCAGCCAGCCCCAGGAGGCCGCCTGCCCCTGGAGGGCCAGCACGATCCCCGCCGACGCCGCCACGGTCGCGGCGCCGGCCGCCGAGGCGACGGTGCCGATCAGGCTGACCCCGCCGGATTCGCCGCGCGCGAGCGGCCGGCCGGTCAGGACGTGGCGGGGCGGCTGCGTGGACAGGCGCCCCCATTCCGTCGCCCAGGTGTCGGCTGCGAGCACCGCGAAGGCGGCCACGAAGCCGGCGTAGGCGAGCGGATCGGCGCTGACCGCCCACCAGCCGAGGCAGGCCCAGGCGCAGGATCCGTTGGCCAGCACCTGGACCATGTCGCGGCAGGATTCGCGCCGGGCCCGCGCGTCGCGGCCGGGCAGGACCTTCGACCACAATGACGCGGTGGTGAACGCGGTCAGCAGCGGCACCACCCAGACGGTGCCGCCCCAGAAGACCACCGACGTGCCGAAAGCCCATGCGGTCAGCGCCCCGCTGGTCGACAGCACGCGCAGCAGCCGGCAGGGCACCACGATCGCCAGCCCGATCAGCGCAGCGAAAACCAGGGATTGCCACACGGGGCGGCATGCTGCGCCAGCGGGTCTCGCGGTCCAGGCGGGTCCGGCTGAACCTGCCGCCCGCAGGATCGCGCGGATTCAACCAGGATGGGCGTGGCCGCGCAGACGGCGGCGATACGCCCCGGGGGTCAGGCCGTAGCGGGCGGCGAACTGGCGGTGGAGGTGGGCGACGTTGCGGGCGCCGCACTCGGCGGCGATGGCGGCGAACGGCTCCTCGCCCAGGCGCAGGCGGCATTCGGCGTGGGCCAGGCGCAGCTCGGCGACCAGGGCGGTGGCGGTCAGGCCGAGGTGCCGGCGCACGGTGCGGGCGACGTGCTCGCGGCGGCAGCCGCACCGTTTCACCAGGCCGGCGAGGCCGTCGGCGAGGAGCGGTGGGCGGCGCAGGTCCTCCACCGCCTGGAGTAGCCAGGCGGGTGCCGCGCCCAGGCGGCTGCGCAGCGGATCGGGGCGCAGGCGGCGCACCAGATCGAGCAGGAGCCAGTCGCGGTCGATGGCATCTCCGGGACCATGCGCGAGGGCGGCGACCGCCGGCGCGAGGGACTGGACGTCACCGGGTGCGAGGGTGAACGACCAGGGGCGCGGGCCCGGTCGCCACAGCAGGTCGCCATAGCGTCGGATCCAGGCCTCGGCGTCGTCGGCCGGCAGGGCGAGATTGACCAGGATCGCCGGCGCATCACCGGCATGGAAGCCATGCTCGTGCGCAGG
This sequence comes from uncultured Candidatus Kuenenia sp., assembly GCA_964654285.1. GTDB lineage: Bacteria > Planctomycetota > UBA11346 > UBA11346 > UBA11346 > BJHQ01. The sequence continues at coordinate 13,270 of CAZZJC010000009.1, forward strand.
CATGACGCAGACCCCTGCCCCAGGGCCGAGTTCGCCGGACCAGCCGGGCCCTTCCTGGCGCAGCCGGCCCTGCTCGACCCAGGCGACCTCGGCGAAGTCGTGGCGATGGGCGCGCACCCGCATGCCGGGGCGGTAGAAGATCCGGGCGAGGTGGAAGGTCGGATGGCGGTCGACCAGGGCATTCCAGGCCAGAGTGGAGGCAGGCATCACCAAAGGATAGTATCGAGATCGGGATGTCGCCAGCCGGTGCCCTGCGAGAAACCCATGCATGATTCACCGACAGGATGACGGATAGGGCCTGGATCGGCGGGCCTCGGACCGCACGAATTCCAGAATTTTACGTATGGATCAATCACTCGCGGCCATCGGAACCGCGCCTGGGGTCGTCCACCTGCTGGTGCATCCTCGATAATTGGGCGGAATGGCGCAGCCGGACCGACCGGGTTGAGATCACTCCAGGATAGGAAAAGTCTCGGGCGGACCCGTTCCCGCCCGCGCCTCCGCGCTAGCCTGACGGCATGAACGCCCCCGTCGTCACCGTGTCCTGCGATTTCTCCACCTGGGCCGAGGCCGCCGCCGCGCCCGGCCATCCCCTGCATGCCTGGCGGCGCGAGCTGCGCTTCAGCGCCGTCCACCAGGCGCATCCGGAAGGGGGCCTGGAACGCGAGGCCGCCTGCATCGCCTGCCACATCGCCAACTGGGCCGCGCCGATCCAGGCCGGCGATGGCTACGCCGGGCGCCTCGACCATCCCAACGTCGGCCTCGCGAGCGAATCGGTGAGCGTGGGCTACTACTGCCATTTCCCCAGCCTGGAACGCGCGATCCTGGCGGCCGGCCACGAGGCCCGCCCGGTGCTGGAGGCGCTCAAGGCCTATTGGGATGTCCATGATTCGGTGCAGCAGGTGCGGCGCCGCTACAGCGAAAGCCAGCGCCTCGCCTATCCCGACCATGCGCAGTATTCCTGGGCTGGAGCAGGCGGCGGAGGCCAGGCCCTTCCGGACGCCTTCCTCGACGCCTTCGTCACCACCTGGCGCCGGCCCGACGGCAGAGTCGACACCCCGGCGCCGCAGGTCGGCTTCCCGCTCTATCGCATCGCCGGCACCGTGCCCGATTACGCCCGCGCGCTCCGCCTCGGCCTGCCGGGCATGCGCGCCGAGGTCGTGGCGCGCCAGCGCCAGGGCGGGGCCGAGCGCTTCTGCGCCGCCATCCTGGCGCAGCTGGATGCGGTCGACGCGCTGATCGTGCGCTATCAGGCCGAGGCGGCTGCGCTGGGCGACGCCACCCTGGCGCAGGTGCTGGGCAACGTGCGCGTCCTGCCGCCGTCGACCTTCCGCGAGGCGATCCAGCTGTTCTGGCTGCTGCTGCAGGCGACCGGCACGCTCAACCACGGCCGCATGGACGTCTGGGCCGGACCGTTCCTGCAACGCGATCTCGATGCCGGACTGATCAATGAAGAACAGGCGATCGAGCAGCTGCTGGGCGCCTGGCGCCTGATGCTGGCGCTCAAGAACAGCGCCAACAACCGCATCATCTGCCTGGGCGAAGGCGACCACGACCGCCGCGCCAGCCACACCTTCACCCGCCTGGCGATCGAGGCCACCCGGCGCCACCACGCCAAGGCTCCGGCCCTGACCCTGCGCCTGACCGACGACACGCCGCAGGACCTCATCGACGCCGCGTTGGCGTGCCTGGCCGAGGGCAACACCTTCCCGATCTTCCTCAATGACCGTGTCAACGTCGACGCCTATGCCGCCGCCGCCGCCATCCCGCGCGAGCTGGCGCGCGAGTATTTCCCCTTGGGCTGCGGCGAATACACCCTGCCGTACCGGTCGATGAACACGCCCAACGGCACCATCAACATGGCGATGGTGCTGCTCGCGGCGATGAACCACGGCTGCGATCCCGCGAGCGGACGCCGCGTCGGCCCCGACCTGGGCGGGCTCGACGGCTGCGCCACCTTCGCCGACTTCTGGCGCGTGTTCAGCGCGCAGCTGACCTTCCATGTCGAACGCCTGGCCGAGGCCCAGGCGCTGATCTACCAGGTCGTCGGCGCGGACCTGGCCTTTCCGCTGACCTCGTATTTCTACCACGGCTGCCTGGAGCGCGGCCTGGGCCTCATCCAGGGCGGCATCGACCATCTCGGCGGAACCCTGGAAGGCTACGGCGACATGGGCTGCGCCGACGGCCTGACCGCGCTGGAGCAGGTGTATTTCCGCGAACGCGCCTGCGACGCGGCGACGCTGATCGAAGCGCTGCGCCGGGATTTCGCCGGGGCCGAGGATCTGCGTCGGCGCCTGCTCGCGGCGCCGAAGTTCGGCAACGATGACGACACCGCCGATGCGATGGCGGCGCGGGTCCACGACCTGCTCTGCGAGACCACCCGCGCCCAGGCGCGGCGGGTCGGCCTCGCCAGCTACCTCATCGTCTGCATCAACAACGGCTACCACTACTACTTCGGGCGCAACACCTCGGCCACGCCGGACGGCCGCCGGCACGGCCAGGCCCTGAGCAACGGCAACGGGCCGATGGCCGGGGCCGACCGCTGCGGCCTGACCGCGGTGCTGTCGTCGATGGCCAAGCTGCGCGCCGACCACCACGCCGGCGCGGTGCACAACGTCTCGGTGACGCCGCGGCTGCTCACCCGCGAGCGGGTGCGGTTCTGGCCGCTCGTCGAGACCTACTTCGCCCTCGGCGGCACCCAGATCATGCTGACGCCGGTCGATCCCGGCCAGCTGGAGGACGCCATCGCCCATCCCGAGCGGCATCCCAACCTGCTCGTCCGGGTCGGCGGCTACAGCGCGCGGTTCGTCGAACTGTGCCCGGAACTCCAGCGCGACATCGCCACCCGCACCCTGCATGGCGCCTGATCCGGCCACCGCCGCGATGGGCCGGACCACCGGCACCATCACCGACCTGCACCGGGCCGCCCTCCACGACGGTCCGGGCATCCGCACCACCGTGTTCCTGAAGGGCTGCCCGCTCGCCTGCGCCTGGTGCCACAACCCCGAGACCTGGTCGCCGCGGCCGCAGGTGCTGTACAGCGCGTGGAAATGCACCTCGTGCGCGGGATGCGCCAGCGCCTGCGCCCAGGCCTGCCACACCGTCGCGGAAGGATCGCACGGCTTCGACCGCGCCGCCTGCACCGGCTGCCAGGGCTGCGCCACGGCCTGCCCCGGCGGGGCGCTGACCGCCAGCGGGCGCAGCGTCAGCGCGGGCGGGATCCTGGCGACGGTGGCGCGCGATCGCCGCTACTACGCCGCCAGCGGCGGCGGCCTGACGATCAGCGGCGGCGAACCGCAGGCGCAACCCGCGTTCACCCGCGCCCTGCTGACCTTGGCGAAGCAGGCCGGCATCCACACCTGCCTCGACACCAGCGGCCATGCCCCGGTGCGGATGGTCGCCGAGCTGGCGCCGGTCACCGATCTCGTCCTGTTCGACTGGAAGGCCTCGGCGGCGCGCCACCGCGAACTGACCGGGGTCGACCAGGGCGCGATCGCGGCCCAGCTCGACGCCTGGCTGGCCGCCGGGGTGCCGGTGCGCCTGCGCTGTCCGCTCGTGCCCGGCATCAACGACGACGACGAGCACCTGGCGGGCATCGCCGCGCTCAGCCGGCGCGCGGGCATCGTCGGCGTGGATCTCATGCCCTATCACCGCCTGGGCGGCGACAAATGGGCCCGCCTGGGGCTGGCGTATCCCCTGGCCCAGGTCGCCGACGCCGGGCCGGATGCGGTCGCCGGCTGGCGTGCGCGATTGCAGCAGATGGACGCGGTGGCGGTCGGCGAGGGCTGAACCCGCCGGCCGGCATCCGGCCGCATGGCCGGCTTGAGCCGCTCGCGAGGTCCTCTAGAAGAGCGTGGCAGGGGCACGCATGGCCGAACTGGTCACCATCGGGCAGTTGAGCGCGCTGATCGAGGACCAGTACCGGCTGCTCGGCTGGCTGGAGGACAACGCGGCGGCGGTGCCACCCTTCGACCCGGTCTTCCCCGAGCGCAACCAGATCGAGTTCAGCCTGGGCGGCGAACCGTGGTCGCTCACCGTGCTGCGGCACGGCGGCTACGAATGCGTGCACCGCGACCAGGGCCGCCTGGTGATCCTGCGCGGCGACCATCCCTCGCCGTTCGACTTCCAGCCCAGCGGACTGCTGCGCTTCGTCCTCTCGCTCGATCCCGCCTCGCAGCTCAACGAGATCATCGCCGAGAACTGGATCCTGAAGTGCATCCGCGCCGGGCGGCTGACCACCTCGCGGCATCGGCCAGGGTACTACACCTTCGTCTGAGCGTCGGGCGGCAGCGGTCCCATCCTCAGGATCGGGCAGGATTCAGGTCCGGTGGGTGTGCCAGCAGCCGCCCCCGCGCGGCAGCATGACGCGCGGGGCATCGGCGAGCGATTCGGCCCGCACGACGACGCACTGGGGTTCGCCCGGGGGCGGGTCGGTCCCGACCAGGACCACGCCAGCCAGGCCGGCGCTGGCCGCCGCGTCGATGGCGGTGGTGTCGCGGCAGCAGAGCCAGGTGGTCGCAGGATCGAGATCGGCGGTGCGCATCAGGCCGAGGATGAGCCGCGGCGTCCAGCCGGCCGGGCGGATGCTGGTGAAGTCGCTGCGCGCGCCGCACAGTTCCAGCGCGGTTTCCAGGTCGTCGGCGTGATCGCGCGCGGAGACCAGCACGATCACGACGTTCGCGAGGTTGAGGCGCTGGATCATAGCGCCGGAACCTGGGGTCAGCGCGATGGCGGAGCCCGGCAGCGTGGCGTCCGACCCGGGAATCAGCACGCCTTCGACCGCGATGATCAGGCCGCTGCGCATGGATTCCGGGTTGGAGATGGGCTGGGGACGATGGCCACGCGGGCCCTTTTGCGTCTGGCCGGAACGGGGTCAACCGTCGGCATGGGCGAGCGTGGGCAGCACGGCCGGCCGTGGGCGGTGTCAGCGCCCGGCGGCGAGGATCGCGGCGAGCGCGTCGCGGGCGCGTTCAATCACGGCGTCGACAGCCCCCGCCTGGCGCGCGGCCGGGATGTCCGGTTCGATGCCGCCGGCGGGCTCGCTCTGGTCCGGCCGCCGCAACCTGGCGACGGTCAGCAGCATCGCATCGCCGCTGGGCAGCAGGAAGAGCTGCTGCACCGAGGTCTTGCCGGCGCTGCGTTCGCCCACCACCACCGCGCGCCGGTGGTGCTGCAACGCGGCGGCGAAGACCTCGGCCGCCGAGGCGCTATGGCGGTCGAGGAGCACCGCGAGCGGTCCGGCGAAGCGGGCGCCCGTCTGCGGCACGACGAGGGTGCGGTTGCGCGCCGGATTGCGCGAGACCTGGTGCGCGACCACCGCCTCGGCCGGCAGGAAGCAGGCGAGCGCATCCACCGCGACCTGGAGGTTGCCGCCGCCGCAGCCGCGTAGGTCGAGCACGATCGCGCGCGCCGAGCCCACCTTCGCCACCGCGGCGGCGAGCGCCTGGGCGGTCGATGCCGTCGCCGGCCGGCCATCGGCGTCGGGGCGCGGAGCGAAGAATCGGCCGATGCCGATGCGCGCGATGCCGCGCGCATCGGGCGCCGCGCAGACCCCGAGGCCGGTGTCGGCGAGCTCGCCGCGGGTGACCTCCACCGTGCGCCGGCTTCCGTCGGAGCCGACGAGGGTGAGCGCAGCCCGGTCGGGCAGGCCGTTGAAGGCGCGCACCAGCGCGGCACCCGGCAGCCCGTCGAGAACGATGTCGCCGGCGCGTTCGATGCGCTGGCCCGCCTCCAGCCCGGCGGCGTCGGCGCTCGAGCCCGGCACCACGCGAACCACGGTGGGCCGGCCGTCGCGCAGCACCCAGTCGAAGCCGAAACCGAAGCCGAGCGGCACGTCGCCGGAGCCGCGCAGCGCGACCTCGTCGCGATCGAGCCAGGAACTGTGCGGATCGAGCGCCTGCACCAGGCCGCGCCGCGCCGCCGCCCACAGGGCGTCGGCCTCGGGCGGATCCGCGTGCTCGCGCCGGACCAGGCCGACCTCGGCCTCCAGTTCCCGCAGATGGCCGAGCAGTTCGCGCAGTTCCGGACTGTCGAAGGCGGGATCGCCGTTCGCCGTGGCGGGCGTCCTGCCGGGGCGATCGTCGCGGGTGGTGTGATCGGAGCGGGCCACCCCGTGGGCGGTCGTGACGGCGTGGGCCGGTTCGGCGTTGGACGAAGCGGGCTTGCCATGGCCAGACCCCGCCGACGCGGCGGGCGCCGCATGCGCGTGACCAGAGGCGACGGGCTTGGACGACAAGGGCGCCGGATGGTCGGCAGGTTTCGTGGCGCCGGATGCCGCGGCGGCGTCGTGGCTCTGGCGGGTTGACCCGGCGTGGCTGGTCGCGTCGTGCCGGTCCACGCTCCTCGGCGTCGCAGGCGGCACCGCCGGAACCTCGGCGTGCGGGTCGGCGGCTTTCGGCGGACCGGGCTTCGCCGGCGCAGGCGACGCATGCGGCTGAGCAGGCGCGTGCTCGGCGCTGGCGTGGTGGGAGTCGACTTTCGGGGTTGCTGCCGGCGTCGCAGGCGGCACCGCCGGAACCTCGGCGTGCGGGTCGGCGGCTTTCGGCGGACCGGGCTTCGCCGGCGCAGGCGACGCATGCGGCTGAGCAGGCGCGTGCTCGGCGCTGGCGTGGTGGGAGCCGACTTTCGGGTTTGCTGCCGGCGTCGCTGGGGGCACCGCGGGAACCTCGGCGTGCGGGTCGGCAGGTTTCGGCGGCACGTATTTTTCCACCGGTGGCAGCGCGTGCGGATCCGGGGCAGGATGGCCGGTGGGTTCCTCCGCCCGTCCGGTTCCGGCCAGGGCGCAGCTCAGGATCGGTATCAGGGCCAGGCGGCGATGGGTGGGGACGAGCATGGGCGAGTGTACCTTGCACGCACCCGTGGTGCCAAACGCCGGGTGCCCAGGGACCGGTCTGGGCCGGAAGGGCGTCGGCCGCGTCCTTTCCGCTGGCGCGTGCCGGGTCAGGCGGCAACCTCCGCGCCTCCCGAGGGTTCCATGTTCACCGGTTCCATGGTTGCGATCGTCACCCCGTTCCAGGACGACCAGGTCGATTTCGCGGCCCTGAAGCGTCTCATCGACTGGCATATCAAGGAAGGCACCCAGGTGATCGTGCCTTGCGGCACCACCGGCGAGTCCGCCACCTTCAGCCATGATGAGCAGCACCGCGTCATCGCCGAGGTCGTCCAGCACGTCGCCGGCCGCATCAAGGTGGTCGCCGGAGCGGGATCGAACAGCACCCGCGAGGCGGTCAGCCTGGCCAAGGCGGCCGAGAAGTTCGGCGCCAACGGGATCCTCACCATCACGCCGTACTACAACAAGCCGACCCAGGACGGCCTGTTCGAGCACTTCAAGGCGGTGCGCGGCGCCACCGCGCTGCCGATGGTGCTCTACAACGTCCCCGGCCGCACCGGCGTCAACATGCTGCCCGAGACCGCCGCCCGCGTCGCCGCCCTGGGCGGCATCGCCGGGGTGAAGGAGGCGTCGGGTTCGATCGAGCAGATGCAGGAGCTCATCGAACGCGGGGTCACCGTGATCAGCGGCGACGACGGCATGACCTTCCCGGCGATGGCCCTCGGCGCCGTCGGGGTGATCAGCGTGGTCGCCAACTTCGCGCCGAGGATCATGCGCCAGCTCGTCGACGCCTGCGCCAAGGGCGACCTGGCCGAGGCCCGCCGCCAGCACCGCATCGTGGTCGAATTGGCGAAGCACGCCTTCAGCGAGACCAACCCGATCCCGGCCAAGGCCGCGGTCGCCGCGCTCGGCTTCTGCCGCGAAGAGTACCGCCTGCCGCTGGTGCCGATGACCGCCGGCAAGAAGACCGCCATGCTCGCGTGCCTGCGCAAGCATGCTCTGATCGCCTGAAGCGGTGGCGGTCGTGATTTCCGCCCGCCCGCCCAGCCGACGCGCCCGCCCATGCTGACCGTCGCCGACAAGATCACCCTCGCCCGGGTCGCCCTCGCGCCGATCGCGGTGGCGGGATACCTGCTCGCACCGGCCGACCACTTCATCTGCTTCTGGATCTGCGGCTGGATCTGCGGCGCGGCCGAGCTGACCGACTGGCTCGACGGCAAGGTCGCGCGCGCGCGCGGCGAGGTCTCCGACTTCGGCAAGCTCGCCGACCCGTTCTGCGACGTGCTCTACCGCATGTCGGTGTTCCTCGCCTTCCTGCTGCCGGCCGGCGGGATCGGCTACCAGATCGCCCCGGGTGCGCTGCCCGGCTGGACTGCGTTCCTCCTTCCGCATACCTTCGTCGTCGGTCACGACGTCCATGGCGCGGTCGTCGCGGGCACCGCCTGCGTACCCTGGCTGCCGGTGTTCCTGATGGCCTTGCGCGAGATCGTCGCCGGCGCGATCCGTGCGATGGCCGCGACCAAGGGCCTGGTGCTCGCCGCGCGCACCTCGGGCAAGATCAAGGCCTTCCTGCAATGCGGCACGATCATCGCGATCTCGGCCCTGCCCGGCCTGACCTTCACCTGGAACCCCTGGTACCTGGTGGTCACCGGCGTCCTGGTCTGGATCTGCGCCATCGCCAGCGTCGGGTCGATCGTCGAATACATCTGGATCAACCGCGAGGTTTTGCGCGGCCTGGGCGCCAGGCGCTGAAGCACGGAGAACACCGGCTTCGTCCGGGTCGGCCCGTCGGCCAGGGTCCGCAGCACGCCACCGTCAGGAGGGGTGCAGGAAGCGCTGGCGCTCCGCCGGTCGATGTGTATGAAAGCGCTTCCCACGGCGTCGGCAGCCCCTCCTCGGCACCTGCTCCAGACGCTGTTCACCCGGAAGGAAGGCACCCGATGCGCACGCTCCAAGGCCCTGGCCTGTTCCTGGCCCAGTTCATGGGCTCCCAACCTCCGTTCGACACCCTTGACGGCATCGCCTCCTGGGCCGCGAAGCTCGGGTTCAAGGGTGTGCAGCTGCCGTCGTGGGATGCGCGGGTCATCGACCTCGAACGCGCCGCGACCAGCCAGACCTACGCTGACGAGGTGAAGGGGAAACTTGCCGCGAAGGGCCTCGCGATCACCGAGCTGTCGACGCATCTGCAGGGCCAGCTCATGGCGGTGCATCCGGCCTACGGCGAGGCCTTCGACGGCTTCGCGCCGGCGAACGTACGCGGCAACGAACCGGCCCGGCGCGCCTGGGCGAAGCAGCAGATGCTGTGGGCGGCGCAGGCGAGCCGGCGGCTCGGCCTCACCGCGCACGCGTCGTTCACCGGCGCGCTCGCGTGGCCGTTCATGTACCCCTGGCCGCAGCGGCCCAAGGGCCTGATCGCCGACGCCTTCGCCGAACTGGCCGCGCGCTGGAGGCCGGTGCTGGACGAGTTCGACCGCAACGGCGTCGACGCCTGCTTCGAGGCGCACCCGGGCGAGGATGTCCACGATGGCGCCACCTTCGAGCGCTTCCGCGCCGCGCTGGGCGACCACAAGCGCTGCTGCCTGCTCTACGATCCCAGCCATTTCGTGCTCCAGGGCCTGGACTACCTCGAATTCATCGACCTCTACCATCCCTACATCCGCGCCTTCCACGTGAAGGACGCCGAGTTCCGGCCCAATGGCCGGGTCGGCGCCTACGGCGGCTACCTCGACTGGGCCGAGCGCGCCGGGCGCTTCCGCTCGCTCGGTGACGGCCAGGTCGACTTCGGCGCGGTGTTCTCGAAGTTCGCCCAGTACGACTACCCCGGCTGGGCGGTGCTCGAATGGGAATGCTGCATCAAGCACCCCGAGGACGGCGCCAGGGAAGGCGCGGCCTTCATCCGCGACCACATCATCCGGGTGACCGAGAAGGCCTTCGACGACTTCGCCGGCGGCGGTGCCGACCAGGCCTTCAACCGGCGGCTGCTCGGCCTGGGCTGAACCTGCACCACATTCCAAGGAAACCATCATGTCTGCACTCCCCTACCTGATGCTCGGCGGCGGCCCCGGTGCGTTCATCGGTGCCGTCCACCGCATCGCCGCCGCCATGGACCAGCATTGGCGCCTGGTCGGCGGCAGCTTCTCCTCGACCAGCGAACGCAGCTGCGAGACCGGCAAGGCGCTGGGCCTCGCGCCCGAGCGCTGTTCCGGCACCTGGCAGGAATGCCTGGCGCGCGAAGCGAAGCTGCCGGCTGCCGAGCGCGCGGTGGCGGTGGTGATCGTCACCCCGAACCATCTGCATGTGCCGATGGCCCTGGCCGCGCTCAAGGCCGGATTCCATGTCATCTGCGACAAGCCGCTGGGCGGCAGCGTGGCGGAGGGGCGTGAACTCGCCGCCGCAATAGCCGCCTCCGGCAGGATCTTCGCCCTGACCCATAACTACACCGCGCATCCGCTGATCAGCGAGGCGCGCGCGCTGGTGCGCGCCGGCCGCCTGGGTGCGATCCGCAAGGTGCTGGTCGAATACGCCCAGGGTTGGCTTGCCGGATCATTGGAGAAGACCGGCCAGAAGCAGGCCGCCTGGCGCACGGACCCGGCCCAGGCCGGGGCGAGCTGCTGCATGGGCGACATCGGCACCCACGCCGCGAACCTGGCCGAGCACGTCACCGGCCTGCCGATCGAATCCCTGGCGGCGGACCTGAGCACCTTCGTCCCCGGCCGCAAACTGGATGACGATGGTTCCGTGCTGCTGCGCTTCCGGGGCGGCGCCAAGGGCGCGCTGGTCGCGAGCCAGATCATGGTCGGCTGCGAGAACGGCCTGCGCCTGCGCGTCTACGGCGAGAAGGCCGGTCTGGAGTGGTCGCAGGAGGAACCCAACACCCTCGTCCTGCGCCATCCGGATCGCCCGGCGGAGCTGCTGCGCACCGGCCAGGGCTACCTGGGCGCCGAGGCCCGCAGCGGCTGCCGCGTCCCGCCCGGCCATCCCGAGGGCTACCTGGAAGCCTTCGCCAACATCTACACCCGCGTCGCCGCCGCGATCCGCGATCCCAAGGCTGCACGCGACTTCCCCGGCCTCGACGAGGGCCTGCGCGGCATGGCGTTCATCAACGCCTGCGTCGAATCGAGCGCCAAGAACGCGGCGTGGGTCAAGGTCGGGTGAAAGGGACGCTGGACTGATCCTGGGCTGCGTCCTTACCCATCCTCTGGCCGGCTGGACCCTTGCGCGGCCGCCGCTACAAACCGCGCTCCCGATGGAGCGCTGCATGGCCCTGCATGAGACCCTGACCGACCTCGCCGCCCAGGTGCGCCGGCGCTGCGACTTCGCACCTGAACTCGCCATCCTGCTCGGCACCGGCCTGGGCGGGCTCGCGGCGCGGATCGAGAAGCGCGCGGCGATCCCGTATGGCGAACTCGCCGGCATGCCGCAGACGACGGTCGCCAGCCATCAGGGCGAGGTCGTCCTGGGCACCCTGGCCGGGCGCAGGGTCGTCGCGTTCAGCGGCCGGCTGCACGCCTACGAGGGGCATGCCCCGGCCGAGGTGGTGCTGCCCGTGCGCCTGGCGAAATACCTTGGCGCCACGACCCTGATCATGGGTTCGGCGACCGGCGGGATGGATCCGCGGCTCGCGGTCGGGTCGATCGCGGTGATCGAGGACCACATCAATCTGATGGGCGTCAATCCGCTCGTCGGGCCCAACGACGATCGCGTCGGCAGCCGCTGGCCGGACATGCTGCACACCTACGATCCGCGCCTGATCGCCCTCGCGGAGGAGATCGCGCTCGCCGAGCGCATCCCCCTGCCGCGCGCGACCTATGTCGGAGTGCTCGGGCCGAATCTCGAAACCCGGGCCGAATACCGCCTGCTGCGCGCGCTTGGCGCCGACGTGGTCGGCATGAGCACGGTGCCCGAGGCGATCGCGGCGGTGCATTGCGGCCTGAAGACGCTCGCCTTCGCCATCGTCACCGACCGCTGCCTGGCGGATGCGCTCGAACCCGCCGATGTCGGCAGGATCATCGCCGCCGCCAACGCGGCCGAACCCGTGCTCGCCCGCCTCATCACCGCCATCGTCCCCCGGATCTGAACCATGCCCCAGCCCGTCTCGCTCCAGGTCGTCGCGCACTCCCCCAAGAAGCCGGCGGAACTCATCGCCATGGTGATCGGGCATTCCTCGGCCCGGCTGCCGCGTGCGGTCGAGGCCGCCGCCGCCCGCATCGCCAAGGGCGAGGGCCCGTCGCGCGAGGTGCTGCTGACCCCCGAGGGCCGCTACCTGCTGATCAAGCCCGAGGAGAAACCGTGGCTCGTCGGCGGCGAGGCCTGGCGCATCCTGGGCGGGCGCATCGCCGAGGCCGTGCGCAGCGCCAAGGCGACCACCGCCGAGGTCCTGGTCGGCGGCAAGGCCGAGATCCCGGCCCTGGTCGAGGGCCTGATCCTGGGCGACTACCGCTTCACCCAGCTGCGTTCGGGCAAGGACGCCGAGCGCAAGCCGATCACCATCCACCTGCCCGGACATGCCGGCATCGCGGCGGCCATCGCCGCCGGCACCGCCAGCGCGCGGGCGCAGAACCTGGCGCGCGAACTCTGCGATCTGCCGCCGAACCTGCTCAACCCCGAGACCTTCGCCAAGCGCGCCCTGGTCGAACTGCGCGGCCTGGGGGTGCAGGCCAAGGCCATCGCCGGCTGCGCCGCGCTGCGCCGGGCCGGCTTCCCCGGTCTCGCCCAGGTCGGCCAGGCCGGCAGCGCCGCTCCGCGCCTGGTCGAGCTGCGCTGGCGCCCGCGCGGCGTCGCCCCCGCCGCCAAGAGCGTGCGCCTGGCCCTGGTCGGCAAGGGCCTGACCTTCGATTCCGGCGGCATCAGCCTCAAGCCCGGCGACAAGATGTGGGAGATGAAAGCCGACATGAGCGGAGCGGCGGCGGTGCTCGCCGCGATGACCCAGATCGCCCGCGACCAGGTGCCGTTGGCGGTCGACGCGTATCTCTGCCTCGCCGAGAACATGCCGGACGCGCTCGCCCAGCGCCCTGGCGACATCTACAAGGCCCGCAACGGCAAGTCGATCCACGTCGACAACACCGACGCCGAGGGCCGCCTGGTACTCGCCGACGTGCTGACCTACGCCTGCGAACGCGGTGCGACCCACGTGGTCGATGTCGCGACCCTGACCGGCGCCTGCCTGGTCGCGCTCGGGGAGGGCATCGGCGGCCTGATGGGCCGTGGCGACGGCTTCCTCGACCTCGTCCGCTCCGCCGGCCAGGAGGTCGGTGAGGAACACTGGCCGCTGCCGCTGTACGGCGAATACCGCGAACTGCTCGACCATCCCCACGCCGATATCAACAACATCGGCGGCCGTTGGGGCGGCGCGATCACCGCCGGGCTGTTCCTGGCCGAGTTCGTCCCCGAAACCGTGAAGTGGGCGCACCTCGACATCGCCGGCCCGGCCATCCGCACCGGCGGCTGGCGCTACTACGCCAAGGGCATGACCGGATTCTCGACCCGCACCCTGGTCAACCTGGCACGCAAGCTGGCGTAGGGCAAAAATCGCAATTGCGCCCCAGCTGCGGCGTTGGTCGTCGGTCATTTGGCGCTGCCAATCTCCCTCCTCCCGCCTTGCATCTGGGGCGCACTTGCGATTTTTACTGGAGATGTAGTCGAGTAATTATTTCGGCGGCCTTACCGCACCATGGCGGGTGACGAAGCGGTCGATCGGCGGGGTGGCTGCGGCGGCGAGCCTGGGTTTCAGTTTCGCGGCCAGCGGGCGCAATCCGGTCGGGCTCAGGGCCGGGCTGTCGAAAACGGCGGCGACGAAGCGGTGCTGCACGACGGCGTCGGGATCGGGGGCCAGGGTGCCATCGGCCCAGGCTTCGAGGCGGGTGACCAGGGCGGCGAGGGCGATGGGATCGCGGTCGACCTCGGCGGCGCGCAGCAGGGCCTTGGCGAGCTCCGGATCGGGCGATCGCGCGGCGGCCTCTGACCAGCGCTGCGAGCGCGCCCGGGTGCCGGCGGCGAGATCGCGCAGCACCACGGTGCGCAGGACGCCGGCAGGCAGGCGGCCTGGCGCACCGCCCGGTTGCGGGCGGAGGAGTTCCTCGACCGCCGTCTCGTTGGTCAGGCGCTGGAGCAGGCGTTCGGCGGCGGCATCCGTCGTGGCGCGGTCGGCGAGCTTGGCGGCCTCGTCCTGGGACAGGCGGATGAGGTCGAGCACCGGTGCGGGCAGCAGGGCGAGGCGGTCGAGCAGCTCGGCCGGGGCGGTGGCGAGATCGGGTGGGCGGATCGTCGGCAGATCCTGGGCGCCCCAGCCGGATCCCGCGCCCGCCTTGCCGGGGCTGGGGCGGTCCCAATCGAGGATGAGGTCGGTGCCGGTGCGGTCGCGTACGGGATCGCGGGAGACCGCAGCGAGCCGCAGCCGGGCAGCGTCCGCCGCGAGGCCGATCAGGGCCGGACCGGCGATCTGCTGCGCGGCGGCGGCGGGCAGCCGGGCAAGGCCGACGCCAGCGCAGCGGGCGGTGATCCAGCGCATGCCGCCGGCGCTGACGATCTGACGGCGCGAGGCGTCGATGCCCAGCGGTTCGGAGAGGAATCCCGCCGCACCGCCGCCGAGGACGAGTGGCAGGCGCTGCCGGTTGCAGAGGTCGATCAGGCCGCGCAGGTCGGGGACATCCAGGCTGGTCGAGGTCAGAGACGGATCCCAGGCCGAGCCGAGATCCAGCGGCACCGTCCAGGGCGCGGTCAGGCCGGCGAAGGCGCCCGGCAGGTCGGTTCCGGCGCGCAGGACGGGCAGGGCGAGGACGCCCCAGCGCTCCACCACCGCGCGATCCTCGTCGGCATCATCCTCGGGCACCAGCACGGGCAGGTCCGCCGTCCAGCCGGCGACCGCCACCTGCGAACGCCAGCCGGTTCCGAGCGCGACCACGGCCTCGATGGTGCCGCCGAGGGCGCGGCCGAGCCGATCCAGGCCGCCCTGGTCCGGCCAGGCCTCGGCGCCGGCGAAGGCGAGTCGCGCGACGCCGATGCCCTGGCGGCGCAGTCCGAGGAGATCCGGGATCGTGCCGGTGGGCGCGTGCTTCCAGGGGCCGTCGAGGCGGAACGCTCCGGGTTGCTGCCGGGCGGCGGGGATCGCGATGGTCAGCACCGGGCAGTTCCGGCCGTTGATCGGAATCGCTGGCGCGGACCGGGCGGAGAACCGGGTGCCGGCGGCATCGACGAGGACGATCGCGGCATCGGCGGGCAGAGCGCCCGCCAGGGCCACCTTGACCGCCAGTCCGCCGGCGCGGTCGAGTTCCATCCAGGGCCCGGCGGCGATCCCCGCCGTCGTCGGGGAAACCGGCTCGCTTGCCGTCAGGAACGACAACGCCGTGGCGAACAGCCACAGGCCCGTGCGGGGCAGGTGCATGATCCGCTCAGATCGCGTCCGTCGTGCCGGATCGACGCGAATGGTCTACTGACCGCGCACCGGAGCGGCCGGATCCTTGGGGGCGGCGTCCTTGGGGGCGGCCTGCGGCAGCGGCGGCGTGAGCTTCATGCGCTCCAGTGCGCGGGCGGCCTCGGCGTCGACCTCGGCGCGGCGGCGGGATTCGGCCTGGGCCGGGGTTTCGGCTGCTGGCGGCAGATCGAGCACCTCGAACACCTGCTTCGCCACCCGGTTGCGGTTGAGGCGGGCCTGGATGTCCTCGCGCACGAAGGCCAGGGTGACGCCCTGGGCGGTTTCGGTCGCGGTGATCCGGGTCCAGCCCAGGATCCAGGTCAGGCTGGCCGGCACGCTGGCGGCGGAGCCTGCGGCGGTGGCGCTGGTCTCGATCTGCGGCAGGCCCCAGCGCTTGAGGAAGCTGTCGCGTGCCGCATCCAGGCTGAGTCCCGGCGCGACCAGGACGGCTTCGCCGAGCTCTTCGCCATGGAAGAGCAGGGTCAGGTTGTCGTTCGCCACCACCCTGGTCGTCGGGCCATTGGTCTCCATCCTGGCGTTCGCCAACGGCGCACCCTTGGCGGTGACGGCGGCCAGCTTGCTGCCCCAGGGGTAGCCGGCGAGGCCGTCGACCTCGGCGGGAAGGGGGCTCTGCTGGTTGCCGATCGCCAGATTCCTGGCGACCTGGACGATGCCGAACTCGGCGAACTGGTTGCCTTGCAGCCAGGTCAGCAGCAGGGTCGGCAGGGGCACGTCGCCGCTGCGGCGGGGCAGCAGGACGACCACCACGTTGACCAGGCTCGGGCGTTCGCGCTCGCTCGGGTTGGCCTTCGCCCGGGAGGTCTCGCTCACCACCGGCTTGCCGATCAGGCGCCATTGCACCTCGCCGGAGGAGAACGCATTGACCACCGCGGCCGCGATGTCGACGCCGTCGATCTGGCGGGCGGCGGTGGTGAATTCCAGGCGGAGCACCTGGTTGAGCGCGATGCTCCGGCTGGACAGCTGCGGATTGACGAAGGTCGCCTGCTTCGGCTCGGTCTTGGCATGGTCGATGACGATGGCGTCGCCGGCCCAGGTCACCTGGGGGTAAAACGCGAGGCAACCCAGGATCGCTGCGGGAATGAAGACGGGAAGGTGGTGCATGGTCCCTTATCTACCGATGCGGCCGGCGGTGCCACCAGTGTCCGCCGATCGGCTGCGACCGCCGTTGCGGGCGGTGTGCGTCTGCCCGCCGGTCATGGACGCAGGGTGAATCCCGAGGCGGTCCGGTCGAGCAGCCGGGCGAGGTCCAGATCCTTCGCGGTGATCCGGTCGCCGGCGTCGTGGGTGGTCAGGCGCACGCTGACGCGATCGTAGACGTTGGTCCACTCGGGGTGGTGGTCGAGGCGGTTGATCGCGGGCGCGGCCGCCTGCATGAAGCGGATGGCGTCAGGGAAGGACGCGAAGCGGAATTCCCGGACCAGACGGTTCCGCTCGCACGTCCATCCCCCCGCAGCGGCGAGGAAGGCGTCGACCTCCTCGGCGGCCAGCGGAAGGGTCATCCCGGGGAGACCAGGCAGGCGGTGATCGACTGCCGTCGCGGGGCCGAGATGCCTTCATCCTGCGCGAGGTAGCGCAGCATGGTGTCCACGTCGCCGGCGAAAAGTTCGCTGCGGACGTGGCGCAGCATCGACATCTTGTAGGTCTGCTCGTCGATCAGGGGTTCGAAGATGTGGGCCCGGCCCTGCGGCCGCTGCGACAGGATCTTGCGGCGCGAGAGGTTGCGCATCACGGTCAGCACCGTGGTATAGGCCAGCGGCCGGGTGCCGAGCTTCGCATTCAGGGCGGAATGCACATCGTGCACGGTGCTCGGACCGTGCTTCCAGAGGTGATGCATCACGCGGACTTGGAGGGGGCCGATGAGATCCATGCGGGGCTGCCTGGGGTTTGGCGCGGGGAAGGGCGTGGGCCGGGAATAGCCCCTTTTCTAGCGCCGCGCCGTCCCTGGTGGTGCAGGAAATCGGAGAGATTCCACGCCCGCCGCCGGCCCCCGGATCCGGCCGGTTACCGGCGGATTCACCGGTAAAGGCCTACTTCCGCACCAGGTCGTCGGGAATCGCGATTCCCGCCCGTTCCATCTCGGCGAGCCAGCGCCTGGCGTCGAGCGGATAGCCGGCGGTCGGTTTGAGGCCCGGCACCAGGCTGGCGCCCCAGGCGTTGAGTAGGCGCAGGGACAGCTCGCGGGCGTACTTGGCGATGCAGCTCGCCATCGCGACCAGGGGCGAGACGGATTCGCCGCCGACGTGGAAGCCGACCTCCAGCTGTCGATCGGCCAGTTCGAGGCGGTACGAGGCGACCGCCGGTTCCTCGCGCAATGTGGTCAGACGACAGGCGCGGAATCGGCCGCCGAGGGCTTCGGCGTAATATCTCCGGCCCCCCAGGCGGTCGATCCAGCAGCGGTGCGGTTGCGGATCGGTCCAGGCGGCGGCGATCAGATAGAGCACGCGGGCGAGTTCGACCTCGGCCCGGTTGGTGCCGGCGCGGCGCGCGGCGTTGAGATGGTGCGCATGGAAAAGCGCCCCGTCCAAGCGCACCGGGGCGATCCCATCGGGCCGCCAGGTCGGGATCGGATGCGTGCCAGCAGGAAGGCGCAGCGCCTCCGCCCCGGCCAGCCAGGGCCAGGCGGTGCGGTCAGCCCCGGTTTCCCCGAGCGCGGCGAAGACCTCGGCGGCGCAGCCCGGCCGCCGACCCAGCAGCCAGGTCAGCGCCGGCAGCGCGATCGACTCGATGGCGCCGAGATCATCGGGGTCATGCACGCGCTTGCTGTCGCGCACGCCGGTCGGCGCCAGGGAGCGCGCGACCGTGTCGGCGTCCTCGGCCGCGACCGTCACCGCCACCACGGCCAGCGGACCCAGCAACGGGCCATAACCCGCTTCATCGATACCGCTCAACCGCATGGCTGGCATTGAGTCGGCCGGGATGGTCGTCTCAAGAGCCGGGAATGGAGGTGGCAGGGAATGCGTGCTTGGATGAATGGCGGCAACGTGCGCCCGCGTCAGGCGTAGAAGCCGGATTGGCCCCGGCCTCAGGAGGTTCCATGCGATACCAACGGCTTCTTCCCTGCATGCTCTTGGCGCTGTGCGCCGTCGGCCTGGTCGCCGAGGAGAAGGATGAAGGGGAGGGCAGGAAAAGCGCAGGCGGCCAGTTCATCACCGTTGCGGTGCAGGGCGATGCCCGCGCCTCGCTCCTCGCGCTGCTGGTGCAACGCAATCTCGGCCAGGCCAGCGACCCGGGTCTGCAGGGCCTGGCGGCCTACCTGGCCCAGACCTGCGTGGGGTTGGCTCCGTCGGCCAAGGAGTTCAGCATCCATTCCGTCCGGATGGCGAAAGGTCAGGAGCGCCTCAAGGCCTACCAGGATGCGATCGCCAGGCTGGCCGCCGTCAGACCACCAGCGGAATGGCTGGAGGGGCTGAAACCGACGCTCGCCCGCCAGGTCATCCAGGATGACATCCGTGGCGACATGCATCTGGCCGAACGCGTGAAATCGATCCTGTCCGGTGCGACCGTGGTGAAGGCCGAGCACTCCGCCCTGGTGGCGGCGATCCAGGCGGCCTTCCCCGGCATGGCCCAGGCCAAGCCGGAGGTGCAGAAGGCGGTCTGGGACGAGATCGATGCGCTCAATCCGGGACTGTACCGGCTGGGTTGGCAGATCGTCGGTCCGGCAACTCCGGAAGAGGCGTGGCCGCATCTCGATCTGCGCCGCGACGGAGCGATCTTCCGCTACCGCTACCAGCCGCAGGGCGGCCCCATCCTGATCCCGGCGCGGGCCCGGCTCGAATCCGTCGCCGCTCAGGCCCAGGCGTTGCCCCAGGAGTACCTCCATTTCGCTGCGCCCAGACGCTGGTCGACCCAGTTGGAGCTGCCGGGCGCGATCGACGGCAAGGACGCCAGGATGCTGATCGCCGTCGATGACGAGGGCGTGGTGTCCGCGGTGGTGATCGTCCCCTCGGCGGGAAACCGCATCCTGCCGTGCCAGCTCGTCGATCAGGCCAAGGCCGATGGCGCCCTGCTGCCCGAACCAGGGAAGTATCGGGACCAGCCGTATTGGCCGCTCACCCTCACCCGCACCGGCGACTCCGTGGCGGGATTCGTGCTGCTTCCCGCGTCCTCGGGCAAGGCCGGGGCGATCCGGTTGGAACTCGAGGTGAAGCTGGATGCGGGCAAGGCCCATGGAACCTTCAGCTGCGGCCTTGCGGGAGGAGCGAAAGCCAAGGGGGCGGTGCGCGGCGTCGTGCCGGCGCCTGCGGCGGATCCGCTCTTGGCGGACGGGACCTGGTCGACCTTCCAGGGCAGTCTCGGCTGCGGTTCGGCTGGGGATAAGGCCCCACCCATGGTCGAGGCCCTCGACCAGGTGAAGCTCGGTTGGATCTCCCACGACCGGCTGCCTCATGGCGAGGGGTCGGATATGCGCAGCTCGCGCAAGCCCGGCGAAACCGTGATGGGAGGTTTCTCCTCGCCTGCCGTGGCCGGCAACCGGGTGTTCCTGGTCAATTTCCGCCCCGCCGGGACGGAATTCACCGGCGGTCTCGATGCCCGCGAACGCACGAACGGCGGCGCGCTCTTCGCCGTGCTGCGCGATGCCGACGACGTGGTCACCGCGTTCGATGCCAGTAGCGGGGCGACCTTGTGGAAGACCGTCTTTCCGCGCAAAGGGCATAACCGTGGCGGCATGCACAAGACCGGCTACCAGGGTTCGCCCTGCGTCGTCGGCGACGCGGTCTATGCCATGGGCACCACCCTGCGTCTGTACTGCCTCGATGCGGCGACCGGGGTGCCGCGCTGGGAATCCGATCTGGGGGTCGGCCATCGCCGTATCCAGGAAGCCCGGGAGCACCTGTCGGAGGCGGAACAGAAGAAGCTCGGCAAGGAGTTCGGCAATCGCGGGATGAATGGCATGCCGCGACTGATCGACGGGATCATCGTCATCTCCGATGCCCAGCGATTCAGCGAGGGGCTGGTCGGGCTCGATCCCGCCAACGGGAAGCGCCTGTGGAGCCATCTCTTCGTGGCCCAGTGCCCGGTGCCGCTGATGTGGCGCAAGGCTGGTCGCGAATACGCCATCGCGGTATCGAGCAATTCCGCGACTGCCATCGATCCGCGCGATGGGCGGATCCTCTGGCGCCAGGAGGGATTCAACAGCGGCTACATCGGCGCCTCCACGGTCTGCGGCGACGTGCTGTTCGGATTCGATGCCGCCGGCGCGCATCGGGTGGCCTACCGGATGAGCGAGACCGGGTGTGAGAAGATCTGGGAGCTGCCCCCCGAACTCACCGCACCCTTCGCGTCCCCAGCGATGGCGCATCGAGGGCGGATCTACTGCTTTTCCAAGGATGGGGCGTCATTGCTGATGCTCGATCCGGCGACCGGCAAGGTCCTCGCTAAGGCCGAGCATGCGCCCGGAGCGATCATCGAGCACGGTTCGCTCCTCGTCGCCGCCGGCGACCGCCTGTGGTCCGACAACGGCCGCGAACTGCCCGGGCTCTTCACCTGGAACATCGCGGGCGACAAGATCGTCTCCATGGGCCTGCTGGGCGCCCCCCGCGCAGCCGGCTATGCCGTGTCCATCACCCCGGCCCTGGTCGACGGCCGTATGTTCATGCGGCTGCACGACCGCCTGGCCTGCTTCGACTTCCGGCGCTGACGCCGGGCCTTGCACCGGCGCGCGGCGCGTCCGAGGCTGCCCCCGTGCGCTGGTTCGCGTTCCTCGTCCTCGCCCTGAGCGTCTGCCTGCTCCAGCACAGTCTGCTGGGCAACCTGCGTTTCGTCCCCGACCTGCCCCTGGCCCTGGCGATGTGGGCGATGGTCGACGGCGACGAGGACGGTTTCATCCAGCGCGCCTGGCTGGTCGGAGTGGTGCGCGATCTGATCGACCCCGCCGGCGGCTGCTTCCACAGCGCGGCCTACCTGCTCCTGGCCGCCGCCTACCTGCCGCTGCGCGGCATCTTCTTCCGCACCCGAGGCGCAGGCTGGGGCACGGTGACCTTCGCCGCCGCGATCGTCGTGCCCGGCCTCGACGGCCTGGTGAGCGGCTGGGGCGACCTGAGCCCGCTGCAGGTCGTAGCGAACGCCGCGCTCACCGCCGGCGTCGCGGTCTGCTTCGGCTGGGTCTGCAACGGCCTGCCGCCGGCCCTCAGCCCGGTCGGGAAGGCGGGGGCGTGAGATCGGGCGAACAATTCCTGTGGGGGCATGGTGAATTCATTACTCGATAACATTTACGAAGATCTCGAAGGAAAAGTCTCAAGGGTAGAACTTGATGACAAGGCGTTCACGATCCACTTCCAATGCAATGCTTGGGATGGCAAAGGTATCAGGAAGTTCACCTTCAGATGTTCCGCAGTTCATTTCCAGAATATCACCGTAGGTCCATGCGGATGGGTCGTGGAAAAATCCCAACACGGAATCTTGAATGATTACCATCTGCCTGCTTGCGAGGTCTATCTCAGCAAACCGTCCCTGAATCCCGTTGATGACGCCGAGAGGATTTGCATCGAAATTGACAGATATTATCGGAGTTCAGATCCGATTGGCGAGGACTGCATTTTCCAGGGGGAGATCAATTACCTTAAGAACCCACGGACGAGCACGGCCGTATCCATGCATTTCCGTTCCTCGCCAGTTTATGGATCATCCGTTTTCTACGGTGGAATCCGGGCTTTAACGAATGGGCGGGGACTGCTGAGCCGATGCAATCCCCAATTGGTCACCATGTTCGAGCGCGTATTGCCAGACTGCGGACTCTCCGTCATCCGACATGAAAGGATTCTGGCCCCTCAGGCGAAATTGCTGATCTTCGAGGAAGAATCTGTGATTTGCGATTCTTACGACATTGAAGTCAAATAGTCCGAATCAGTTCGCCAGTTTTCCCCGTCGATCCTCCGGCACCGCGACGCCGATCTGGTGCAGCACCTCCGTCGCGTAGCACCCCGGCGGCAGGGCGAAGGACAGCCAGGCGTGGTCGCCGTCGACCGTCACCGTCGGCGGTTCGATGAAGCGCTGCAGCAGCGGCCGGCGTTCGCCTGGGCTTTCGAAGCAGGCTCCTTCCGCGAACCAGGCCCAGTCGATGCCGGTGGCGGCGGACCAGGCGCGCTCCTCGGCGCCGACCTCGGCGGATGGCCCGAGGCGCCAGGTGCCCGGCAGAGGGCCGGTGGCGCGCACGTCGAGGTTGCCCGGCTGGGCGCGGCGGTTGACGTCCTCGAGATCGGCTTCGACCACCGTGAACGGCGCGCCGTTGCTGGCGCAGGCGAGATCGCCGACGCGCAGGCGGTGGGTCAGGCCGGCGGCAGCGCGGGCGTCGAGCACCGCGTTGAACACCGCCGCCTGGGCAGCGGACGCGGCGAGCTTGCGCAGGTCGGGGCCGCCGCCGCGCAGGGCACCCGCGAGATCGGCCGGGTTGCGCCGCATCGCCGCGACGACGCCGCCCTCGGGCGGATAGCGGTAGCCTTCCGGCACCGCATCGCCGGGCTGCCAGCCGCCCTTGGGATCGAGGCAGATCGCCACGGCCGCAGCGATGTCGCCGCGACCCCAGGCCTGGGCCAGGCGCAGGCTGCTGCCGGCGAGGCCGAAGCGCTGCGGCCCGAAGCGGTTCGAGATGCCGTCGCTGGCCAGGCGGGAGAGCGCGGCGGCGGTCGCGGCCGGATCGCCGAGGCGGCAGCCGAGCTTGAAGCGGTTGCCCGCGAGATGGCCGAGGCGGATCTTGTTGCGGTGCCGGGTGGTCGCGAGGACGGCCAGGCGGCCGCCGCGATCGACCCGGCCATCCAGGGCGGCGAGCCGGGCCGGATCGGCGAAGTGCAGGCTGAACCACTGGCGCGTGATGCCGTGGCGGTCCTTGCGTCCGGCGAAGCCGATCGCGCGGTGCGCCACGCCGCAGGTCCTGCCCAGCACCTGCGCCACCGCGTCGGTGGTCATGCCCTCCTTTTCGATGTGGACATAGAGGTGCTCGCCCTCGCCGGAAAAGGGATATGCCGGCAGTTCGTCGACCTGGAAGTGGGCCGCGCCGGCAAGCAGCGTGTCCGGGCCCGGGGTGATGGAGGGGGCCTCAGACATCCGCATCGGCTTTCGCATCGCGCAGCGATTCGGCGAAGCAGCGCTCGCGGTAGGCCGCGCGCACCGTGGTCGCCCAGCGGCCGACCTTGCCGTCCGCGATCTGGTGCCCGTCGACCTTGACCACCGGCAGGATCTCGCGCACCGCCGAGGTGATCCAGACCTCGTCGGCGGTGTAGAGGTCATCGCGGGTCAGGCGGCATTCGTACCACTGCAGGCCGAGTTCTTCCGCGACCACGCGCACCCCGGCCTTGGTGATGCCGGGCAGGCAGTCCTGGTTCGGGGTCATCAGGCGGCGGCCCTGGACGACCAGCACGTTGCTGGTCACGCCTTCGCTGACGTAGCCCTCGGGCGAGACGTAGAACGCCTCGTGCGCGCCGGCTTTCTCGGCCAGCGCGAGCCCGGCGGTGCCGCTGAGGTAGTTGGTGGTCTTCAGCGTCGGCAGGTTGCGCGCGGCGGCGAAGGTCACCGCGCTCACGCCCTTGGTGTAGGATTCCGGCGACGGCGCGTGGATGTCGCGCGCGATCACGACCCAGGTCGGCGCGCCGTGGCCGAAGACGCCGTGGGTGTGCTCGCCCGGGGTGACCACGATCATCACCCGCAATTCGGCGTGGCCGCTCAGGCGATGGATCTCGCGGATGCAGCGGCGGACCTCGCGTTCGCTGAAGAACGGCGCGATGCCGAAGGCCGCCGCCGACTGCCACAGGCGCGCGAGGTGATCCCCCAGGGCATGCGGATGGCCGCCGTAGGTCGGCATCGATTCGAAGGCGCCGACCCCGCGCAGGAAGCCCAGGTCGAGGACGCTGACCTTGGCCTGGTCGGCGGGCAGCACGGTGCCGTTGATCGCGAAATGGTCGGGCATGGAGGGACTCTGCGGTCGGTTGGATGGGGCGGGCGGACACCTTCAGCGCCAAGCCGGTCGTGCAACCCGTGGTCCGTACGCGCCGCGCGTCAGACCTTGACAGTCGAGGTCGTTCAATGCGCCGCGACGCCCGGCCCCTGCGCCGGGCGGTAGCGGCCGGCGATCCACACCACGCCGATCGCGGCGATGAAGGCCCAGCCCGAGACCCAGAACACGTCGAGCACGCCGAGGTAGACCGCCTGCCCGACGAGCTGCTGCTGCACCAGCGCCTGCGCCTGCTCGCCGCTCGCGCCGAGCGCGGTGAGCGCGGCCTGGGCCTGCACCAGCGCCGGATCGAGCGGCGACAGCCCGGCCGCGAGGGCGGTGCCGTGCTCGGCCTGGCGGTGGTCCCAGAGGGTGATCACCAGCGAGGCGGCGAACGCCCCGGCGGTCATGCGCAGGAAGTTCATCAGCCCCGAGCCCTGCGCGACCGACTGCGGCGGCAGGTCGGCGAGCGCCAGGGTCATCAGCGGCGGGAAGAACAGGGCGATGCCCAGGCCCATGAGGATCTGCGGCGCGGCGAGGTCCCAGACCCCGGCGTCGGGGGTGTAGCCGGCCCGCCACCAGCTCGCGATCGCGAAGATGACGAAGGCGCTGGTCGCGTAGATGCGCGGATCGATGCGGTGCAGGGTCTTCGCCACCACCGGCGCGAAGACCACGGCGAGCACGCCGGTGGGCGCCACCACCAGCCCGGCCCAGGTGGCGTTGTAGCCGAGCTGGGTCTGGAGCCACAGCGGCAGGAGCACCACCGAGGCGAAGAACACCGCGAAGCCGAGCGCCAGCGCGATGGTCGGGCCGGCGAAGCTGCGGCGGGTGAACAGGCGCAGGTCGACGATCGGATGCGCGCCGGTGAGTTCCCACGCGACGAAGACCGCGAAGCCGATCACGGTCGCGACCGCGAGCGCGACGATGACCGGCGAGCCGAACCAGTCGAGCTCGTTGCCCTTGTCGAGCAGGATCTGGAGCGCCCCGACCCAGAGCACGATGAGACCCAGTCCGACCCAGTCGACCGGCACCTCCTCGCGCCGGGATTCGCGCCCGGCGAGCAGGCTCCAGGTCAGGGCCGCCGCCGCGAAGCCGAACGGCACGTTGATGTAGAAGATCCACGACCAGCCGATGTGGTCGGTGATCCAGCCGCCCAGGATCGGCCCGACCACCGGCGCGACGGTGACGGTCATGGCCCAGATCGCGAGGCCGATCGGCCGCCGCTCGGGCGGATAGCTGGCGGTCAGCAGGGTCTGCGACAGCGGCACCATCAGGCCCGATACCGAGCCCTGCACGACGCGGGCGAAGAGCAGCAGCTCGAAGGTATGGGCGAAGCCGCACATCAGCGAGGCGAGCGAGAACAGCACCAGCGCGGTGGTGAACACCCGCACCTGGCCGTAGCGGCGCGACAGGAAGCCCGCCAGCAGCACCGAGATCGCGTTCGCCACCGCATAGCTGGTGATGACCCAGGTGCCCTGGTTCGCGCTCACGCCGAGATCGCCGGCGATGGTCGGCACCGCGACGTTGGCGATGGTGGTGTCGAGCACCTCCATGAAGTTGCCCATCGCGAGGGCCAGGGTGACCAGCACCAGCGGCCAGCCGTGCAGCGGTGGCGGTTCAGCCCTGTCAGCGGTCGCGGGGAGGGCAGCCTGGGCCATGTCAGGGCCTGGCCGCTCCCGGCGCGGGCGCGGCCAGGCTGCCCAGATTGGCGCTGATGATCGCCTGGATGCGGGCCTCGGTGGCGGCGGCGGACGCCTCGGCCGGCAGGATGCGCGCCGGCAGGGATGCAACCGCGACCGGGGCGGCGTCGAGGCGCACCCGCGCGGTCATCGACAGGCCGATGCGGAGCGGATGCGCGGCGAGGTCGTCGGGTTCGAGGCGGATCCGCACCGGCAGGCGCTGCACGACTTTGATCCAGTTGCCGCTCGCGTTCTGCGGCGGCAGCAGGGCGAAGGCGGCCCCGGTGCCGGCGCCGAGGTCGACCACCCGGCCGCGATAGGCCACCGCGCCGCCATGCAGGTCGGAGGTGAGCTCGACCGGCAGGCCCGGCCGCAGGCGGCCGAGCTGGCCCTCCTTGAAGTTGGCCTCGACCCACAGGCGGTCGAGGGCGACCACGGCCAGCAGCGGCGTGCCCGGCTGCACCCGCACGCCCGGCTGCACCACGCGCTTCACCACCTGGCCTGCGATCGGCGCGCGGATCACCGTGCGCGCCTCGTCGAGCGCCGCCTGGCGCAGGCGCGCCGCTGAGGCGAGCACGAGCGGATGCGCGGCAGGTTCGACGCCATCGACGGCGGCGCGCGCGACCTGGAGACCGACCCGCGCGGAATCGAGATCGGCCCGGGCGGCGGCGACGGCGGAGCGCGCGTGGGCGAGCTCCTCCTCCGACACCAGCCCGGGGACGGTGGCGTGCTCGCGGCGATTGACGTCGGCCTCCGTCCGGCGCAGCGCGGCGGCCTTCATGGTCACGGTGGACTCCTGGCGCGCGACCTCGGCGAACTGCTGCCGCACCTGGCGCACCGCCAGGGCGAGATCGGCCTCGGCCCGCGCCACCGCGATGCGGGCCTCGGCCGGGTCGAGGCGGACCAGCACCTGGCCCGCCTGCACCTGGTCGGTCTCATCGACCAGGATCTCGGCCACCTGGCCGGCGACCTGCGCCCCGACCTGCACCGTGTCGCCGCCGACATAGGCGTTGTCGGTGCTCTCGACGAACCGGCCGATGAAAAGCCAATGCGCGCCCACCGCTGCGGCAGACAGCACGACGACCCCGGCGATGAGGAGCAGGGCCGGAACGCGCCGCCGGCCGGGCAGGGCCGCCGGCCCAGGACTCGGAGCCGGATCGCCGGCTGGGGACTTCGCCTCGGGCAACGCCATGGGTACCTCGTGCGGCAGTTCTGGTTCAAACGTTCGTTTGTCGAAGCTCCACTTGTCCGAATCGGTCGACGGCAGTCAACGAGAGCGGGATCGGCGGAACCAGCGCCGCCGTCCAATCGCATCGGCGGACACGGCGAGCGGAGCGGGCAGCGGGCGACAGACGGTCAGTAATACTGCGACTTCCGCACCTTGCCGTCGGCGCCGATGATGGGGGCGCGTCTGGGCGCGCCGCCGTCCATGCCCGGCATGGTCTTCTTGCGCATCCCGACCCCGAGCTTCTCGAAGATCTGGTCGATGACCACCGGACCGAGCATGTAGTTCTCCATCAGGTAGTGCCGGATGTATTCCGGCTCCATCTTCTGGGCCACGAACGAACGGACCAGGCGTTCGATGTCCTTGGTCAGCGCCATGGTCCGCCCGTCAGGACTTCGCGGCGGCGACCGCCGAGACGAGATCGGAGTGGATCTTGAACACCTGCTCCAGGCCGAGGATCGAGAACACCTCGCCCACGTTCGGGCTGGGGGTGGCGAGTTGCAGGTTGCCGCCCGCCACCTTGCACTTCTGGGCGCTTGAGATGAAGCAGCCGACCCCGGCGCTGGCGATGTAGGTGAGTTTCGACAATTCGATGACGATGCGCAGGTGCTTCGCCTTCAGCAGCTCGGCCAGGCGGCGTTCCAGCTCGACGAAGGTGTTGCCGTCCAAGAAGCCGGCCAGGTGCAGGATCTGGACGTTGGCATCGGTGGACATGGTGATGGCGAGACCAGATTTCATGGGCGTCTCAGCGAAAGAAGCTGGGGATGGTCGGCACTGGCCGGATGCTCAGAGCCGTTGCCGCGACGGCAAGGACGATCTGCAGCGAAATCGCGGGGAACGCTGATACTCGGTCGCGTCGAGACCGCGGACGCGCCGTCCCTGAGGATGGCGGTGGCGGGTCCACGTCCCCCCCGGTTGCCCGTGCGGTGCTGCATGGGAATATGATACCCCACGGAGACCGGAATGGCCAAGCCCCCTTCGATCGAAGACCACTTCGCCCAGATCGAGGCCGCCGTCGAGGCGCTCGAGTCCGGCGACCTGCCGCTCGAAGAGGCCCTCGCCCGCTACGAGTCCGGCCTGAAGTCCCTGCGCCTGGCCAAGACCCAGCTCGACAAATACGCCGCCAAGCTGGAAGAACTGCGCGCGGAACCGCCAGCGGCCGGGTGATAGAAGTTCAGGGTTTTCGTCCCGGCACGCGCATGCGATTCCACCAGATGGTCGGCCCGGCGACGTGAGGGCCGCCCATCATTGCCGCTGCGGCTGCGAGCCGGTCATCGCGTATGCCAGATCCGCGAGGCCATGGTCCGCACCTTGACCAGCCGGACATGGCCATGGGTGCCACCCGAGATGATGCGCCGCCGGAAGGTCGTCGGCGGGCAGCCGTAGACCGCGGCGAAGCAACGCGAAAAATGGAAGGGGTTGGCGAATCCGGTGGCGGAGGCGATCTCCTGCACCGAGCCATCCTGGGCCAGGAGCTGGGCGGCGCGGTCGAGGCGCAATAGGCGGACCGACTCCATCGGCGTGGTGCCGTACCCTTGGCGGAACGCCCGGATGAGGCCTTCCCGGGTGACCCCGCAGGCCTTCGCCCACGCCATCAGCGAGGGCGAACGCAGGGGACCGGTCGCCCAGCGCCGGGCCAGCCATTCCAGGGCGTGGTCGACCAGGGAGGGGGTGTCGTCCCGGTCCTCGCGTTCGCAGGCGGCGGAACCGCTCGCGAAGGTCAGCATCGCCTGGTGCAGCGCACCTGCGCCCAGGATCTCCCATCCCGGAGGATGATCGGCGAGCAGGCAGCGGAGATGGCGCAGCAGGGGCAGCAGGATGTCATCAGGCCCTGATTGCCGGATCATGGCCAGGTCGGATGGAGGGCGCGCGGATCCTTCGGCGGTGAAGGTGATCCACCCGTGCAGGCTGCGGCGCACCGGGTCCCAGCGCAGCAGGTCGCGCAGGCCGGGACGCATGAGCAGCACGGAGCCTTCCTGCACGGGGATGTCGCGACCCCCGACCACCCAGGTGGCGCTGCCGCGCACGAGCCAGACGAACTGCCAATTCACCACCCGGCGCGGGCCGATGGTGGTTCCGGGCGGATAGCAGGCCAGACCCTGGTCGGCCGGATGGAATCGCAGCCGCGTCAGCCATGACAGGGGGTCGGGCATCGGCTTCAATTTCAGGCATCCCCTTGGCAGTTCCAGCCATTCATGGTCGCGCCGGACCGCCATGCTGACGGGCGAGGATCCACCCATGATTGCACCCCGTCTCACCTCCCGTGAACGCTTCGCCCGCTGCTTCGCCCGCCAGGATCTCGACCGCTGCCCGATCTGGGACACGCCCTGGTCTTCGACCTTGGCCCGTTGGCATCGCGAAGGCATGCCCCAGGGCACGGCCTATTGGGACTATTTCGGACTCGACCGCATCGCTTCCTTCGGGGTGGACAACAGCCCCCGCTGGCCGGTGGAGACGATCGAGGAGACGGCCGAATACCGCATCCACCGGACCGCCTGGGGAGCCACCCTCAAGAGCTGGAAGACCCACGGTGGGGTGCCTGAATTCCTCGATTTCCGCATCACCTCGCCCGAGACCTGGGCGGAAGCGAAGACCCGGATCTCGCCCACGGATGAGCGCATCCCCTGGGAGACGCTGCGCCGGGATTGGCCCGCCTGGAAGGCGGAGGGGGCCTGGATCGAGGCCGGATTATGGTTCGGTTTCGATGTGACCCATTCCTGGATGGTCGGGACCGATCGGGTGCTCGTCGCCTTGATGGAGCAACCGGAATGGCTGATCGACATGTGGTCCACGCAGCTCGAAACCCAGTTGGCGTTGCTGGATCGGGTGTGGGCTGCCGGCTTCCACTTCGACGCCGTGCGCTGGCCCGACGACATGGGATACAAGGGCAAGCAGTTCTTCTCCAAGCGCACCTACCAGAAGCTTCTCAAACCGGTGCATCGCCGGGCGGTGGAATGGGCGCACGCGCACGGCATCCGGGCGGCGCTGCATAGCTGCGGGGACATCCGGCCGCTGGTCCCCGAGGTGGTGGAGATCGGCATCGACATGCTCAATCCGATCGAGGTGAAGGCGGGCATGGATCCGGCGGCGCTCAAGCGCGAACATGGGGCGAAGATGGCTTTCCACGGGGGGTTGAACGCCGTCAAGTTCGATGACATGGACGCGATGGTCGCCGAGATCGATCGCATCGTCCCGGTCCTGATGGCTGAAGGGGGCTACGTCGTGGCCTCGGATCACAGCATCCCGGACTCGGTCTCGCTGGCTGACTTCCAGCGCTTCGTCGACCATGCCAAGCGGGTTGCGACCTACTGAACTGCGACGGTGCAAACCGCGTCGCCTGCGTTGCCCAGCGCAGAGCGGGCGTAGGGTGCCGGCATGCGTCTGAACTGCATCCTGCCGATCGTCGTCTGCCTGGCCTGCATCCCCGCCGGTAGCGCCGCCGTGGTCACCCCGCTCGATGGCGAAGCGCTGAAGATCGAAACCGTCTTCTTCGTGGCGAACGCGGTGCAGGTGCCCGGCCACACGCCGATCGCGCTCGATGATGTCGATGCGATCGAGCTCGATCGCCCTGCTGGCGTTGATGCCCAGCCCGAGGTCAGCCCGACCGGCGTGCTGCTGGCCGACGGCGGCTGGCTGCCGGCGCGTTCGGTTTCGGCCGGCAAGGATGATCATCTCGCCGTCGAGCTGGGGGGTGGGAAGGATGGAAAAACCGTGGTCGAGATCCCGCTCCTGGCGGTGGGCGGCTGGGGCCGGCAAGACCTTCCCGTGCGCGAGCGCGACCTGGTGCTGGTCAACGGCCAGCAGGCCGGCGGCCGGGTGCAGGGCATCGTCGGCGGCAAGCTGATGTTCGCCGCCGAGGGCAGCGACCAGGCCATTCCCCTGGATTTCGACAAGGTCGGCGCGGTGCGGCTGAAGCCCGGTCCGCAGCGGCCGCCGCGCGGGCCGACCCTGCTCGCCGTGCTCGATCAGCAGCGCCAGCCGGTGCGCCTGCTCGCGGGGCCACGCGTCGCGCTCGCCGCCGCGCCGGCGGTCGACCTCGGCGGCTGGGATGCGCCGTTCCTGGCCGGCTGCCGCCTGCGTGTCGAAGGTCAGCGCCGGCACTGGCTGTCCGACCTCAAGCCCGCCACGGTCGAGGAGAAAGGCATGTTCGGCGTCACCTGGCCGTGGCGGCGCGACAGCGATCTTGATGGCGAACCGCTCCGCCTGGGCGGCGTGCGTCATGTGCGCGGCCTCACCGTGCACAGCCAGGCGCGGCTGACCTGGAAGCTGAACGGGGCCTACCGCCGGCTGCATACTCTGGTCGGGATCAGCGACGCCGTCGCGCCCGAGGGCGATTGCGCCGCCGCCCTGATCGCCGATGGCAAGACCCTGTGGTCGCGCGAGCGCGTGCGCGGCGGCGAGGCGCCGGTCGCGGTCGATCTGGATCTCACCGGCGCGCAGGTGCTCGAAATCAAGGTCGATTACGGCCAGCGCTACGACATCGGCGACCACCTGGTGCTCGCGGATGCCTTCCTGGTGCAGGCCAGAAAATAGCCGGAGCGACCGCCGCGCGGCTCAGTGATGGTGGCCGTCGCCAGCGTGGTGGCCCTCGTCCTTCTTGGCGGCGCCGGCCTGGGGCAGGGCCAATGAGGTCTTGAAGACCGATTCGTTGGCGGCTTCGATCGCCAGCCACAGCTTGCTGTCGGCCGGGATCGGATCGGGGACCTCAAGGTCGGCGACGTATTCGCCCTTGGCGCCCTTTTCCGCTGCGGCCCGGGTCTTGACCGAACCCCGACCGGATTCCAGGCCGACCCAGAGGCGGATCGCCTTGGGGGTGGGCTGGTCGGGCTTCAGCACGAGTTCGACATGCCATGGCTTGCCGGGGGCGATGGCGCCGGCGCCGGAGACGAGCAGGCGCTGTTCGCCGGTCTTGACCTCGCCCAGGGCGACCGCTTTGCCGTGGTTGTGCTTGGCGTGGTCGTGGCCGGCGTGGTCGTCGGCGGCGGTCAGCGGTGTGCTCAGGGCGATGCAGGCGAACATGGTGGCGGAGAGGGATGCGGGGATGCGGATCATGGCGACTCCTTGCCGGAATCTGCGGATTCCGGGCTGGGTTGAGCGGATGGGATGGGTGGCGTGGGTGGCGTGGGTGGCGTGGGAGTGCTGGACGGGGTGCGCTCGAAGACCCAGGCATATGCGGCGGGGACGACGACCAGGTTGAGCGCGGTCGAGCTGACCAGGCCGCCCAGCACGACGATGGCCAGCGGGGCGAGGATCTCGGCCCCGGCCTGACCCGACATCAGGGCGAGCGGGATCAGGCCGATGGCGGCGCAGAGGGCGGTCATCAGGATCGCCACCAGGCGTTCTTCCGAGCCGTGCATGATCGCCTGCAGCAGCGGGCGGCCCTCCTCGGCGTGCGACTGGTACTGGTTGAGCAGCAGGATGCCGTTGCGCACCGCGATGCCGAACAGGGTGATGAAGCCGACCAGGCTGGCGATCGACAGCACCGGTGCGGTGTAGGCGCCGCCGAGGCCGAACAGGGCCAGGGTGTTGCCGAGGACCGATGGCGATTCGGCGAGGTAGACCGCGCCGATGCCGCCGATGAGCGACAACGGCAGGTTGAGCAGCACCAGCCCGGCCGCCTTGGCTGACGACAGCGCCGCCGCCAGGAGCAGGAAGACGACCCCGACCACGGCGAAGCCCATCAGGGCGATGGTCCGGCTGGCCTCCTGCTGCGCCTCGAACTGGCCGCCGTAGTGGACGGTGAGACCCGCTGTGGCGACGATGGGATCGACGACCCGGCGGATGGCGACCACGAGATCGCCCAGGTTCTGGCCGGTGGCGACGTTGCAGCTCACCACCGCCTTGCGGCGGGCGCCTTCGCGCGCGATCAGGTTGGAGGCTTTCTCCAGGCCGATCTCGGCGACTTCGCGCAGGCGCACCTGCGGCCCGTGCGGACTCTTGAGTACCAGTTCGCCGACCTGCTGCTCGGTCTGGCGCTCGTCCGGATGCAGGCGCACGGTCAGGTCGTAGCGGCGGATGTCCTGGTTGACGGTCGCGACGCGCACCCCGGCCAGGGCCTGCTCGACCTGCTCGGCGGCCTCGGCGGGGGTGAGGCCGGCGCGGGCGAGATCCTCATGGCGGTAGCGCACCGGCAGGGTCTCGACCAGGATCTCGCGGTTGGCGACCACGTCGCGGGCGCCGGGCACGTTCTTCAGTCCGGCTTCGATCTCCTGCACCACGGCGCGCAGACGGTCGAGATCATCGCCGAAGACCGTGATCGACACCGCCGCCGGCGTGCCGGACAGGATGTGCGACATGCGGTGCTCGATCGGCTGGCCGACCGTGCTCACCACCCCGGGCATCTGGGCCAGGATGCGGTCGAGCTCGACCTGCACCCGGTCCTGCATGCGCGGCTGCACGGTGACGTTCAGCTCGCTGGTCGAGGGCGGCTCGGCGTGCTGATCGCGCTCGGCCCGGCCGGTGCGGCGGGCGACATCGCGCACGCCCGGGATGGCGGCGATGCGTTCCTCGACTCCGCGCACCAGGCGGTCGCTCTCGATGAGCGAGGTGCCGGGCGGGGTCATGATCATCACCGTGAAGGTGCCCTCCTTGAAGCTGGGCAGGAAGCTGGAACCGAAGGTGGTCGCCAGGGCCAGGGCGGCGACGGCCAGGGCGGATGCGCCCAGGACGACGCTCCTCCGCCAGCGCAGGCACCACGCCAGGGTCGGCCGGTAGGCGGATTTCAGCCAGCGCACCAGGAAGCTGTCGCGTTCCGCGCCGGCGGGCTTGAGCCCGGTCAGCAGCATGCGGCACAGGGCCGGGGTGACGGTGACCGCGACCACCAGGCTGGCCAGGGTCGAGACGATGTAGCTGATCCCCAGGGGCCGGAAGAAGCGCCCTTCCATGCCGCCGAGGAAGAGCAGCGGCACGAAGACCAGGACGATGATGACGGTGGCGAAGACCATCGGGCCGGCGATCTCGTGGCTGGAGCGTTCGACCACCGCGGCCTCGTCGCGGCGCCGAGCATCCGGCCCTTCCGGCCCCGCCGGCAGAAGACGGTTCTCGCGCAGCCGGCGGAAGGCGTTCTCGACGTAGATGATGGCATCATCGACCAGCCCGCCGAGCGCCACCGCCAGCCCGCCCAGGGTCATGACGTTGAGCGAGAATCCGCAGCCGGCGAGGACGATGAACGCCGCCCCCAGCGACAACGGCAGCGCGGCGAGGGTGATGAGGGTGGTGCGCACGTTGAGCAGGAAGAGCATGAGCACGATGGCGACGATGATCGCCGCCTCCTTCAGGGCGGTGACCAGGTTGTCGACCGCGACCTGGATGAACTCGGCCTGGCGGAAGACGTGGTTGTTGACGGTCATGCCGCTGGGCACGGCCAGGCCGGCGACGGCGCGATCGATCGCCGAGGTCAGGCTGAGGGTGTTGCTGCCCGGGGCCTTCTGCACCGAGATGATGACCGCCGAACGGCCGCGTTCGCTCGCGGTGCCGCGCGCCGGCGCCGGGGCCAGGGCGACCTCGGCGACCTGGCCGATCGTCACCGGGACCCCCTCGTGGTAGGCGACGACGGTGCGCTGGATGTCCTCGGCCCGGGTCACCTGCGCGCTCTGGCGGATCGGGATCTCCTTGCCTTCGCGGTTGGGCAGGAAGCCGGCGCTCGCGGTCGAGTGCGCCTTGCGGGCGGCCTCGACCACGTCGGCGACGGCCAGGCCGTGCAGGCGCAGCCGGTCAGGGCGGCACAGGACCTGGTATTCCGGCAGTTCGCCGCCGATCGCCACCACCTGGGCGACGCCGGGGATCCCGAGCAGCCGGTTGGTGAGGTCGAACTCGGCATAGGAGCGCAGCTCCTGCGGTGTGCGGCTGCCGTCCGGCGAGCTGACCGAGAGCAGCATGACCTCGCCGGTGATCGAGGTGATCGGCGCGATCTCGGCGTGGGCATCCGGCGGCAGGCTGGCGGCGATCGCCGACAGCCGCTCCGCCACCTGCTGCCGCGCGCGCCAGATGTCCTCGCCCCAGGCGAACTCGGCCCAGACGATGGACAGGCCGAGCGCTGAGGATGAGCGCAGCTTGCGCATGCCCGGCATGCCGTTGATCGCGGATTCGATGGGCACGGTGACGTACTGCTCGACCTCGTCGGCGGCGAGGCCGCCGGCCTCGGTCATGACCACGACCGTCGGGGCGTTCAGCTCGGGGAAGACATCGACCGTCATGCGCGGGATCAGCCAGCCCGCGAGGGCGAGCAGGATCCCGGCGACGATGACCACGGCCTTGGCGTGGCGCAGCGAGAGGCTGATGAGCCAGGTGGACATGGCTCAGTGCTTGCCCGTGTGGAAGGTGCCGTCGGGATCGAAATGCCCGGCCTGGGCGCCGCCCGCCTGCTGCGCCAGCTTGAGCGGATAGATGCCGCCGAGCACCACCTGGTCGCCGGCCTTCAGCCCCGACTGCACCACCACCCAGCGGCCGTCGCTCGCGCCGAGATCGGCTTCCAGCTTCGCGACCTGATCCGGCTGCTTGGGATCGCGGCGGAACAGGAGGGTCTTCAGCCCGTCGCGGATGGTCGCCGCGACCGGGATCGCCAGTTCCTCCTCGGCGCTGCCGCTGATCACGACCTCCAGGTTGGCGGTCACCCCCGGCCGGACCCAGACCGGCAGGGCGGCGCCGGCGGTCGGTCGCGCGATGAGATCGATCGAGCGGTCCTTGGGGTCGGCGACCGGGCCGAGGACCATGGTGGTCGCGATGCTGTCGCCCAGCGCCGGGTCGGCGGGAACGATGCGGGCCGGCAGGCCGTCGCGCAGGCGCGGCAGATCCGCCTGCAGCCCCGCCGCGCGCAGCCGGACGCCGGTCGGATCCGTGATCGTCAGGATGGTGGCGTGCTCGGCCGCCCAGGTGCCGCTGGGCAGAACCTCGCCCTCGACCACCCCGGCCGAGGCGGCGCGGATCTCCAGGGCGGTCAGGGCGGCCCAGGCCGGCACGCCGTGGGCGGTGGTGGCGGTGAGCTCGGCCACGCTGCGGCCGCTGAGCCGCGACGCGCGATCGAGCAGGAGATGCTGGTGCAGCCGGGCCAGGCCGCATTCGGGATGGTCGTCCGACCCCCGGGCCAGGCGCTGCGCCGCAGCGGCGTCGCGCTTGGCCTCGGCAAGGGCGATGCGCAGGTCGGCCACGCGGCCGACCGCCTCGGTGCGCTCCGCCGCGCGGATGCCGACGCTCTCGCCGAAGCGGTCGAGCACGGCGAGGCGGTGCTTCCACAGGTCGAGCGCCTCGGTCACGGCGACGACCCGTTCCTTCGCTGCGGCCAGGCGCTCCTCGGCCGCATCGACCGTGGCGGTGGCGTCGACGAGTTCCTGCTGCAGGCGCTGCCAGTCGGCCGCGTGCAGGCGGTAGAGCACGGTTCCCGCCTCGACCCGCTGGTACGGCTTCACCTGCACCTCGATGCGCCCTGCGAACGGAGCCAGGTAGGGCCGTCGGGCCGTCGGTTCCGGCTCGAAGCGGCCGGGCATGCGCAGCACGCCCTGGACCACCCGGTATTCGGCCGTCGCCCAGGTGATGCCGAGGTTCTTCTGCACCAGGGCGGGCAGCGGTATGGCGGTCGTCTCCGGCCCATGGTCATGGCCGGCGTGGGGATCGGCCGCAGGAACGCTCGTGGGCGGCGCAGCGGCACCGGATCCGCCGCAACCCGCGAGCACGGCGCCGGCGCAGGCGATGAGGAGGGGTCGATGGAACATGGGGCGTCCTTCGCAAGGGTTGGGCCACGGATTGCGGCGGTCCCGGACGAGGCTGGCGCACCAGCGCCCGGCGCGATTCAGGCGGCGCGGACGGGCGGCGGTTCCGGCGGATGATTCGCACTGTCGGGAATCCGCAGCCGGGCCGAGTCGCCAGCCCAATTCCAGCCGGCAGCCTCGATGGGAAGCGTCACCCATGCCAGGACGGCGAGGAGCGGCGGCGGGCATTGGCAGGAACCGCAGTCATCCGGGGCATGCGGATCGGCCGGATCGCCATCCGGGGCGGGTCCGGGGTCGGGGCAGGCCGGAGTGCCGGCCACCGCCGGAGCCAGCCCCGTCGTCTGCTGCGCCGCGTCCTCGCAGTCGTGGCCGGGAGGATGGGCATGCAGACGCAGGGTGGACAGCAGCACCGTCAGGATCGCCAGCGCCAGGGCGCCCCGGCGCAGCATGGGCGGCAGGATGACGGCGACCGGGGGCATGGCGGGGCAGGTGAGCTGGACGCCGCCGTTCGTCAATCCTTACCCGGACGCCGGCAACCCCGACCCGGCACCGGCTTCCCCGGCACCGGTCCGCCGGCAGCATCCTCCCGCCATGCGCCTGACCTTCCTCGGAACCTCCGCCGGCGCGCCCACGCGCACCCGCAACGTCACGTCGCACGCGTTGACCCTGGATGACGGCGCGATCTGGCTGCTCGACTGTGCCGAGGCGACGCAGCATCGTTTCCTGCTTGCGGGACTCAGACCCAAATCGGTCGAGCGCATCCTGATCACGCATCTGCACGGCGACCATTGCTATGGCCTGCCGGGGATGCTCGCGTGCCTGGGCATCCACCAGCGGCGCGAGCCGCTCCAGATCGCCGGGCCGCGCGGGCTGCGCGAGATGGTGCTCACCACGCTCCGGCTGTCCGACATGCATCCGCCCTTCCGCATCGACTGGGTCGAGCTGGAGCCCGGTCGCGCCGCCGACCTGCCGTTGCTGGCCTGCGAGAACGCGGCGCAGGATGAACGCCGGCGCGGCCGCTGGTCGGTGGGCGCACACCCGCTGGTGCATCGCGTGCCGTGCTTCGGCTACTGCCTGTCCGAGGCCCCGCGCCCGGGCCGCTTCAAGCCCGAGACCGCGCGCGCGCTGGGCATTCCCGAGGGTCCGCTCTGGGGCCGGCTGCAACGCGGCGAGCCGGTGCGGGTGGGCGAAGCGGAGTTCCTGCCGCAGCAGGTCAGCGAACCGCCACGGCGCGGGCGCAAGATCCTGCTGCTCGGCGACACCTGCGATGCCGATTCCCTGCTTGCGGTGGGCCAGGGTGCCGACCTGGTCGTGCGCGAGGCCACCTACGACGACAGCCGCCTGGAAAAAGCCAGGAAATGGCAGCATTCCACTGCGCGCATGTCGGGCGCGTTCGCGCACGCCCTGCACGCGCGCGAACTCATCCTCACCCACCTGTCCGCGCGCTTCACCGGCGAGGCAGCCAGCGCCGATCCGGTCGAGGACGGCGAGGACGGCCGGGTGGTCGACCTCGCTCAGCTCGCCGCCGAGGCGGCAGCGGCCTGCCCCGGCACCCGGGTGCTGCTCGCCGACGATCTGTGGACCCACGAGATCCCGGCCAGCGACGAGCTGGCGGACTGATCCTGCCCGTTGCCGCTTCCCCCGTCGCTGACTCTGGCCGTTGCCGTTGTCGCCAGTTGCCAGCACCACCCCGACCGCATCCTCCCCGCCATGCTCACCCGCAGCTTCATCTTCGTCCGTGGACTCAGCGAAGAACAGGAACGCGCCCTGTGGGGGCGCGGCATCCTCGACTGGGCGCTCGCCCGGGCCCACATCGACGAGGTCGCCGCCGTGCTGGGCAACGCGCGGGCGCAGAAGCTCGTCGAGCAGGTCGGCGAGGCCCAGACGGCGCAGGAGCGCGGCGACCACGCCTGGTTCAAGGCGAACTGGCCCGAACGCGAGACCTGGCGCCTGTGGGAAGGCTACTGCCGTCCCGACCAGGCGGCCCTGGTCGACATCGAGACCACCGGCCTCACCCCCGGATTCGACCAGATCACCGTGATCGGCCTCGCGAACGCCGCTGGCGCGCGCGCCTTCGTCGCCGGCCGGCCGCAGGCGCCGGACGAACCGATCGACCGCTTCCGCGAGGCGATCAAGGGCCATCACCTGCTGGTCACCTTCAACGGCATCAACTTCGACGTGCCCTTCATCGAAAAGCACTTCCGCGAAGCGAACTTCCACTTCGACCAGCCGCACCTCGATCTGCTGGTGCTGGCGCGCACGCTCGGCCTGTCGGGTGGCCTGAAGGACATGGAGAAGCACCTCGGGATCAGCCGCCCCGACGACATCAAGGAGGTGCGCGGCAATCTTGCCGTGCAGCTGTGGAACCAGTGGCGCGCCGGCGACCTGGCCGCGTACCAGCGGCTGGTCACCTACTGCAAGGCCGACTGCACCAACCTGACCCAGTTCGCCGCCATCCTCTACCGCCGGCGTTGGGAGCAGATCTATACCCCCCACGCGCGGGAGATCGATTTCGCCAAGATCAAAGGCCAGCAGCTGACGTTGTTTTAGGCGGGGCGCGTTGTTGTTTGCGGGGCCAGCCCCGCATGCCCCGCCAGGGCCTGGGGGCCCTGGACCCATGGCTGCCCGGAAAGGCGTGCTGGCGCGTCCTTGCGTGGGCGGTCTGGTTGCCCGGGATGAACGGGGTGACGGCATGCCCGTATGGATCTCGCCGTGTAGCGCCGGCTTTAGCCGGCACGGAGCGTGGGCTTCAGCCCACGCAGGCGCGACGCACTGTCGGGCTGAGGCCCGACGTCCCTGCCGGCTTCAGCCGGCACTACCGACTCCGACGATCGCCTATTCCGCGTCGTTGCGCGACTTCAGCACGGCCATGAACGCGGCCTGCGGCACCTCGACCATGCCGACCATCTTCATCCGCTTCTTGCCTTCCTTCTGCTTTTCCAGGAGTTTGCGTTTGCGGGTGACGTCGCCGCCGTAGCACTTCGAGGTCACGTTCTTGCGCAGGGCGCTGATCGATTCGCGTGCGATGACGCGGGTGCCGATCGCCGCCTGCAGGGCGACCTCGAACATGTGCTTGGGGATCTCTTCACGCAGGGACTTGACGATGGCGCGGCCGCGGCGTTCGGCGTCCTTGCGGTGGCAGATGAAGGCGAGGGCGTCGCAGGGTTCGTTGTGGACGAGGATGTCGACCTTCACCAGTTCAGCGACCTGGTAGCCGCTGAATTCGTAGTCCATGGTGCCATAGCCCTGGGTCACGCTCTTGAGGCGGTCGAAGAGGTCGTAGATGACCTCGGCCAGGGGCATGCGGTAGGTCAGCTTGCAGCGGGTGGTGCCGATGTAGTCCTGGCGCAGGAACTCGCCGCGCCGGTCGGTGACCAGCTGCATGACCGCGCCGATGCGGCTCGCGGGGACGAAGAAGTGGATGTCGACGACGGGCTCCTCCAGCGACTCGTAGCCGTCCTTCGGCAGTTCGCCCGGGGTGGTGATCTCGATCTGCTTCGACTGGCCGTCGGGCTGGTACTGGCCGCGCAGGTTGACCCGGTAGGTCACGGTCGGCGCGGTCTGGACCATGTCGAGATCGTGCTCGCGCTCCAGGCGCTCCTGGCAGATCTCCATGTGCAGCATGCCCAGGAAGCCGCAGCGGAAGCCATGCCCGAGCGCCCCGCCCGATTCGGGCGTCCAGCGGAAGGAGGCGTCGTTGAGCGAGAGCTTCTGCACCGCCTCGCGCAGCTGCTCGTACATGGTCTCGCCGGACGGATACAGGCCGCAGTAGACCATCGGCTTCATGTCGCGGAAACCGGGCAGCGGCGGGGCCGGCGAATCTTCGCGCGTGATCGTGTCGCCGACTTTCACCTCGGTCAGCGACTTGATCGAGGCGGTGATGAAGCCGACCTCGCCGGCCTCCAGCCCCTCGACCGAGCTTTCCATCTTCGGGCGCAGGCGGCCGATGTCGGCGATCTCGTAGGTCTTTTCCGAGCGGATCATGCGGATCTTGTCGCCGCGCCGCAGGCGGCCGCACTTCACCCGCACGTAGAGGATGATGCCGCGGTAGTCGTCGTAGATCGCATCGAAGATCAGCGCCTGGGTCGGCGCGTCGCGGCCACCCGTTGGGGGTGGGATGCGTTCGACCACGGCAGCCAGGATCTCGTTGATGCCGATGCCGGCCTTGGCGCTGGCCGGGATCGCGAGATGGCCGTCGAGCGCCAGGGATTCCTCGATCTCGGCCCGGATCTCGTCCGGGCGGGCGCTGGGCAGGTCGATCTTGTTGATCACCGGCACCACGGCGAGGTTGAGATCCAGGGCGAGCAGGAAGTTCGCCACCGTCTGCGCCTGCACGCCCTGCGAGGCGTCGACCACCAGCAGGCAGCCCTCGCACGCCTGCAGCGAGCGCGTGACCTCGTAGCTGAAATCCACGTGTCCCGGCGTGTCGATGAGGTTGAGCTGGTAGACGAGGCCATCGCTGTGCTTGTAGGACAGGCAGACGGCCTTGGCCTTGATGGTGATGCCGCGCTCGCGCTCCAAGTCCATGTTGTCGAGGACTTCGAGCTCCTTGTCGTCCTTCTCGCGCATCGCGCCGGTGGCTTCGAGCAGGCGTTCCGCCAGCGTCGACTTGCCATGGTCGATGTGGGCGATGATCGAGAAGTTGCGGATCTGGTGCTGGGGATGCGGCATGTCGACCTGTTCCGGGCGCGGAAGGGGGTCCGCACGCAGGCGCGGCAGCCTAGGGCCGATGCTGGCGAGGCAATGCGCGTTCGTCGACCAGGCGGCGGTTTACTCGGCGATGGCGGCGATGGCCTTGGCGCGATCCGGGTGCATCGCGAAGACCTTGTCGAAGCGGGTCAGCGAGAAGATCTCGCGCAACGCCGGGGCGTCGACGCCGGCCAGGGCGAGCTTGCCCTTGAGCGTCTGGATGTCGCGCAGCTTCTGCACCAGGGGTCCGAGCGAGGCCGAATCCAGGGTGGCGACGCCGCTGAGATCGATCACCAGGCGCTTCACCCCGGCGGTGCGGGCCTGGAACTGGGTGGTGAAGAACGCCCGCACGGCATCGAGATTGGCCTGTCCGTTCGCGTCCTTGACGAAGCTGAGCACGGTCACGCCGTTGACGACTTCAGTGCGGACGAGGTCAGGAAGCATAGTGGTTGGACGCCTGGTTTGGGATCGGATTGCGGATTCGCCATCAGCGGTGTATCCACTATGCGTGCGCCCCCTGCCGGTTGCAACCCCTGCAACCGCAACGGGCGGAAGGCTGTAACGACCCATGCCAGCGAAGACCGTCGACGTCAACCTGATCAACCCCTTCATCGCCGCGACCATCTCCGTGATGACCGAGATGGCACGTCTGAAACCGGCGCGTCAACGGATCTTCCTCAAGAAGGATCCCCTGATGTACGGCGACGTGGCCGGCATCATCGGCATGTCGAACGGCATCACCGGCAGCTGCGTGGTGAGCTTCCCCAACGCCCTCGCGGCCAAGATCGTCGCGTCGCTGCTGATGGAGGAGACCGCCAACGTCACCAAGGAGATGGTCAACGACGGCATCGGCGAGATCGCCAACATGGTCGCCGGCGCGGCCAAACGGCAGTTTGCGACGACCAGCTACCGTTTCGACATCTCGGTGCCGACGGTCATCTCGGGTGAGCCGGTCAAGCTGTTCAACCCCCAGGATATCGTCTCGATCGCTTGTGAATTCCAGGCGGATCCCAAATGGCCCGAGCTCTTCCTCATCGAGATCGCGCTCAAGCCGACCGACAAGCCCGCCTGACGCCGGATCAGCCGGGAAGCCGTCGGCGGCGCCAGGCGCTGGGGGTGCAGCCCTGGATCGACTTGAAGCGGCGGTTGAAGGCCGCCATCCCCTGCCAGCCCCAGCGCAGCGCGATGTCGAGCACCCGGTCGTCGGTCTCGATCAGGTCGCGGCACACGGCGGCGATGCGCCGGCGGCCCAGGTGGTCGGCAAAGGTGCTGCCGGTGGCGAGGCGGAAATAGCGGCTGAAGGAGGAGGGGGTCATTCCAACCAGTGCAGCCGCCCGTTTCTGGCTCAGCCCATCGGACAGATGCGTTTCGACACGTTCCAGGACCCGGGCCAGGCGCTGATCCAGCCGGCCGGACGCCAGGGTCGGGTGGTGGGCGAGGGGCGCGGCATCGGCCCGGGACAGGTCGTCGAGCAGCGCGAGCAGTCCCGCGTAGCGGCCCAGCCCGGATTCACCGGCCAGGTCGGCCAGGCGCCGTGCCGCGTCCTGCCGGACGGCCGGGGCGGTAAACCGCAGCCCGCCGGAGGATCGCGCCAGCAGGCGGCGCAGGGCGCCGCCTTCAGGCAGCGCGGCGGCGCGCGTCAGCACCGCGGCCGGAACCTGCAGCACCAGCGATTCGCCGGGCTCTCCGGCGGGTCGGGACATCCAGGTGTGGGGCAGGTCGGGTGGGATGAGGCAGAGATCCCCGGGGCCGAAGTCCTCGACCGAATCCGCGACGAAGCGCACCCCCTGGCCGCGCACGATGGAGGTCAGCTCCCACTCGGGATGGCGGTGCCAGGAGAAGAGCCAGCCGCGCGCCCGCGTGGCGTGGGACAGGGCGAAGGACTGGTCGTCCGCGGTCGGGATGAATTCCACCGTCGGGGCGCGCAGCATGCGGTCAGGGTAAAAAAGGATCAGACCGGGACAACGTCAGATGCGACAGCGATCGACAGCGCCCATCATGAACCCCATGCACAGCGCCCCCATGTCCGAACTCGACGCCCCGTTCATCCTGCCGGCCGATGCCGTCGCCCGCTACCGGCGCGATGGCTGCATCAAGCTCAAGCAGGTGCTGTCGGAGGCCGCGATCGCGCGATTCCAGCCGATCTTCCAGCGACTTGTCGCCGAACGCGCCCGCAACCTGCCGCCGCTGGCCGAACGCGACACCTACGGCAAGGCCTTCCAGCAGATCATGAACCTCTGGATCGCGGAGGAATCGGTACGCCCCTTCGTGCTCTCGCGCCGCCTGGCGCGCATTGCGGCCGAACTCATGGAGGTCGACGGGGTGCGCCTCTACCACGACCAGGCCCTGTTCAAGGAGCCCGGCGGCGGTGCGACTCCCTGGCATGCCGATCAGCACTACTGGCCCCTGGACACCGACCGCACCATCACCGCCTGGATCCCCTTGCAGGCCACACCGTTGGAGATGGGCCCGCTGGCCTTCAGCCTGGGAAGCCAGCGCACCGATTTCGGCCGCGAACTGCCCATCTCGGACCAGAGCGAAGCCGAGATCGGCCGCCGGCTCAAACTGTCGGATCTGCCCATCCTGGAAACGGGCTACGATCTGGGCGAGGTCAGCTTCCACAGCGGGTGGTGCTTCCACCGCGCCGGCGGCAACCGCACCACGCGCCCGCGCGAGGTCATGACCATCATCTACTTCGCCGACGGCACCCGTCTGGCCGAACCGGTGACCAGGTACCACCGGCACGACCGCGATTCCTGGCTGCCCGGCTCGGTGGTGGGCCAGCCCATCGCGACCCGCCTCAATCCGCTGATCTGGAGCCGGACGCGTTGATCCGTCGCGCAGGCGTCAGGTGCTGACGCGGCGGCTGTTCGGCGGCGACCAGCAACTCCGCCGAGGGCCGGCCCGTCACCCGGTCCGCGTGCGGTCCGCTTTGGGCGGGTGGCCGAACCAGGCGCGGTAGGCCGACGAGAAGGCGAAGGCGTCGGCGTACCCGGCCAGGGACGCGATCTGGTGGATGGGGTAGCGGGTGCTGGTGAGCAGCAGCCGGCCCTGCTCCATCCGCAGCCGTTTGAGCGCATGATGCGGCGGCTCGCCCAGCACCGATCGGGCCAGGCGCTGGAAGGTCGAGACCGACATGTCGAGGCGTGCGGCCAGGTAGGGCAGCGACCAGTCCTCGCCGGGGGATCGGGCCACCTCCTTCCAGAGCCGGGCGAACCGTTCCTCGGCCGAGGCGGGATCGACGTTGTCCGCCCCGGCGAGGGCCCCCAGGTGGCGCAGGGCCAGCAGGGCGCTGGCGGCGGCGAGTCCATGCGGATCGTCGCCGGCCGACCGCGCCTGCAGATCATCCGACAGGTCGGTGAGCAGTCCCGCCTGGGGACAGGGGCCCAGGCAGGCCGCCGCGCGACCCCACGCATTCCATGCGGGCCGGGTCTGCAGGTACCACCACGACATCCGCCAGG
This sequence comes from uncultured Candidatus Kuenenia sp., assembly GCA_964654285.1. GTDB lineage: Bacteria > Planctomycetota > UBA11346 > UBA11346 > UBA11346 > BJHQ01. The sequence continues at coordinate 58,211 of CAZZJC010000009.1, forward strand.
ATCCCCCCGCCGTGCCCCATCCCACCGCGGGGCCGGGCCCGCTGACGAAGATCGTTCCTGGGGTCAGATCGTAGCGGCCGGCATGGCTGAGCGCCCACCCGGCACCGGCGGCGGTGATGATCACCATGATGCGATCGGGACGGACGTTCGCGATCCGGTAGCCGGGAACGAGGTCGCTCACGCCGCTGAACTCGACCCCGGACCGACGCCAGGCATCCAGGGCGGGTCGTTCCAAGGGATGGTAGCGTTCGCGGCAGGCGGCCGGGATGGTGACCGAATTTCGCATGAGAAAGCCAGGATCGACCATGGAATTCCAGTCCTCTCGCGTGCTATGATCAGCGCTATGACCGGAAAGCACCTGAAAACACCCCCACTACCCTTCCCCTCCAGGACTGCGCCGGCAGAGCCGCCAGCCCGCTACGACTATCGGCAGGACGGCTTCACCGTGGTTCCGCATCGCCTGGCCCCGGACCTGATCGAGGCGGCGCGCGCGCGGCTGGCCTCGATGATGGCGGATCTTCCGCCTGGGGGCCGGCCGGAAGGCCTGGTCGAGCCGCACATCCGGGCCCCGGACGCCGATTTCTGGCTCGAACTCTGCCGCCATCCCCAGGTCCTGGCCGAAGTCTCGGCGGCGATGGGTGCCGAAGAGCTGATCCTGCTGATGTCCCATCTGATCGTCAAACCGCCGCGTGACGGCAAGGCGGTGGCCTGGCACCAGGACATCACCTACTGGCCATCGGTGCGGGGCGAGGAGGTCTGCACGGTCTGGCTCGCCCTCGATGACGTCGATCTCGGCAATTCCTGCATGCAGGTGATCCCGCGCAGCCACGCCCGCGAGCACCTGGAAAAGGTGGCGACGGATGGCACCGACCTGCTCGGCGTCCGGGTCGAGGTCCCGCCCGAACTCGCGCGCCGGGCGGTGCCGTGCATCCTGCCCGCCGGCGCGTTCTCGATCCACGATTCGTTCGTCATCCATGGCAGCACGGTGAACACCAGCGACCGCCGCCGGGCGGGCTACACCATGCGTTATGGCGATGCGACCCGGGTCGAGGTCGATCTCGATCGCCACTGGGTGCCGGTGTTCTACGTCCATGGCGATGGTTCCGGCCTGAAGCCCGGGATGATCGACCTGCGTCCGGGCCGCCCGCTTCCCCCCCGTCAGGAGTACCGGCCATGAACCGCACCCGGCATCCGACCCCGCGCGAGGTCGTGCGCCAGGCCCTGTCGCATCGCAGCCCGGCCTGGGTGCCCTGGCAGTTCCATTTCACCCAGGACATGGCGGTGAAGCTGCGCGGCCATTACGGATCGGGGGCCGATCTGGATGTGGCCGTCGGCAACCACCTGCTCTGGCTCGGCCAGGTGGAGAGCTTCACCGATCTCGGCGGCGATCGCGTGCGCGACCGCTGGGGCGTGGTCTGGAATCGCAGCGTCGACCGCGACATCGGCGTGATCGAAGGACAGGTGCTCCCGGAACCGGATCTGGCCGCGCTCCGGCTGCCCGACCTCGACGACCCCGGGATCTGGGCCGGCATCGAAGACGCCATCGCGGCCCGCTCCGGCTGCTTCCGGGTGTTCCAGATCGGCTTCTCGCTCTACGAGCGCGCCTGGACCCTGCGCGGCATGGAAGCGTTGATGACCGACATGATCGAGCACCCGGATTTCGTCGAATCCCTGCTCGATGTCCTGTGCGACTGGAACATCGCTCTGGCCCGCCGGGCGATGGCGCGGTACGATCTCGACGCCGTCTATTTCGGCGACGACTGGGGTTCCCAGCGCGGCCTGCAGATGGGCCCCCGGCTGTGGCGGCGCCTCATCGCGCCGCGCATCCGCAGGATGTACACCGCCGTGCGCACAGGATCCTGCTTCCAGCTCATCCATTCGTGCGGCGATGTGGCGGAGCTCTTCCCCGATCTGATCGAGGCCGGACTGAGCTGCTTCAACCCGTTCCAGCCCGAGGTCATGGATGTGCCCGCCCTCTTCGCCCGGTATCGCGGCCGGCTGGCCTTCAACGGCGGGCTGAGCACCCAGCGCCTCCTGCCCCAGGGGACGCCGGAGGAGGTGGCTGCCGAGACCGACCGCCTGATCGCGATGGGCCAGGAGGGGGGCTACATCCTGTCCCCGGCCCACACGGTGCAGGGCGATGTCCCCGTCGCGAACCTGCTCGCCGCCATCAGCCGCGTCCAGGCCCAGCCGGGCTGGCTGGCGAGCCGGCCGGGCCTGGCTGCCGCGATCTGACGGCAGTGACGCAGATCCCGGCCCAGGCCGGCCAGGCCGGCCTGGGCCCAGGCTGCGTTCAGGCGGCGCCGCAGATGCGGGCGCAATCGGCCTTGGCGTCGCCGCTGGCCACGCGCAGGCCATAGGTCTCCACCAGCAGCTTGAGCACGTTCGGGGTCATGAAGGCGGGCGGGTTGGGCCCGAGGGCGATGTTCTTCACCCCCAGGTGCAGCAGGGTCAGCAGCACCGCGACGGCCTTCTGCTCGAACCAGCTCACGACCAGGGTCAGCGGCAGGTCGTTGACCGTGCATTTGAATTCCTGGGCCAGGGCCGAGGCCACGCGGATGGCGCCGTAGGCGTCGTTGCACTGGCCCATGTCGAGCAGGCGCGGCAGGCCGAGCAGGGTGCCGTGGTCATGGCCGCGGATGCGGTACTTGCCGCAACCCAGGGTGAGGATGAACGAGTCCGCCGGGGTCGCCTTGGCGAAGTCGCTGAAGTAGTTGCGCCCCGGATCGGCGCCGTCGCAGCCGCCGATGAGGAAGAAGCGGCTGACCTTGCCGGCCTTCACCGCGCCGACCAGGTCGCCCAAGCGCGACGCGATGACGCTGTGGTGGAAGCCGATGGTGGATTTGCGCAGGGTGAAATCCTTGCAGGCGGGCAGGCGCAGGGCGTGTTCGACCACCCGCTTGAAGTCGCCGTCGGCCAGGCGCGTCGCCCCGGGCGCCGCGACCGCGCGCACGGTGTACATGCGGCCCTTGTAGGACTCCTTGGGGATCGTGATGCAGTTGGTGGTCGCGAGGATGGCGCCGGGGAAGCAGTCGAACTCGACCCGCTGCTTCTGCCAGGCATCGCCGTAGTGTCCGGCCAGGTTCGGGTGGTTCCTCAGCTTCGGATACATGTGCGCCGGCAGCATCTCGCCGTGGGTGTAGACCTTGACCGGGGTGCCTTCGCAGGCGGCCAGCAGATCGCGCAGGTCGGCCAGGTCATGGCCGGTGATCAGGATGCCGGGCCCGGCGCGGGTGCCTTCGACCACCTCGACCGGGGCCGGGGCGCCGAACGCGGCGACATGGGCCGCGTCGAGCGATTCCATCACCTTCAGGTTCATCGCGCCGCATCTGAGCACGATCTCCAGCGTGGCGGCGAGGTCGAAATTGACGTTGGTCATGGTCGAGAAGAGCGCCTCCTCGATGAAGGCCGCGACTTCTTCGCTGTGCGCGCCCAGGCGGCGGGCGTGGTGGGCGTAGGCGGCCATGCCCTTCAGCCCGTAGATCAGCGTCTCCTGCAGGGCCTGGATGTCGGGATCCTTGCCGCAGATGCCGGGGCCGGTGGAGGTGCAGACGGGGCCGCATTGCTCGCATTGGTTGCAGTACATGGAAGAGGATGCTCCTGGGTGGGGGCGTGGGTGGATCGGCCGCTTCCGTGGTTTCGGCTGGGCGGCACGGGCGGGAACATGGCGGGTCGGTCCAGGTGCGGCATTGATCCGCGACAACCCGCCCCAGCGGTGATCCACCCGGCCGTGGCGGTCGGGCCAGCCTCTACCATCGCCGGAACCGGTCCGACGATCCCGGGCTGAACCCTGGTCACCGGGTCCGTTCACCCTGGGACGGACCGGGCCGGACCCGGAAGAGGAGCGCGTCATGGATTTCCGCCCCAAACCACCCGCGCAGGCGCCGGCGTTCACCACCGACCGCCGCCTGGCGGAGCAGCGCCGAAAAAAGGGCCTGATCGCCCGCGAATGGCGGCTTATCGCCACCTTGCCGATCGCCCTGGGCGTGCTGATCTGGATCATCGTGATGCTGACCGCGCCGACTCCGCCGGCGCCGGTGGCGCAACCGATGGAAAAACCCTTGCAACCGATGGCGCGACCGCTGTTGGCCGGGGCGGCGGCATTGCCCAGCGCCGACGAGATCGCGGCGCAGCAGGCCGCGGTCGAGGCCTTGCGCCAGCGGCCGCAGGATGCGCTCGCCCAGGTCGGGTTCGACCTCACTCCGCTGACCATCGCCTGGGGTCTCGACCTGATCGCCCGCGATCGCATCACCCCCCCGATCCCGCAACGCCTCGACGCGCGCGACCTGGTGCTCGGCGGCATCCGGCTGGGTTCGCCGGTCCTGCTCGGCGGCCGCCTGACCGATGCGATCACCCCGGCCGCGCCCGGCGGTCAGCGGCGTCTGCTGCTCGAACTCGACCAAGGCCAGTTCGCGCAAATCCTGGCTGCCGACGACGGCAGCCAGGTCGGCCTGGGCGGGCGGGTCGAGGTGGTCGGCCGCTTCCTCGGTCAGGCGCCCCTGCCGGCCGAAGGCGACAAGACGCCCCTGTATCCCGTGCTGATGGCGCGTGCGCTGGCCGGCACTGCAGCGGCGATCGATGATCCGACCCTGGCCGAATACCGTACCGGGATGGTGACCATGCCGGAACGTCTCTTCGATGTCGTCGACGAGGAGCGTCCGCTCGTCGAGACCCGGCCGTACTACTACCTGCTCGGGCTCACCAAGGCGGATCTCGGCCTTGAGAACGTCTTCGCCGAGGCCCGCAGCGGCAACCTGGTCGCCAACGACATCCACCAGGCCCCGGCCGGCTTCAGGGGCCAGCCGTTCGTGGTGAAGCTCAAGGTCTGGAAGACCTGGGAGGACGAACAGGTCGCGCGCGACCAGCCCTTCGGCGTCGACCGCGTCGTGCGGATCCTCGGGTATCACCGGGACTTCGGCCCGATCACCCAGGGCACGCCGGACAAGCCGGTGGTCAACATGCGCGAGACCCTGCGCCTGTTCGAGGTCGCGGTGATCGGCCGCCAGCCGCCGCCGGCGCCCGGCAGCGAGATCATGGTGCAGGGCCGGTTCCTCAAGATCCGCGCCATCCCGGTCGATCCCGACGCGCTGCGCGACGAACGCAACGGCGTCCAGCGTCACAGCGACCGCTGCTACGCCTTCCTGTTCGTCGCCGGTGCCTGGCAGCATGTGCCGCCGCCATCGCGCGCCTTCACCGCCACCGAGATCGCCATCGCCGCCGCCATCCTCTTCGCCTTCGGTCTGTTCGGCTGGATGGTCTGGCGCGAGCAGCGGCGCGGCTCGATCGATCCGCTGATCGGCAAGCTGCGCGAATCGCGGCGCAAACTGCGGAGCGGACCCGCAGCCGCCGGAGCGGCGCCGACCAGTCCGGGAGAAGGAACTCAAGGAGTGGCCACAGGGGAGCCAGGGAACACCAAGAGCCCGGAGAGTCCCGATACCTGAAGGCATTCCCGGCAGCACCTGGTTGCGTCCCTCGTGGTCCTGGGGCCAATCCGCCGGTCGGACCGGCGCATCGGGGAGATACCCGCTCCAATGGGCCGATCGGTCGATCCGTTCCGACTGCCTTCACCTGGAACGATTTCGTCCCAGGCTTGACAGGAAGAGCGATGCCGGGTTATGGTTCATCCTGTCAGCAACCAAGCCCATCGCACACGATCCCCACCGGAACCCCCATGCGCACCCTTGTCCTGATCGCCGCCGGCCTGTTCACCCTCGCTGGCTGCACCAGCACCCGCACCCAGGCGCTGTATGCGAAGCAGATGAAGGACGACATCGTCAATGGCGATCTGCCGGGGGCGCGGGTGAAGGCGAACCGCCTCTACGGCAGCGCGCTCAAGGGCGAACCGCCCGCGCCCGGCGAGAAGCCGGCCGAGGCCGATACCGTTCTCGACAGCAAGTCGCTGTGCTGGTCGATGGAGCGCGGCCTGATCGAACACCTCGCCGGCGATCAGAAGACCAGCGACCGCTTCCTGTTCCAGGCCGGCGACCTGGTCGACAAGTTCCGTTCGACCAGCGTGACCGGGGCGGTGGGATCCTACCTCGTCAACGACACGATGAAGGACTACGAAGGCAAGAGCTACGAGCACATCCAGGTCGACTACTACGCCGCGCTGAACCAGATCCTCGCGGCGGAGCAGGCGCTGGGCGACTGGAAGCGTCCGACGCCGGCGCTGCCCGGACTGGGCAAGGCCGCTGCGAGCGCCGCCCCGGCGGCGGCGCAACCTGCCGACGGAACGACGGTCAACGTCGGCAAGGACGCGACCACGGTCAACGCCAACGAGCTCGACCGCCTGTGGACGCGCGCGATGAGCCGGGCGCGTCGCATGGTGATCGACCAGATGAAGCGCACCACCGACTTGCAGGATTCCGCCCTGCGCTACGCCGATGATCCGTGGGCGCGCACCTTCGCCGCCGTGGTCACTCAGAGCCTGCCGCCCGACCAGCGCGCGGCTGATGACGACAATTTCGCGAACTCGCAGCTGCGCCGGGCGGTGAAATCCTATGCCCAGCAGGCCAAGGCCTTCGCCGCCGACCAGCATTTCCAGTACGAGGTGTCCAAGCAGGCCGGCGGCCTGCCGCTCGTCGCCGCGCAACTGCTGTGGCAGGTCGGATCGCGTTACGACGCCGAGGGCGCGCGCGAACTGATTTCCGGCCTCGGCCTCAAGCCCGAAGACCCGCGTCTCGCGCTGCCTGGCAAGGGCCAGGGCCGGGTGCTGGTGCTCAATCACGCCGGCTTCGTCGCGCCGACCCAGGCCCTGACCTTCACCCTCGGCACCGGTGGCGGAGCGATCTGGACCGCCGCGACCTGGAAACCGTCGAAGGTGGAACAGGAACTCGGATTCTCGTCCTATGCCTGGCACATCTGGTCCACGGTGTTCAACATCAAGGGGCCAGACGCCGAGTCGGTGAAGGACTGGGGTCCGGGCGTGGTGGTCGGCGCCGAGGTCATGTCGCTCATCGCGCAGTGGAACGGCGTGCCGATCAGCGCGGTCATCGAATTCCAGGTGCCCGGCCAGCCCAAGGACAAGCCCATCGGCCCCACCGCCTCGGTCGTGACCGCCACCAGCAGCACCCCCATGGAGGTGGTGCAGGACGTCGACGCCTATGCCCGCGCCACCCTGCGTGACCTCCAGCCCGGCGTCTTCGCCAAGACCCTGGGCCGCATGCTGGCCAAGCAGGTGCCCATCGTGCTCGCTTCGGCCGCAGCGGCCAAGAAGGAGAAGGAGAAAGGCGGCAGCGGTCTGATGGCGGAGGTGTTCTCGCTCGCCGGTTCCAGCCTGATGTCGGCGACCGAAACCGCCGACATCCGCAACTGGAAATCCCTGCCCGACCACCTGGAGGCCGCCCTCATCACGCTGCCCGTCGGCGACCAGGCCATCGCCATCGACGGTCCCGCCGGCAAGATCGATCTCGGCACCGTGAAGGTGCGCGAAGGCCGGATCATCGTCGTCGCGGCGCGCACCTTCCCCGCCGCCTCGACCGCAAAGCCCTGAACCGCGCTGGTGTAACAAACCCTACCCTCAACACTCCCTCACCCCGAACCCCAAGGAAATCCATGCTGCATCCCCTCACCCGCACCGCCCTCATCGCTCTCGCCGCCGGCGGGATGTTCTTCAGCGCCGGTTGCGGCGATCCCAAGATCAGCCGTACCGATGCCAACACCACCGTCGATCTGTCCGGCAAGTGGAACGACACCGACAGCCGATTGGTCTCGCAGGAGATGATCGGCGACGCCCTCAAGCGGCCGTGGCTCGACAACTTCATCAAGGCCAAGAGCAAGAATCCCTTCGTGGTGCCGGGCAAGGTGACGGTGCGCAGCAACGGCGACGAGATCAGCACCGAGATCTTCGTCAACGACATCCGCCGCGAACTGCTCAACTCCGGTCGCGTCTCGCTGGTCTCCAGCAAGGTGGACAAGGCCCAGACCCGGTCCGAGATCGAAGACCAGCAGAAGTACAGCGGCGTCAACACCAAGGAGGCCGCCAAGGAGATGGGCGCCGACTTCCTGCTGCTCGGCAAGATCAACGTCCAGGACGACATCCAGGGTCGGACGGCGGTGAAGTTCTACTCCATCGACATGGAACTGACCGACATCGAATCCGGTCAGGTGGTCTGGATCGGCAACAAGAAGATCAAGAAAATCGTCGAGAACGCGAGCACCCGCTGAGATTGGAACCCCGCGACACCCCGCCCTCACCCGGCGGGGTGTTCGCTTTCGGGGTGGGTCCGATCCCCCTTGGCGGGATCGTTGCCTGCTCCGCCTCCACTTGCCCGCCTGAGGATCTCCCCACGCTCGCACCGATATGCTGACCCAAGGCCAACGCATCGGCGGTTTCCTGGTCCACGACCTGCTTGGACGCGGGGCGATGGGCGAGGTCTACCGTGCGGAACAATTGTCTCTCAAACGTCCGGTCGCGATCAAGCGCATTGCCGAGCACCTGCTCGAACGCGAAGACGCGCTCAAGCGCTTCGAGCGCGAGGCGCAGACCCTGGCGCGGGTCAACAGCCCCTATGTGGTGTCGGTCTACGAATTCGGCCAGTTCTCGGCTGAGGACGGCAGCAAGCACTGGCTGCTCGTGATGGAACTCGTCGAGGGCGCGACCAGCCTGCGCAAGGCGATCAACGGCCCGATGGACTGGCGCCTGGCCACCAGCGTGGTCTGGCAGGCGGCGCAGGGCCTGGCGGCGGCGGCCGAGCGCGAGGTCGTGCATCGCGACATCAAGCCCGACAACATCATGCTCACCACCAAGGGCGTGGCGAAGCTGACCGACTTCGGTCTCGCCAAGGCGATGGATGCGACCGGCCTGACCATCGCCCAGGTCGGCATGGGCACGCCGCTGTTCATGGCGCCCGAGGCCTGGGAAGGCGAATTCTGCCCCCAGAGCGACCTCTACAGCCTGGGCATCTCGTGGTTCCAGCTCCTGACCGGCAACGCCCCGTTCAAGGGCGACACCTTCCCGGCCCTGATGCGCGCGCATCAGACGCAACCACCACCGAATCCCCTCACCCTGATCGACACCGTGCCCGAGGCGGTGGTCAAGCTCTGCTACCGCTGCCTGGAAAAGAAGCCCGCCGACCGCCCATCCAGCGCGGCGGAACTCGTCGCCGCGATCGATGCGCTCAACGCCACCGGACTGATGCTGCCGCGCACGGTGAAGGAACTCGTCGCCAAGGCGAACGGCAACGAAGGCAGGACGTTGATGATCGGCAGCGACACCCGCGCGACCATGGTCGCCGGAGGCGGGACCGCCGCCGGCGCCAGCGATGCCAGAACCGTGGTCGATTCCAGCCCGGCGAACCTGCCGCCGGTCGACCGCAATGCGGCGACCATCGCCCAGACGCCGCCGGTCGTGGCGCCGGGTCGTCCGCCGGTGTCCGCCACCGCCGCGCCCACGATCGTCGGCACGGCGGCGGCAGCCACCGTCTGGCAGCCGACGCAGCCGTCGGTCCAGGCCGGCGTCCCGGCGACTGCGCCGAGCACCGCGCAAGGGGCTACCGCACCATCAACCGCCGTCCCGGTGACCGGCCCGTCCGCGCCGGCAACGAAGCGCGGTGCTCCGGTCGGACTCATCGTCGGCGTGGCTGTACTTGTGCTCGCGGCGGCAGCCGGCACCTGGTTCGCGCTGGGCAGCAAAGAAAAGCCGGCGGCCAAACCGGAGCCGGGAAATGGCGTGGCCGCAGCCGGCAACACCGCCAAGGATCCCGCGCCGAAGCGCGACGAGCCGCGGACGCCGGCGACCGGCACACTTCCGAGTGGTTCCCCCAGCGATGCCGGCCCGAAGACCGACGGATCGGACCAGGCCAAGACCGCCGCCACCGCAGTCGTGGCTACGGCCGCCACCACGGCAGTCCTCGACGACGCCAAACGCAAGGCCGACGAAGAAGCAAAAACGAAAGCAGCGGCGGAGGCGAAGCGCAAAGCCGATGAGGCCGCCAAGGTCCAGGCGGAAAAGCTCGCGCAGGAGGAAAAATCCAGGGCCGAGGCCGAGGCCAAGCGCCAGCAGGAAGAGGCGGCGAAGCGCAAGGCCGACGAGGACGCCAAGGCCCAGGCCGAGAAACTGGCGCAAGAAGAGAAAGCCAAGGCGGCCAAGCTGAAAGCCGACGAGGACGCGAAGCGCCAGGCCGAGGACGCAGCCAGACGCAAGGCCGCCGAAGAGGCCGCCCTCACTTCCGCCGCTGCGCTCAGGATCGTCCAGGACGATGGCGCCAAGGCCGAACGCCACGCCGCAGCGGGCGAGTGGGAAGATGCGCGCAAGACGCTCGATGCGATCCGGCCGGAGGGGGCCGAGCAGATCGCCGTCAAGACGGCGAGTGAAACCGTGGTGAAGGCGGGGGCGCAGAAGGCGTGGGCCACGGCCAAGCGGGATGCCCTCGCCAAGGCCAGGGAAGGCGATCCCGCTGCCGCCAGCGACCTCATCCGCAAGGCCATCCCCGCCGCACGTCTGGCCGGAAAGACCGAAGAACTCAAGACGTTCGTCGAGACCCTCAAGAAGCTCCGCGAGCAGCAAGCCGCCAACCCCGAAGGCACTCCATGACCAGCAGCACCAGGCTCCTCACCCTCGCCGCAGGCATCCTGGTCATCACCCTCGGTGGCTGCGGGGACAGGCCGCGCGCGGACTCCGGCACGGCGCCCGATTGGGTCCGCACCGGCCAGCCGCCGGAAGGGGGGGCAACCCCTAGCGGCCAGACCGCGCCGACGGGACCGGCGACCGTCACCGCCAAGGAGCCGCCGGCCTGGGTGCGCACGCCGCCGCAGCAGGCAGGCATGCTGTTCGGCGTCGCCGGTTCGCCACGCGGCCAGGGCGCGCGCGAATCAGCCGAGCAGAAGGCGCGCAAGGAGGTCGCGGCGCAGATCGAGATCTCGCTCAAGGCCGAGACCCGGACGCATGAGGTCGTGACCGAGACATCCTACGGCGGCAAGCGCACCGAGTCGCTGGTGGCCGAGTACCAGCAGACGATCGAGACCAAGGTCGCGCAGGAGGAGCTGCCCGGCGTCACGGTGCGCGAGGTCGTCGACACGCCGCAGGATACGTGGGTCCTGGTCGCCTTCGACCGCAGCGCCTGGGCCGCGCAGTTGCGCACGCGCATCGCCGATGTCGACCAGAAGATGGTCGCGGTGCGCGAGGACGTGAAGCGCGAATCCGCCGATGGCCGGGGTGGCGTCGGCGCCCTGGCGCGCGCGTCGAAGCGGCTGTTCCCGCTCGCGGCTGAACGCACCTCCCTCGTCCGCCGCCTGCGCCTCGCGGATGCGACCGGCGAACTGCCCAAGGCCGGCGTCGACATCGACCGCTTCAAGTCCGACCTCGCCAAGCACCTCGACGCGGTGACCATCGCCTTGACCAGCCCCGGCACGGTCGGCGGCGACAACGAGGCGCTGCTCATCGCCCGCATCACCGGTGCGCTCAACCGCATCGGCCTGTCGGTCGTCGCGCCCGGCGAGAAAGCCCTGCTCACCACCGGTCTGGTCGCGCGCTTCCAGGAGATCCCGGTCGAGGCCGAGCGCAGACGCATCAACCTTTCTCTCGCCGCGACCTTCACCGGCGCGACGGGCCGGCCGGCCGGCACGATCGAGGTCAAGGGCGCCGGCTTGGCCTCGCCGTCGGTGGCGCGCGACAAGGCGATCGACGACGCGGCGCAGAAGCTGGTCGAACAACTCGACCTGCAGTTCATCGACATCCTCAGCCGCTTCTGAAACCTCAGTCCGCGTAGGGATTCCGGTCAATCGCGAAACCTTTGACGCGCCGGAACACCTGCATCAGTCTCGTTTTCCCTCAGTTGACTCATCAACCCTGGGGCCACAAAGTGCGCCCAATCCCAAGGAGGAATCCATGACCAACATCACCCGCGCGACCATCAGCACCTGCCTGGGTGCGGTCGCCATCACCGGCGTCCTCGCCCTTTCCGGCTGCGGCGACAAGCCACGCGAAGACGCCCGCACCCCGACCGTCAATGCCGACGAATGGCCCGACTGGGCCAAGGATCCGACCAAGGGCGGCAGTGTCGTCGGCGCCCTCGGCATCGGCAAGAAGTCGCACTCCGGCCAGAGCTTCCAGTACCAGACCGCGCAGGAGGATGGCCGCCGCAACCTCGCGTCCTCGCTCGAAACCAAGGTCCAGTCGGTGTGGAAGGACTGGGTCCGCGAAGGCGGCGAGATCACCGCCCAGGAGACCCGTACCATGGCGATGGAGATGCGCGAGCGCATCTCGCGCAGCGTGACCAACCAGGTGCTCAAGGGCGTCATGCCCAAGAACACCTGGACCGACAAGTCCACCGGCGACCTGTTCATCTGGATGGTGATGGACAAGGCGGCCCTGGAGGCGTTCTCCAAGCAGATCGTCGACAACACCAAGAAGGAGATGGAGGCCCGCAAGGCGCACTTCGCCTCCAAGATCGAGGCCGAGAAGGCCTATGCCGAACTGGACAAGCTGGTCGACAAGGAACTCGGCCTGAGCGGCGACGTTCCCAAGAAGTAGGCTGACAATACCTGTCAGACGGCAGCACCCCGGATGGTCCGGCCATCCGGGGTGCTTTCACAGGATCAACGCCATGAAAACCTCCTCGCTATGGACGACCGCCATCGTCCTCCTTGCTGCCGTGGGTTGCGGTGATCGGTCTCAGACCGAGACGCAGCCGAAGCAGACCTGGCATCAACCGTGGTCCGCGACCACCGTCGACATGCCCGACTGGGTGCGTGATCCGTCGCGCGATGGCAAGTTCATCGCCACCTACGGTTCCGCCCTGCGCGGGGAACTCGCCCTGTCGGAACAAAAGGCCGAAGCCGTCGCCAACGCCCGCAAGGAACTGGCGCGGATGATGTACGTGAAGATCCAGTCGGCGTTCCAGAGCTATGTCGCCGAATCCGGCGTCGGCAGCGATGCGACCGCGACCCGCTTCGTGCAGGATGTGTCGCGCCAGGTGTCGGTCGTCGGGATCAAGAACACCGTGGTGCGCGAACAATGGATCAACCCCAAGACCGACGAACTGTTCGTCTGGGTCGTGGTCGATCCTACCCTTGCCAACCGCCTCGCCGCCGAGGTCGGCACCACTGCCAAGCAGGAAGCCGCCAAGGATCCCGCGCGCGCCGCCCACCTCAATGCCAAGCTCGCGAGCGACAACGCCTTCGCCGAGCTCGATCGCACCCTCGACCAGCAATTCAAGAAGAAGGACTGACGATGCCCGTTTCCCCAGGTTCATTCCGCTCCGCGTTTCTCGCCCTGCTCGCCGCCGCCGCCTGCGCCGGTGAACCCGCCTGGTTCGCCAACCGGCCGGCCGATGACAAGAACCTCTATGGCGTCGGGGTCGGCAAGGAGGCCGCGACCAGCAAGTCCGCCGCCCAGGCCGACCTGGTGGAGCAGCTCATCGTCTCGGTGAGCTCCTCGCGCGAGACCACCACCGCCGCCAGCACCAAGGCGACCGATGGCAAGGTCGAGGCCAGCCTGGCCGAGGACTACAGGCAGCAGGTGAAGAGCGCGTCCGACGTGCCCTTCCTCGCCGGCGCCGAGATCGCCAAGCAGGAAACGGTCGATGGTGCCGTTTTCACCCTGCTCAGCCTGGAACGGAAGAAGTTCACCACCGCCGCCCTCGCCCGCGTCGCCGATCTCGATCGCGTGATCGGCAAGGGGCCCGAGGCCCAGCCGGATCCGCTCACCGGCGCCTGGGTCGAAGCCGCGCGTGGCATCGTCATGGCCGCATCGGAACGCGAGATCCTGCGTTCCATCCTGATCGGCCAGGGCGCCGCCGTGCCGGACAGCCCGGTTTCGGCGCTGGAGGTCCGCCGCCTGCTCGGCGGCCTCATCCACCCGCCGGTCCTGGAACTGGTCAAACCGGGCGAGGCGCCCGGCGTGCGCGATGCGCTGCTCGACTGCGCGGATGGACTCGGATACACCATCGCCCTCAAGCCGGAGGAAGCCCGCTACCGAGTGAACATCGTCGAAAAGAAGCGCATGGTGCCGATCGACCGCGAAGAAGGCTCACGCTGGTACAAGGTCACCATCACCGGCGCGGTCACCGTGACCAACAAGGCGACCAAGCAGGTCGTCGGCTCGCTGGAAGCCAGCGCCAGCGCCACCAGCACCCTGTCGGAAGCCGACGGCCAGGCCAAGGCGCGCGAGGCCCTGATCAAGAAGCTGGGCGACGAGATCCGTCGCCGCCTGCTGCCGATCTTCATCGCTGATCGCACGGATAAACCCAAGTGATCCGATCCTGTCGCTGATCCCCGGAAGCATCCGCCCGCTTCACTCTTCCTGCCCCGTCCACCCGTCTCATTCCACCCCAGCCCGAGATCCTCCATGCGCCACCTCGTCCCCGCCCTCGCCCTGATCCTGGCCGCCGGTTCCGGCGTCGTGTACGCCGGCGATGCCGCCGACTCGCACCAGCGCTCCGCCGCTGAAGCCGACAAGGCCTTCGCCGAACTGGATCGCGAGCTCGCCCGCCTCGCCAACGAGGATCCCGCGACCAAGGTCATCGCCGCCACCAAGGCCAAGGCCGATGCGGTCGCCGCCGCCGACAGCGGCAAGGCCGGCGGCGCCGGTCCCGACCAGCTGCCGGCCGCCGGTGGTCAGGCCCCGAGCGTGACCCTCAATCTGATCACCACCTCGGGTGGCGATCCGATGAGCGAGATGGACCAGGTCATCAGCAGCCAGGGCCTCAAGCCCGGCATCCAGGACAAGAACGGCAAGACCCTGATCATCGCCACCGGCTTCAGCCAGGTGCAGGGCAAGCCCGGTACCGTCGACTGGGCCGCCGCCCGCATCGCCGCCTACAACATGGCCGAACTGCGCGCCCGCGCCGAGATCGCCAAGCAGTTGAGCGTTGAAGTCCTCAGCGGCCGCCAGACCGCCCTGCTGTCGAACAGCGGCGAGATCGAGGATCCCACCCTGCCCGCCGCCTCGAAGGAGGACATCCTCAAGAAGGCGCAGGTCGCGACCCCCGCCGAAGTCGACGCGCAGCTCAAGAAGCTGGGCGCGAAGGTCGATCCGGATGCTCCGATCGAGAAGAAGCGGCTGGTCCTGGGCGAGGCCTACGAGTCCTATGTCCGCACCCGCTGCGCCGCCGCGATGGAAGGCTGCGCCACCCTGGCCGTCACCGAAGGCCCGATCGAGGGCAATCAGGGCATGGTGGTCGGCATCGTGTGGTCGGAAAACCTCGCCAAGCTGTCGCACCTCTTCACCCGCGCCGCCGCCGACCTGCCGCCCAAGCCGCCCGCCATCGGCAAGCGCCTCGAAGAGCAGATCCCCACCGACCCGATGCGCCTGCTGCGCTGCTTCGGCGTGCAGCGCTGCGTCGACGAGACCGGCGAGATCATCCTGGTCGCCTACGGCCAGGGAGGCTTCGTCTCCGCCAGCCCTGCGATGCGCGCCACCGCCCTCCAGGCCGCCTGGGGCACCGCCGGCAACAACGCGCTCGCGGCGCTGAAGTCCTTCGTCTACGAGAAGACCACCAGCAACGAAGACCAGGAGATGGCCCAGCTCGCGGCCGAGGTCGAGAACACGACCACCAAGAAGAGCGAGGCCACCGTCCAGCGGGCGGAAAAATACCTCGCCCACATCAAGTCGGGCGGAGGTTCCTTGAACATCACCGGCCAGGCGACCTTCAAGCGCTGGTCGGGCAAGGTCGACGGCAGCGATGTCGCCGGCGTGGTCCTCACCTGGTCGCCGCGTTCGATGCGCCTCGCCAAGGGCGCCTCCGCCGGCAAGTCGGACGCCGCTCCGGGCAACCCGACCGGCGGCACCGGCGGCAAGGGAGCCGGCACCACCATGGATCCGAGCTGGTAGCAGCGGGCATCACAGGCACAGCGCCTACCGCAGCCAACCCGACGATCCGGAGAGCCGCACCGATGATTTCCGCCATCCTGCGCCTGATCGTTGGGCTGGGCCTCCTGGGTTTCGCCGCGTTCTTCTATAAGACGAACCGGGCGGCGCTCCTGTCCGACAGTCAGACCGTCATGCTCTTCGGCCAGGACCTCGGCCTGTCCGGTCAGACGGTCCTGATCGGACTCGGGGCGTTCGCCCTGCTCGGACTGCTGCTGGCGATTTTCGGGCTGGTCGGGTTGATGTGGAAGAAATAGCGTCGATGACTTTTCCCCTGCCCGTGCAACCGCAATCTCGGAAGACCGTTCCATGCAATCCTTTCGCCGTTTCCTGGTGCCGCTCATCCTCATGGCCGTCGGGGCGGGCTGGCTGCTCTCGGAACTGAAGATCGTCGATCTGGGGCGCCTGGTCTGGACCTTGAGCCTGCTGTTCTCGGGACTGGCGATCTTCGCCTATCTCGGGTTCAGCCGTTCCACCTTCGTCGTGGCGGGATTCCTGGTCTGCGCATCGATCATGTCGCTCCTGCGCTATCGGGGAGTATTCACCTTCGAGACCGAGATGCCGACCCTGGTCATCATCCTGGGGGTGCTGATGGCGATCAACCAGACCAGGCTGGTTCCGCCCGACCGCGATCCCGACACGAAGGATCAGGGGAAAGACCCGGGTAAATGAGATGTCCCTGCTCAATCGCCTGATCCTGTCCCTGGCGCTCGTCCCGGGTTGCCTGGGTTCGGCCTGGGCCGGCGAGCCGGCCCCCGATTTGCGCCCCGCTGACTCCCGCTCCGCTGCCGAAGCCGCCATCGCCGAGGCCAAGCTCAACCTCACCCAGCCTGGTCTGCACCGGGCTGGCGACTGGCTGATCGCGGTGCAGGAGGTGGCCGAGACGCCGGACCTCTCGCGCAAGGTGATGAACCGCGAGATCGCGCTCCAGCGCGCGCGCCGCCAGCTGGCGGACACGGTCGAGGCGACGTTCTTCGCCAGCGAACGCGAGGCCCTGGGCGCGCGCTGGAAGGTGGTCGAGAAGGTCGTCTCGGTGAATCTGAGCGGCGCCGTCATCCTGGGCGAGACCACCCAGTTCACCCCCCGGGTCGTGCTCGCGGTACGCAGCGGCGGCGTGACCCGCAACGACATCCTCGGTGGACATGCCAGCCTGGCGGCCCTGCTGGCGTCCGGCCATGCCGCCGACCCTGAACTTGCCGAATGCGCGCTCAGCCTGCGCGGACCGGCCGAACTCGCGGTACCGGCTGCGATTCTCGCTGGCGGTGCTCCCGCTGGGGACGCACGGCCGCGGCTGGCTGCGCTCCTGCGCCTCGGTTCGCGCGACCGCGCCGGTCTGATCGCCTACGCGCAGGCCATGCGCGACCGTAACGAGGTTGCCGAGGTCGAACTCGCGGTCGCGGCGGTGAAGCGCCTGCCCAAGGATGACGATCCCTGGCTGCCGATCGCCTGCACGCTCGCGTTGTGGGCGCCGCGCCCGGCTTCCGGCATCGGAGCCGGCATGTTGGCGGTCGCGGTCGGCGAGGGCCAGGACAGCCTGCCGGCACCCGGCGATGCCGCCGCCTGGTTGGAAACCGCGCGGAAATACCGGCAGAACGATGACCTGCGCTGCCTGCTCGCCGCCCGCCGCGTGCTGGTGGTCGCCACCGACGCCAAGCAGCGCGCCGAGGCCCAGGCCCTGGCCATCGCGACCCTGTACAGTCTCGAATGCTCCAAGGCGGCGAAGGCCCTGGCCGGTCAGTGAACCCCCTTCAGGCGCCGGGAACCAGTAGCGATTCAGCCAAAATTCGCGCATCTTGCATGTAAAAATCGCAAGTGCGCCCCAGATGCAAGGCGGGAGGAAGGAGTGCGGCGGCGCCACATGACTGACGACCAACGCAGCCGGTGGGGTGCAATTGCGGTTTTTCAGGTTCAGAGCGCGAGGATGTGGTCGAGGCGCAGCTGGCGCAGCTGGGTTTCGACCTGCCGGCTGACTTTGCTGACTTTCAGGCGGAGCGGGGCGCTGTCCTGGGCGAGGCGGAGCATCCAGGCGACCACGACGGAATTGATCTGCTGCACGGCGGTCAGGTCGACGGTGATGGCGCCGGCGGTGAGGCCTTGCAGCCAATCGTGGCCGGGATGGCTCGACAGGTTGGGATAGGTCGTCGCGTTCGCCTTCGGCTTGATCACCAGCGCATCGGGTGCGTGGGTTTCGATCAGGAAGGGCACGTCGGGGAAGGACGGATGCGCGTCGGCGATGGGCAGGCGGAAGATGGTCAGGGCCGAACGGGCGGGGCCATGCACGTTGGTGAAGGTGAGCATGCCGTGGTCGCGGGCGGCGATCAGCACCGCGAGCGGCAGGCGTTTGACCCCATTGCAATCGATGGATTCGCCAGGCGGAACCGATTCCAGACGGCGGCGCAGCTCATCGTTGCTCAGGCTGCCGATCTGGAGGAGGGGAATGGGCATGTGATCGTTTGATGCAGGAGTGTGCATTCCGGCCAACATGACTCAAGATCCTTTTTCCTTCCCCGTAACACGGTGTACGGCGTTCTTTTGCAGGAGGTGGAAGTAGCGCCGGCAGAAGCGGTGCGCCTCGTCGCGCACGCATTGCAGCAGACGCAGGCCGGGATCGCGGCGGGGCAGGCGCAATTCGCTGCCGTCGCTGCGGATGATGGTCTCTTCGCGCTTGGCGAGTCCGATGACGCAGGGCGGGGATACGCCTTCGGCGCGTGCGGCTTCCAGCGCCTTGGCGACCTGGGCGTGGCCGCCGTCGATCAGCAGGATGTCGGGCAGGTGGCCGGATTCCTCGCGCAGCCGGCGCAGCCGGCGGCCGACCACTTCGCGCATCGCAGCGACATCGTTGTTGCCGGGGTCGCCGCTGCCGTCGGCGCCCTTGATCTTGAAGCGGCGGTAGCCGTCCTTGTCGGGCACGCCGTGGACGAAGCGGACGAGCCCCGCGACGACATGGGTGCCCTGCAGGTGCGCATTGTCGATGCCCTCGATGACCTGCGGCGGCGCGGCGAGATCCAGGTGCTCCTGCAGGGCCGTCAGTCCGGCATGGAGGTCGATCACCGGCGCGGCGGGTTCGTCGTAGTCGCGCAGGCGGCCGCGTTCCTTCAGGCGGTCGAGCGCCTGCACCTGGTCGCGCAGGCGGGCGGCGTCCTCGAAGCGCAGCGCCGAGGCGGCGGCGCGCATGCGCGCGCCCAGGTCGCGCACGACCTCGGACTTGTTGCGTCCGGTGACGAAGGCACGCAGGGCGCGGATGTCGTCGCCGTAGGCCGCCGCGCCGATCTTCGGCGTGCAGGGGGCCGAGCACCGCTTGATGTGCCAGTTCAGGCAGGGCGCGAAGTGGCGTCGGTTCGGATCGGCCTCGTGCAGGTCGAGGTCGCAGGTGCGGAAGCGGAAGGTGCGTTGCAGGAAGTGGTAGGCCCGGCGCAGATCAGTCGAGCTGATGAACGGCCCGAGCAGGTCGACGCCCTCCAGGTCGCGTTCGCGGGTGATGAACACGCGGGGGAATTCCTCGCGCGTGATCGCCAGCAGCGGGAAGTCCTTGCCATCCTTGAGCAGGATGTTGAAGCGCGGCTGCAGCTCCTTGATGAGCTGGTTCTCGACCAGCAGGGCTTCGACCTCGCTGTCGAGGGCGATGGTCTCGATCGTGGCGAGCTCGGCGACCAGGCGGCGGGTCTTGGCCGAGTGCCGCATCACCCCGCCCGGCGTGTCCTGGAAGTACGAGGCCACGCGTCTGCGCAGGTCCTTCGCCTTGCCGACGTAGATGACCCGCCCGTCGGCGTCCTTGTAGAGGTAGCAGCCGGGCAGCGTCGGCACCGCGGCGATCTGGTCCGCGAGGTCGGGCCGGGTCAGGCGCTGGGCGGCGAGCCGGCGCGCGGCTTTTGCCGTGCCAGCGGGAGCGGCATCGGCCGGAGACGGCTCCGCGTCGTCCGGTTCAGTGGACGAAGGGGTCATCGTCGTCCCCGGTCGGCTGCCAGAAGCGGAAATTGCGCAGGTATTCCGCCATCGCGAGGTTGCTCTGGGCTTGGCGTTCGATCCAGCCGTGCGCGCCCTCGACCAGGGCGCGTTCCTGTTCCAGGGTCAGGTTCCCTTGCAGCACGCGGCAGCGCAGGAAGGTGAAATACGTGTCGAGCGCATCGCACATGCAGTAGTCGTCGATGCGCTCGCGCTCGCCGGCTTCCCACAGCTGCTGCACCATGTCGCCCTTGGTGCCCATCTTACCGGGCTTGCCGAGCAACTGCGCGCACAGGTTGAGTCCGCCGTTGATGTGCACCGCGCCCGAGTTGCCGAGCAGATCCTGGAGGTCGAGGTGGGCCTGGCTGTTGTAGCGGTTGCGCGGCTGGTTGTACGACGGGCCGGTGGATGCGAACCAGTCTGGCACGGAGATCCCGTAGCGGTAGGCGCAGAGTTCCAGCACCGGCACGTCGAAGAAACGGCCGTTGAAGGTGACCAGGGTCGGCTTGCCGTGCTTTTCCCAGCCCTTCCAGAAGCTGCGCGTGATCACCTGCGGCCGGAACTTCGGCCGGTCGAGGGTGCGGACCTCGATCAGCGAGCAGTCGGAGGCGACCTTGGCGACCGCGATCGACACCGGCACCTGGAAGGTGTGCGGCACGAAGTCCGACTTGCCGCCGCTGGCGGCGAGCAGCTGCTCGCGATAGAGCGCCACCGCCTCGGCGGGGGTCAGCTCGGGCCGATCCGGGAAGCGCACGCGCTGGACCAGGCGGCCATCGGCCACGGTCTCGATGTCGAAGACGAGAAATGCAGGGCGGTCGCTCATGCGCGAGACCATAACCAGGGTGGCGGCGCAGGAAGCCCCGGCCGGGTCTTCCTTTCCCCGGCCGGCCGGGAGGCCGCCTGGAAAAACGCGGCCTTCCGCCTAGCCTGCCGGGCATGCCGCTCGCTCCCCTCACCGTCACCCTGTCCGATGGCCAGAAGATCGCCGCGCTCAAGCGCTTCCGCGAACTCTACCAGGACGAGCTGACGAAGATCGAGGCCGAGCTCACCGACATCCTCACCGCCTCGGCCGAGGCGGATTTCCTCGTGCCCTACCTGGGCGAGCAGACCGAGGTCAGCAAGCTGCGCGAGCGGCGCAAGGAGGCGGATGTGCTCGAACGCCGGCGCCAGCACGTCGGGGCGCTCATCGACCGGCTCGACCAGGTCATCCCCAAGCAGGCCGACGCCAAGTACAGCCTGGGCGGCGCCGCGCCGAAGCCGGGTGCCGCTCCAGCCGGGTCCGGCCTGCGGAAGTACTGAGGCGTGGCACCACCACCGGTGAAAACCCCGCCCCTGGCCGTCACCGTGCGCCAGGCGCGGATCAAGGACGTGCCGGCGATGGCCGAGCTGATCGGCGTCTTCGCGCGCCAGCACCAGATGCTGCCGCGCCCGCTCGGCGAACTCTACGAGAACGTGCGCGACTTCTTCGTCGCTGAAAGCGAGCCCGGCGGACTCGCCGGCACCGTCGCGCTGCACATCGACACCGCCACCATCGGCGAACTCAAGGCGCTCGCGGTGGCGGAAAGCGCCCAGGGGCGCGGGGTCGGCCGCCGCCTGGTGGATCAGGTCATGGCCGAGGCCGCCGTGCTCGGACTCGAACGCATCTTCTGCCTGACCTACCAGGTCGACTTCTTCAGCCGCCTGGGCTTTGTCCGGGTCGACCGTTCGCGCCTGCCGGAAAAGGTCTGGAGCGAATGCGTGCGCTGCCACAAGTTCCTCGATTGCGACGAGGTGGCGATGTGGCGCGAAGTGGCTGCCGCCAAGGCCTGATCAGATCCTCGCTGCTGGACCCGGCTCTGACCGGGCCGGGCCGGTCGCCGGGGGGGCCGGCGGTGGAATCAGCGGCGTATCGGACAGATAGCACGCCGATTGCAGATGCCCGCCACCGCCGCGCGCCGCCGCGATGGCGCCGCAGTCGGCGTCGACCGAGCGCAGGCTGTGCACCCAGCGGCCGTTGGCGCTTTTGCGGTAGCACATGATCGCGAGGTCGTAGCCGAGCCCCCCCGAGGCGGCCGGGGTGAGGATGTGGTCGGCGATCTCGTTGAGATCGCGGCGCGTGAACACCACCAGGGCGCGGCGGCCCTTCAGCCCGAACGGATCCGGTACCGGGATGCCCTGGGCGGCGTCGGCGACGACGCGGATGCGGATCTTCTCGATGATCGGCGCGCCCAGCCTGGCCATCGCCACGAGATCGGCCTCCAGGATGCCGTCCGGCGGCTTGCCCTGGAAGCTCGCCCACAGGCCGGCCGCGATGGCGCGGCTGTCGGGCAGCTCCCAGCGCCAGAGGTCCTTGTCGCGGATGTAGGCGATGACGGGCGGCGCGGGGCGATCAGGAAAGAGCACCTTCCAGGTGAGCGAGGTGCCGCACTCGGCCACGTCCAGGTGGCCGAAGCCGATCGTCTTCCACACCGGCAGCGCGCTGGCGTGGTGGTCGATCCAGGTGAACTCCTCGGCCTGGGCGCGGATCGCGCGCATCGCGTCGGTCGGCAGCCCGAAGTCGACCATGTAGACCTTCGCCCCCAGCAGCGACGGCGGCGGCGGATCGGTGTACTGCATCGGCATCAGCGCGCAGTCCGGGTGGAGCCTGCGCACCACCGCCGCCGCGCCCAGGCCATCCAGGCAGTTGGCGTGGTAGATGCAGACCGTGCGGGGCACCTGGCGCGGCTGGGAGACGATCTTCGGGGGCATGGTGGCGGCAGGCACCATCGCGCGGGATGCGGGTGCGTCCAGCCGGTGGGGCGCGACAAAAGCCGGCCTTCCTGGGAGCGCCCGCGTCGCGTCGGCCGAAAAGCAGCCTGCGCAGGATGCCATCGACCGAATGGGAGGCGGCCTGGTCCAGCTGGGCGGGGCGGCGATCCCCACTGCCGATACCACGATCCGCGCGCGGCCCGCCCCGGGTTCCCTCCGGGCCGGGAGGACGCACACTCTGCGCATGCGGTTCCTCCTCGCGGCCGGCGCGGCGCCGTTCGTCCTCGCCTGCGTCGCGGTGGTCGCCGGCATCCTGGTGCTGGCCACCCGCCCCGGCGGCGGAGCGCGGCAAGATCTGGTCTTCGCGCTGTTTTCCAAGGAGCATCGCAAGGCCTATGAGCAGGTGCTGCCGCAGTGGCAGGAGGCCAACGGGAAGACGGTGCAGGTGCAGACCCTGGAGGTCCGCGCCCTGCAGAGCCGCCTGCAGGCGGCGTTGCAGGCCGGCGCGCCGGTGCCCGACGTGGTCGAGCTGTGCGAGCCATCGCTGGGCTATTTCACCTCCGGTCCGCTGGAGGACTGCGGCCTGCTCGACCTCACCGAGCGGGTGGAGCGCGCCGGGTTGCGCGAGCGGATGGTCGGTTCGCGCTTCGGGCTGTGGAGCAGCCGCGGCCGGATCTTCGCCATCCCGCACGACTGCCATCCGGTCGGGCTGATCTACCGCCGCGACCTGTTCGAGCGCTTCGGCCTGCGGGTCGAGGATCTCGATACCTGGGACAAGTTCCTCGCCGCCGGCCGGCGGGTGGTGGCGGAGAGCACCCGTGGCGGCGTCACCGCGCACTACCTCATCGACCTGCCCAACGATGGGAACTTCGGCCTCCAGATCCTGCTCTGGCAGCGCGGGGGGGCGTACTTCGACCGCTCCGGCCAGGTCGCGATCGATTCGGCGATCGCGGTCGAGACCGTCTGCTGGCTGGCGCGGGCGACGCGCGGCCCAGGCCGGATCAGCTTCGCCGCCGGCTGGGGCCAGGGACTCGCCAAGGCGGTCGCGGACGGGCTGGCGCTGTGCTACCTCGCACCGGACTGGCGCACCCGGCAGTTCGAACTCGATATGCCGCAGCTGGCAGGGAAACTCGGTCTGATGCCGCTGCCGGCCGCGACGGCGGGCGGCAACCGCACCAGCACCTGGGGCGCGACCGGCATCGCGATCACCAAACGCTGCCGCGACCCTGACCTGGCGTGGAAGCTGATCGAGGAGCTCTACCTGCGCCCCGACACCTACGGCGCGCGCTTCGCCAGTTCGAACATCCTGCCGCCGCTGCGCGCCGCCTGGGATCTCCCCGAACTGCGGCGGCCGAGCCCATTCTGGGGCGGGCAGTCGGTGGGCGCGTTCTACGCCGCCCTCGCGCCGCAGGTGCCCGAGGTGACGACCACCGCCTACGAGGAGCTGGCGCGGACCAAGCTGAACGAGGCCTTCCTGCGCGTGGCGATGCGCTATGAGGCCCTCGGCGACGCCGGGCTGGAGGACTTCGCACGCAGCGAACTCAAGGCCAGCGCCGACCAGGTGCGGACGATCCTGAACCGCAACCGCTTCCTGGCGGTCGCGCCATGAGCGGCCGCAGGCTGCGAGGGGGAGCGCCGGAGGCGCGTTCCGGGGGCCAAGCCCCCGGGCAAACCACGACTCCCGTGGCGTCCGCCACGGCGCCGGCGAAGCCGGCAGTCCCGCCGCAGGCGGGACGAGTCGTTGGGAGCGGCCGTCGCGGCAGCTGGTGGCTGCTCGGCCCCTACCTGGCGCTCACCGCGCTGTTCGTGCTCTGGCCGCTCATCGACGCGGCGCGGCTGGCCTTCCATCAGACCTACGGCGCCCGGGCCGAGGTCTGGGTCGGCCTCGACAACCTGCGCTTCATCCTGAATGACCGTGATTTCCGTCTGGCCGTCGTGAACACCCTGGTCTTCACCGTGGTTTCGCTGGCGATCCAGATCCCGCTCGCGCTCGGCCTGGCCGTGCTGGTGCAGGAATCCCGCGCGCGCTGGGCGGCGCTCGCGCGCCTGATCCTGGTCTCGCCGCAACTGACCGGGCCGGTGTTCGTCGGCATCATCTTCAGCCTGTTCTTCATGCCGCGCTATGGGTTGATCAACCAGGTCCTGCACGGCCTCACCGGCTGGGGCCTCGAGCTCGCCTGGCTGCAGGAGCCTCGGCTGGTCATGCCGGCGCTGGTGCTCACCAACCTCTGGATGTGGACGGGGTTCACCATGATCTACTTCCTCGCCGCGTTGCAGAACGTCGACAAGATCCTGCTCGATGCGGCGAAGATCGATGGCGCTGATGCCTGGCAGCGGTTCCGCCACGTCACCCTGCCGGCGATCCGGCCGGTGGCGGTGTTCGTGGTCGTCACCAGCACCATCGGGGCGCTGCAGCTGTTCGAACTGCCGTTCACCCTGCTCAAGGGCTTCGGGCCCGACAACCGCGGGCTGAGCATCGTCGGCTACCTGTATCAGCACGCCTTCCTGTATGGCGACCTGGGCACCGGCGCGGCGGTGGGCTGGGTGCTGACCATCCTCATCTTCGTGCTCGGCCTGGTCCAGATCCGGATGTCGGGCACGTTGCGGAAGGACGGCTGAGATGCGGGCGCGCATGTTCGTCCCGGCCTTGCGCTGGTCCGTCCTGCTGGTCGCCGGCGGCGTGACCCTGACGCCGTTCGTCTGGCTGCTGTGCGCCGCGTTCAAGACGCCCGAGGCGCTCATGGCCCACGACTTCCTGCCGCCGCCAGGGCAGTGGAGGGCGGACCTGACCCTGGACAACTTCCGCCAGCTCTTCGCCGGCGAACCCGGTGCGGCCGGAACCGTGTATTTCGGCACGTATCTGCTCAACAGCCTGTTCCTGGCCTCCGCCCATGCGGTGCTGTCGACGGTGGTGTGCAGCCTGACCGGCTACGTCCTGGCCAAGCACCGCTTCCGCGGGCGCGCCGGTCTGATGCTGCTCATGCTCGGGACGATGATGCTGCCCTCGATGCTGCTGCTCGCGCCGACCTATCGCCTGCTCTTCCAGCTCGGCTGGCTCGACTCCTGGCTCTGCCTGCTCGTCCCCGGCATGGCGCCGGCCTTCGGGGTGTTCCTCTTCCGCCAGGCGATGGTCCAGGTGCCGGATGAACTGCTCGACGCCGCCCGCATCGACGGCGCGGGCGAATGGCGGATCTGGTGGACGGTGGTGATGCCGCTGGTGCGGCCGATGACCGGGGCCTGGTGCCTGATCGCGGTGCTGGGGGCGTGGGGTTCGTTCCTCGCGCCGCAGGTCTTCCTGAGCAGTGCGGAAAAGCTCACCCTGCCGGTGGTGCTGAACCAGTACCTCGAACTCTATCGCGCCCAGTATGGCGTCTTCCTGGCCGGGACGCTGATCGCGATCATCCCGCCGGCCCTGCTGTTCCTCACCTTGCAGCGCGAATTCATCGGCGGCCTGGGCCAGGGCGCGGTCAAGGGCTGAGCCCCGCCGCTGGCCGGGGCGCCGCAGAAGTCGCCCCCCCCCGGATCGCGGACGTCCCGTCCGCCTGGCTAATGCGCGTGCGCAGCACGCCGCCACTCGACTTTTGCGGCGACCTGCGCCGCCGGCGCGGCGTCAGCGCTTCTGACCGTAGGTGGCGCCGGCGCCGTGCTTGCGCTGCCAATGGCGATTGCGCACGGCGGCCGAGATCGGCTGCGCCTGTGCATTGATCAGCACGGTCAGGGCGGCCATGCGGGCCATCTCTTCCAGCACCGCGCCGTGGTGCACCGCGGCGGCGGCATCCTTGCCCCAGGTGAACGGCGCATGGCCGTGCACCAGCACCATCGGCACGGACAGCGGATCGCGGCCGGCGACGGCGGCGACGATGTTGACCCCGGTCTCATGTTCGTAGTCGCCCTCGACCTGGGCGTCGGTGAGGGGGGCGGTGATGGGAACCTCGCCCAGGCAGTGGTCGGCGTGGGTGGTTCCCAGGCAGGGCAGGGCGCGGCCGGCCTGGCACCAGGCGGTGGCGTGCGTCGAGTGGGTGTGCACCACCCCGCCGACGCCGGGCAGACGGCGGTAGATCTCGACGTGGGACGGCGTGTCGGAACTCGGCCGCAGGCGTCCGTCGACCACCGCGCCGGTGGCGATGTCGACCAGGACGATGTCCTCGGCGGTCAGGTCGGCGTAGGGCACGCCAGAGGGCTTGATCGCCATCACCCCGCTGGCGCGGTCGAGGCCGCTCGCATTGCCGAAGGTGAACATGGCGAGGCCGAGGCGGGCGATCTCGCGGTTGGCGATGACGACCTGTTCGCGGAGCTCACGCAGACGCATGGTCTTTCCTGTTTATTTCTGCTGCTTTTGCCGGACGGGGGCAGGCTGGGATCGCAGCGGGATCGAGGCGCAGCCTAGACGGCCGGGTCGGCCGGCAATGCCCCGCCAGGGGCGGGTAGGCGGGGCGCCTCAACGTTCGGCCTTCCTGGGAGCGCCGGCGTCTCGCCGGCCGAAAATCAGCATCCGCAGGATGCCACCAACCGACTTTTGTGGCGGCGAGGGGGCGGGTAGGCGGTCGTCCGCTGTGTGCGAGATCGTCTCGCGCCGCCAGGCGGAGCGTCATCCCCTGGATTGGCCCGCCGTGTGCGTTCGCCACCGCAAGCCATGATCACCTCCGTCCTCTCCCTGGTCGCCGCTCCCGAGACCGCAGCGGTTCCCGCCCTGGGCGCAGACGAGGGGTTTCCTCCATTCGCTGCAGCCCAGGCAGGAGTCGCACCAGCGGTTTCCCCTTCGGCCCAGCCCATCCCGGTGGAATCCATCCCGACGGAGTCACCCGAGGCGCAGGCGCTGGGCAGCCTGGTCGCGGAAATCGCCCCTGCGATGTCGGTGGCACCGGCAGCGGCCCGCTTCGGCGCGGAACCGCCCACGCTCCCGGTTGCGGATTCACCAGCGTCCATGCCGAACCCGCCTGCCGACAGCACGGCCTCGCTGGCCGACGGCACGGCCTTGCTGGCCGACGGCACGGCCTTGCTGGCCGACGCGCAGGCGCTCGCCGCCTTGGCCCAATGGTTCGCATTGCCGGTCGCGCTGCCGCCCGCTCCGGCACCGGTTGCGCCGCCGGTCCCAAGTGGGGCTGGGGAGCCCCAATCGCCATCGATCCCGGCAGTCCCGATCGCAATGCCGGGGCTGCCGGCATCCATTCATTCCAGCCAGGACCTTCGCGCGTCGCCGTCGGAGCCGCGCGGAGGTCGGTCTGCAGTCCTGAACCAGTCGGCTCCTGGTCCGTCCGCTTCCGCCCCCGTCCCGTCCCTGCCCGACTCGGGTCGACTGGGGCAGGAGCCGGCAGCGGTCGTTCCCGGCCGTAAGTCCGACGCCCCGGTGCAGAGCGTCCCGACGCAGGACGGCCCGAGCCTGAAACTGAGTCAGGTGGTCGATGCGGTCCTCAAGGCCGCCAATGCAGTTCCGGCAGGACCGAAACCGGCCGCCGCACCGGATTCCGGTTCCCTTGCCGTCGCGATCCCGACGGCGCCCGTTGATCCCGGGACGGTTCCGCTGCCGGAGCCGGTCGGCTCTCGTACCCCCGCGACGACGGCGATCGTCGCGCCGAATCGGCGGGAGATCCTGCCCAGCGCGTCAATCGCTGGCGCGAGCGCGACCGCCACCCGGTCGAGCCAGTCGTCGGATGTGCTCGTCCCGCCAGCGGCGGCGGCCACCATTCCGACCGATCCCGTCGCATCTGCGGGACAGGCAGCCGTGGCAGCGGTCGCTGGTGGTGCTTCAGAACCTGGGAATAGCGCGGGAATGCAGGGCCGGATCGATCGCCTGGTCGCGGCCGTCGCCGCCTGGCCGGAGCCAACCCCAGCGGTGGCCAGCCAGGTCGAACTTCTGCCTGCCTTGAGCACCCGCAGCGCCTCGGACAGCGCTGAGCCGGTCGCTGCGCCGGCAGTCCGCGCGGCTCCTGCGCTGCTGGCACCGCAGCCGATTGCGCGGTTCGAACCCGGGAATCCGGTCTCCCGCCTGAGCGCCCAGGTCGATGCCGTGGTGGCGGCGGTACGGGCGGAGTCCCCGGTCGGATCCGCGCCGGTGGCTGCTCCTGCGCTCACGCCCGCGCTTGCATCCGGGCCACGAGCCGAGCCCCAGCCAGCGCCTGAGGTCCTGGCCGCTCCGATCGCAAACGCCCGGACGATCGCTGTCGCGGAGCCGCCCATGCTGGCGTCGGCAAGCCTTCCTGCAGTCGGGTCGAGCGAGGTCGACCCGAGCGCGACCGTCGCGGCGGCCGCTCCGCTTGAGCGACCTGTTGCCGCGCCGCCCGTCCTGATTCCGGGTACGTCCCGGCAACTGCCGCCGAGCTGGCTGGATCCCGCTGTGGCGGTTGGCGATGCGAACGCCTTCGCCGCAGAACCTGCGCTCGCGCTTGAAGCGGATCTTCCGATCGCGGTGCCGTTGGCGGACGCGGCCCAGCCCAAGGCACGCCCGGGCGTGGGTCGCAGCGCCAGCGCGCATGCGCCGCTGATGCCCAGCGAGTCCGGATCCCGGCTCGCTGATGCGGCGGGTCCTCTGGTTGCCACCCAGGTTCCGGCGCGGCTTGAGGATCCGCTTCCGGCGCATCAGGTTGCGCCGCAGGATCGGATCACGGCCGAACCTGGCCGGCCGGCCCAGGAAATTCCGACCGTCCGCGCATCCGACACCATGGCGGTTCCGCTGCCGACCGTCGCGCCGGCTGCCCACCGCGTCCCGTCGTGGCGCAAGGTGGAGCTGGAATCGGCCGCCCCGGCGGCGCGGTCGGTGGTGGCCGACGCGGCCTTCCCGTCTGCGGGCATGGGTTCGGGGCTGCCCGCGAGCGGGCACGCCGCAGCGGCGGAGAGCGCCGCCCGGCCCGGCCCGGACGCATCGCCCAATCCGATGGATCGGGCCATCGCGAGCCAGGTGCTGCGGGTCGTCGAGCGCCAGCGCCACGACGATGCGCCCATGATCTTCCGCCTGACTCCGCCCGAACTCGGCACGGTGCGCATCGAGCTGCGGGCCACCGCCGATGGGTTCAGCGCCAGCCTGCATGCCGACGATCCGGCGGTGCATGCCGCCCTCGATCGCATGCTGCCGAGCATGCGGCAGGAGCTGCGATCGCACGATTCCCCGTTGCGCGACCTCGGTCTGGCGGTGCGCGAACCCGGTTCGTCGCAGACCTCCAGCGACCAGCGCCGCGATGACGCCCTGGCCCGCGATCCCGGACAGCAGTCCGCAGGACAGCAGGGCGGCTGGAGCGAGCGCCAGCAGGACCGCCAGGCGCAGGAACGCGCCGCCCGCCTGGGCGAGGCGTTCCGACTCGACGGTATCGAACCGCCCCGGCCGCAGGCGCCCGTCCTCGCCCGTTCCCGCCCGTTGGCCGCGCGCATCGATGCCCGCGGCGTGGATGCACTCGCCTGAAGATCCGCCTCGCCGGATTGGCACAGCGACTGCGTAACGACCCTCGTCACTCTCCCGTCCACCCAGCCCCAAGCCCTCACTTCCTCCCAAGGAGCCTGCCATGGCCATGATGAGTTCCCTCGACAGCGGCGTCAGCGGCCTGACGACCAGCCAGTCCATGCTCAATACCATCGCCAACAACCTGGCGAACGTGAACACCTCGGGCTTCAAGGGCAGCAACGTGTCCTTCGCAACGGCGCTGACCCAGACCCAGTATTCCGGCAGCGCCCCCAACGGTTCGACCGGCGGCCGCAACCCGCTCCAGACCGGGCTTGGCGTGGCCACCAGCGCCCTCGCCATCAACATGAACCAGGGGGCCTTGCAGTCGACCGGTCGCAACCTCGACGCCGCCATCCAGGGTGAGGGCTTCTTCCAGCTCACCGACGGCCAGAGCACCTACTACAGCCGCGTCGGCAACTTCGGGCTCGATGCGCAGAAGAACCTGGTCGACCTCGGCTCCGGCAACAAGGTGATCGGCAACCTCTTCGATCCGGCGAGCCAGACCACCCCGATCGCCTATTCGGTTCCGCTGACGGTTCCCAACACGCCGATCTCGGCCAAGGGGACGAGCGAGATCCGCATGATGGGCAACCTGAACTCGTCGACCCCGGCCATCCAGGGCACCTCGGTGCAGAGCGTCTTCCCCCTCACCGACGCGACCACCGGCGAGACCGCCACGGTCAACACCATCCTCAGCGAACTCAGCATCTTCAAGCTGGGGGTGGCACCGTCGATCGCGAGCGGCAACCCCCAGGACGACATCCGCCTGGTCCACCTGTTCGGCACCAAGCCCGACGGCACCGGCTGGACCGGCGACATCGCGCTGAACCCCTGGCAGGATTCGGTCTCCGATCTGGTATCCAAGATCAATGCGACGCTGTCCAGCGGCAGCGCCAGCTTCGCCCAGGCCAGCGTCAGCAATGGCAACCTGGTGATCAACAGCATCGGCACCGGCACCGGATTCTCGTGCTTCATGGGCGACGCCATCACCTCGGGCGGCAGCAACGAGGTGACCCTGATCGCCAACGCGGCGGCGGGACTCACCAACACCACCCCGGCCAACGGTTCGACCTTCGCCGGCACCGGCATCGAGACCGACCTCGCCACCGACAAGAATCCGACCGTGGACGGCAGCCTGAATCCGACCTTCATCATGCCCGCCAGCGACTACAGTGGCGCCGCCTTCACCGGGAAGACGCTGACCATCAGCGTCTACACCGCCGCCGCCGCGCTCGGAGCGCGCACCCTCATCGGCCAGATCTCGATCCCGGCGGCCGACTATTCCGCCGCCGGTGCGAACCGGACCTTCTCGCTGCCGACCTTGCCGGAGGTGGCGACCACCGATTTCATCTCCTACACCATCGACGGCGACCTCAACCTGCCTGCAGGCACCCCGGCGGGCAAGCTGCAATGGTCGACCACCATCCTCGATCGCACCGCGACCGACACCATGGTCGCGGACGCCAATGGCGACGGCACCCTCAACATGTTCGATCAGGCGACGACCGGGGTGGCCAACGACCCCAACGCCTGGCAGTACAGCACCGGCAGCAACAGCGTCTTCAACTGGTACCAGGTGCGTGCGGTGCCGGGCGTGGTCACCAGCTCGCTCCAGGTCTACGATTCCCAGGGCGGCGTCCATGTCCTCGAAACCCGCATGTTCCGCAATGGAACCAAGACGGACCCGACCAACCTCACGGCCAAGCGCACCAACTGGGACATGATCGTCAGCGTGCCGCCGAACGAGGGCGTCCTGGTCGACAACGTCGTCGCCGGGATGGAGTTCGACCAGAACGGCAACTACACCGGGGCCTATGGCTCGACCCTGAAGGGCAACGCCCTGAACGACGTGAGCTACGTCGGCGGCCCGTCGTCACGCACGATCCAGGTCACCTGGAACAACACCGGCACCACCACGCCCGCGACCATCGACATGAGCCTGGGCGACGCCAACAGCGTGACCGGCCTGACCTCGTTCGGCAGCTCGTCGAGCGCGGCGGCCCAGGGCCAGAACGGCTATACCAGCGGCGAGCTCAGCGGCATCTCGATCGATTCGCGCGGCAACATCATGGGCCAGTACACCAACGGGGTGAACAGCAAGCTGGCCCAGCTCGCCCTCGCGACCTTCTCGAACCCGTCCGGCCTGATCAACGCGGGCAGCAACCTGTGGACCGCCTCGTCCAACTCCGGCACCGCGATCGCGCGCACCGCCGGCAACAGCGCCGGCACCATCACCGCCGGCGCCCTGGAAGGCAGCAACATCGATATCGCCACCGAGTTCACCAAGCTGATCACCGCCCAGCGCGGCTTCCAGGTCAACGCCAAGGTGATCCAGACCACGGATCAGATCCTGCAGGTCCTGACCGGCATCGTCGGCTGATATCGCGGGGCGCTGCCCCGCCCGCCCCACCAGGGCTCCGTCCTGGACCCGGATTGCCCGGGGCGAACCTCACCTCGCGTTCGGGCCGGGCCAAGCCGTCTGCCCGGAAGGTCGGGCAGCGTGGCCTGGATGGGTGGCTCTCGTCCGCGTCGCGATGGAATCGGTGGGCGCCGCTCCGCCCGCCTTGGGCATCGGGGCCTGGCAGTTTACGACGATGGTCGCTCAAGCGGCCATCGTCGTCTTATTTTGCGACCGGCATCAGGGTCGGCGGCGCTACCGCGACGACCTCGTGGAGTTCGACCTCGAAGACCAGGATGCGGTGCGGGCCGATGCCGGGCGCGGGACTGTCGCCGTAGGCGAGCTCGGGCGGCAACCACAGGCGCCAGCGGTCGCCGGGCTTCATCAGCTGCAGCGCCTCGGTCCAGCCGCCGATCACCGCATCGAGGGTGAACTCCACCGGGCCGCTGCCGGCCGAGGAGTCGAACACGCGTCCGTCGAGCAGGGAGCCGGTGTAGCTCACCCTCACCTTGTCGCTCGCCTTGGGCGAGGCCGCCGTGCCGGGGCCCTTGGCCAGCACCTCGTAGTGCAGGCCGCTCGCGGTGGTGCTGATGCCGGCCGCCTTGGCGTGGGCCTTGAGGAACTCGGCGTTGTCGAGCTTGCGTTTTTCCAGGGCGACCTGGCGCAGGGCCTGCCACTTGGTGAAGACGGTCTCCTGCTCGGCCGGGGCGATGCGCGACGGCTTGCCGGCGACCGCGTCGGCGAAGCCCGCGGCGACCTGATCCGGGACGAGGTCGAGGCCGAACGCCTCCTTCGCCATGTTCTGGCCGACCAGATACGACGCCCGGGCGAGATCCTCCTGGCTGGCGGTCGGCAGCACCGGTGCGGGCGGAGCGGTCACGGGCGCCGCAGCGGCGGACGGCGCTGCGGCGGCCGGCGCTGTTGGGGATGGAGCTGTTGCGGATGGAGCGGGGGCCGCTGGCGCCGGCGTAGCAGGCGCCGGTCCCGCAGGAGCAGGCTGCTCCGCCGCGCCGCAGGCCAGGGCGAAGAGGACGAGGGCGGGGACGGCGGCGGTGCGCATGCGCGGCTCCAGGGTGGCTGGGGATGCTGCCGTCGTCGGCAGCGGTGGACAATCGGGAACCCGGCCGGGCCCGGCAGGTGCCTGGGGCGGTGGCGGGTTCAGCAGCGATGGGCCGGATCGCGCAGCCGCCGATACAGGGCGAGATGACGGCGCGCGATGTCGCCCCACTGGAATGCGGCCGCCCAGGTCCGGCCGGCCGAGGCCAGGCCGGCACGGTAGGCGTGATCGGCTCGCAGGCGCTGCACCGCGGTGGCGACCGCGTCCAGATCGGATCCCCAGGCGACCGCGCCGTCGAGTGCGGTGGGGGTGTGCGGACCTCGCGTGGTCACCGTGGCGACCCCGTTGCCGACCAGGGCGATGAGGGTGGTGCGGCGTTCCGAGGCGCCGTCCGGGAAGGGCAGATAGCCGACCTGGGATCGCGCCAGCACCTCGCCGACGCCTTCCGCCGACAATCCGCTGTCCCAGATCACCGGCGCCCCTTCAGCGCTGGCGCGCAAGGCAGCGAAGTAATCCAGATGGCGCGGATCCGGCGTCCCGACGATGCGCACGCCGGGCTGGCCGGCCTTGCCCAGGCGATGCGCGAGGGCGATGACACCTTCGAGGCCCTTCTGCGGCCGGATCAGGCCGAAGTGCACGACCTCGGGCAGATCCTTGGCGCGGTCGTAGAACGGGATGTTGCTCGCGAGCGGGATGACCTGGGAACAGCGCGGCAGCCACGGGGCCCAGCGGCGGGCGAAGGTCTCCTCGAACGGATTGGTGAAGATCAGGGCGCGGGCGCGCACGGTGTACGGCAGCAGCGAAACCTGACGTGGCAGCCGCGCCTGGCTCGCTTCGTGGATGGTCACCACGCCGGGGCGCACGGACATGATCGCCTGCGGCACGATGCTCGCGCCGTAACGGATGGTGGGATATTGCAGATGGATCAGATCCGGCCGCACCTGGTCGATGAGCGACAGGATGCGCGGCAGCCGGTGCAGGCCCCACGCAGGCGGATGCACCACCCGGACGTCGATGCCGATGTCCGCCAGGGCCAGGCAGAGGCGATGGGTGTAGTCCCCCACGCCGCAGGCCTGCGGCGGCCAGGTGCCGGTCACCATGGCGATGCGCAGGCGGCGGGGATCGGTGCCGGGACTTCTCTGAACGGACGCAGGATCAGCAGCTTCCATTGGGCACCGGTAGGAGAGTTGGCTGGGATGAGCTCTTCCGCGTACCCAAGGCAGCGAAGGCGGCACCAAGGGCAAGCCAGGGCTCGGGAAACCGGAACGATTCCACAATGAAACCGTACAGGCACATTCCGCCCAGGGCCATGGCCAAACCCAGCGGCAGCGGGTCGGAACCATCGCACGACCAGGCTAGGATCAGCAGCGACATCGGAATCACCAGGAGGGCCAGCCATAGTCCAAGACCTGGGATTCCTGTTTCAGCAGCGAACCGTGCGTGCCATCCATGGATGAACGGCCAGGTGGCAGGTTGCTCAGGATTGAGGTAATCGTTAATTTCCGGAGTTCGTTCAGATGTGCGGATGTACGAGTGGAACGCGAATCCGTATTGCCCCAGACCGATCCCAGCGATGGGGTGGTCCCAGGCCATGCGTAGTGCTGCCAGTTGACAGGTTGACCTGGTTGCGCCTGAACCTGAAACCCTTTCCGACCCTGATTCCAGGATGATCCTGCTGACACCATCGACGTAGGAATCGGGGACCTTGTTCAGCACACCGTTCGGATGATATCCGATTCGCATCGGCATGACCGCCAGAGCGGTGACGGAAATGCCAACCACAGATAGGATGCAGAGCCATTGGCGAAATGCCAAAGATAGACCATGGCGATAGATCGTTGCCGCCGGGACCAATGCCATTCCTGCCAGAACCAAGATCAGGACGGCATAAAGGCCACGAGACGTGGAGAGCAGGCACAGCACAAGGATCCAACTGAGCATGCCGATTTTCACCATCAGGCGGAATCCTCGGGTTGTAACGAGACTCGCAACGGCAAGGGGCAGGAGCAAGACGATGCTGAGGCCGAACCAGGCGGGTTCATCGGCAAGCCCGTTCAACCGGTCTCCGTTGAGGAGTGTACTTGGCCGGGCGTGGATCCAGGGATCGATTCGGCCAAGAAATGCCCGCGCCCAATCAGCACCAGACAAGGCGAAGCAATCGATGATCCCCCAAGCGGCTATTGGAATAAGCGCGATCCAAGTGACCCGCATGCAGGTTGCGGATACCGACCTGCCATGGGAAAGAACGGCGGCAATGGTCCAGGTCGTGCCGGCCGCAAACACCAGGCAGAGGGTTTGGGTAAAGGCCCGGTAGGGGCCGTGATGGCCCTTGAATTCGGCCAATGAGATTCCCGTCGAGTTGCTGAGAGTCGCGATCCCAGCCCATCCGAGCAGAGCAGCCAGCAGCCACCAGATACGCCCCTCCGGCAGGAGCAGGCTGCGACGGCGCAGGGCGTGGATCATCGTTGCAAGCATGGCGATGGCGATCGGATACACCGTCGCAGAACGGCCCCACTCAAGGTGTGAACCGAGCAGGTTGGGAAAACCGTTCCAAGGCAGGATCAGCAAGGCGATGAGCAGAAAAGCACGTGCCACCTGGATTTCCCAGGTCAAGCGGGGCGAATCAGTGGCTGCAGGCATGCCCTGAGGCAGCGTTGCATTCATGTTTTGGTCGCATCCCCGCCACGCAGGGCCAGTACCAGACGTCGAATCCCTTGCCTGACCAGCGTGAAGACGGTTGCGCCAGGAGATGTCCACCACAGCCAGGCGAGATGGCGGTTCAGGGTGCGCTGCGTATGTGTCCACATGATCAGCCTCTGCTTCGACAGATTGGCGCCATGCAGGCGGTATCGCGCCAGCGGGTGGCGCAGGTAGACGATCGGCAGCCGTCGTCGCGCCAGGCGCAGCCAGAGGTCGTAGTCGCAGGTCCACAGGTCCGGGGCGAAAACCCGGCCATCTTGCAGGCGAGCAGCATCAAGGACCGATCGCCGGAAAATGGTGAAATTGATCGAGAACGGATTGAACAACAGGATGGTGCGGGGATGGAGCCGACGCAGGCCCGCTGCGACCGGCATGCGTCGGGGACGGTCCCCGGCCGGGGTGAACCAAGTATGATCGGTGGTCACTGCCCCCACAGAGGGATCCGCGAATGCTTGCAGGCAGCCGCTCAGGAACCCTGGCCGCAGCATGTCGTCGGCGCTCAACAGCATGACCAGCGGAGTTCGGGCCCGATCGACCACGACGTTCCAGTTACCGGCCATGCCCAGGTTATGGTCATTGCGTTGCGGCTGGATCCGCGCATCGCGCCGGGCGAATTCCGTCAGGATGTCCCAGGTGCCATCGGTGGAGGCATTGTCCTGGATCAGGATGACGAAACCGGGGAAGTCCTGAGCGAGCACGCTGGCTATGGTCTCGCCGATCAAGGCGGCTCCGTTGAAGACCGGAATGCAGATCGATACCGGAATGCTGTCGCTCATGACGGGCGGATCATGGGGTGGGGGGAAAGATGGCCAGCCTGGATTTCCGATAACGGCACCGGCCTGCGATCGCCAAGGCTACCAATCCCGACACCACGGCGATGGCGGCACCGTGCAGCCCCAAAGTTGGCAGAAGCGGGACCAGGAGGGAAAGACCCAGCATCACGGTCGCGATCGCAATCAGGTTCACCCACAGATATCCGGAATGGTCGCCGATGAACGGCAACGTCGCCGTCCAGCCCGAGTGAAACCCGATGAGTGCATAACCAAGTCCGAACCACGGTGCCACCGTCCAGGCCGCAGGCATCGCCCGGCCGGACAGGTGCTCCAATGCCCAGGGTCCGAGCCCGGCAAGGAGGATGCCGCCGACCAGGCCGATGCAGCGGAAACCAAGGCGGAGATGGCGTTCGCTGCTGGCGAAGGCAGCTGGGTCGCGTTTCGCCGCGGCCTGGGCCAGACCGGGTCCTCCGGCGAAAAGCACCGCCACCAAGGGCATGGTGCCGAACTGCATCAGCTTGCTGACCGCTCCATAGTCGCCGATGCTGGACGCCGGGATGCTCGCGAACATGCCCAGCACGATCACATCCAGGTTGTAGGATGCCATCTGGGCGAGATGGGCCGCAGTCGGGGGGGTCAGATTACGCCACAATCCCTTTGTCGGAATGATGGAGGCATGCTGGTCGGGCAGGAGACGCAAACCAAGGATCTGAACGAACAGTCCCATCGTGAGGCCGGCTGTCCCAAGAATAGGGATCTGCCAGGCAGGTGTTTCCGGCCCGATGCAAACAATGGCCAGGGTCAGGAAGGTCCCACCGGTTAACAGGCGCGAGGCGGCCAACCAGCGGGCTCGTCCCAGACCGACCAGGGCAAAGTCGAGGTTGAGGCCTTGGAGCATGATCACGGGGATGCTTGCCAGCAGGGTCGATCCCAGCTGTCCTGGTCGTAAAATCGCCATCAGAACCATCGCCAGCGTCGCTGCCCCCACCAGTACGAATCGCACGCGCAGGACAGATTGTATGAGTTTCCAGGTGCATTCTGGATGGGCGGCAATGCGTGGAGTCGCGACCAGAGTCATTGCCGCCATCACCACGGAGATCAAGACAGCAGTGATCGCCTGGGCGATGGCATAGTGGCCGAAGACCTCGGCAGGCAAACGATGAAGGATGACGGAAATGATGAGCAGATTGGCACCGGCGCTGGCCAGATCCCCGCTGACATAGTGTGCCAACATGCCGATGAACGATTTTGCGCTCAAGATCTGGACTGCCATAGCCGCTCCAATGCGGCATCAATGTCCAACATTTTTCGACCAAGAACAGATTCTGCTACTGTCGAGTCCATACCGGCATTGAGCGGACGTGCGGCTGGCTGTGCCAGCGCCGCAGTCTCGACCGGAACGACAAGTCGCGCATCAAGGCCGAATCGTTGCGCGACCCGGATTGCAAACGTGGCCCGGAGGCTGCGCTCCGAACCGGCAAGATGGAGCAGACCGAAAGTGTTGCGTTCGACCAAGTCCCATGTCCCTGCAACTAGATCGTCGACCAGCGTGGGGCTTCCCATCTGATCGTTGGGAACCGTCAGTTGCTCACCCCGAGAGAGTGTGGAGATGAGTCGGGCGACGAAATTTTTCCCCTGGCGTTCCCAACCGAAGACCACGGTGATTCGCAAAATGAGCGCCAGATGAGGCATGATGTCTCGGATCATGCGTTCGGCCAACAACTTCTGGCGTCCATATGCTTGAAGCGGGTTGGGGGCGTCGGTTTCACGGTATGGCCCGTGTTTGCCATCGAAGACGTAGTCTGACGAGAAGAACACCAGGCGGCAGCCGGCCTCGGAGCATGCTGCGGCGACATTGGCCGGCCCGTCGGCGTTTATCCGCGCGCTCTTCGTCGGTTCCAGCTCACAGCCATCGACATTCGGGTTGGCGGCAGGGAGCAAGACGACATCGGGTTGCACGGAGGCGATCACCGAGGCGACCTGATCGGGCACGACGATGTCGCACGACAGCAAACCGTCTCCGCCGAGTCGGGTTGCACCCACCACCGTGTGCCCGCGCCGAAGACCTTCGTTGACCAGGTGCGAGCCAACGAAACCGCGAGCCCCAATCACCAGCGCCCGCATTAGTGATTCCAGATGAATGGGGTCTGGAAGTCCGCCAGTGCCGGCAATGCCGCATCGCGTGGGCTGACCAATGGATCCGCCACCTCCCAATTGATCCCGCAGGAGTCCCAGCGAATGCCCGCATCGTGGGACGGACTGTGGCCGCTGCCGACCAGATACAGCAGGCAACAGTCATCGGTCAGTGCCGCGAAACCGTGCGCGAATCCGGCCGGTAGCCAGTAGGCGTTGCCACGCTCGTGATCCAGGATGATGGCATGGTGCCGACCGAAGGTCGGCGATCCTCGGCGCAGATCGACGGCGACATCCTGGGCTGAACCGGCCAGACAGGTCACCAGCTTGCCGTGCTCGGCCGGGGGCACCTGGAAGTGCAGACCGCGCACCACCCCGCGCCGACTGGTCGAATGGAAGCATTCCGCCGGAGTGAAATCGATGCCCAGTTCGCAGAAGGCGGCATGATTGAAAACCTTGACGAATCGACCCCGATCATCGCTCCGGATTTTCGGAACCAACTCGCAGCATCCCGGCAACGGCGTGTCGAAAGGGGTCAAGGCCTGTGTCATCGGCGCTCCGCCACGAACCTTGATACCGTAGCAGCGATGTAGGCCAGCCGCTCGTGGTCGAGTCCGGGATAGGTGCCGACGAATATCGCATCGTTCATGATGCGATCGGCGCCGGTAAGATCGCCGACGATTCGGAATGGTTCGGGCAGGCCCTGGGCGGCGGCCTCCCGCTTGAGGTCGACGAAGGCCGGCTGGCGCACCAGATTGCCGCCGAACAGCATGCGGTTGCCAATCTTCGCCGCATCGAGCGCCCGCGCGAGATCGGTGCGGCGGAAGCGGGCCGCAGGTTTGACCAGGATCATGAAGCCGAACCACGAGGGTTCGACCACCGGCACCCCCGCCGCCCAGGTGAAGCCAGCGGTGGACCAGGCGGTGGCGTGGGTCGGCAAGGTGAAGTCGAACACATCCCCCAGGCCGGCGAGTTCGCGGCGGAGGAACTCCCAGTTGTCGCGCCGGGCCTGGATAAAGCGCGGCAGCTTCTTCAGCTGCTGGCGCCCGATCGCGGCCTGGGGATCCAACGGTTTGAGATTGTAGCCGAGATGGCTGTAGATGTATTTGTGATCGTAGCCCTCGGGCAGTTCGCCGAGCTTCCAGCCGAAGCGCTTCTTGCAGGTGTCATCCTTGCCGGACGGGCACCAGCAGTCGCGGCCCCAGTCGCGGAAGGATTCGACCAGCACCTTCAGCCGCGCCTCGCGCACCACGTTGACGGCACCACCTTCGCCCAGGGTGAGGTGATGCGGCGGATAGAACGACTGGGTCGACAGGTCGCCAAAGGTGCCGGTCGCCTTGCCATCGTAGCGGCTGCCCAGCGCATCGCAGTTGTCCTCGACCAGCCACAGGCCATGGCGGTGACAGAAATCGGTGACGGCGGCGAGATCAAAGGGATTTCCGAGGGTATGCGCGGTCATCACCGCCTTGGTCTTGCCGGCGACGAAGGCCGATTCCAGCCGGTCGACCCGGATGTTTCCGGTCACCGGATCGTTGTCGACGAACACCGGCACCGCGCCGAGCTGCACGATCGGGGTCACTGTGGTCGGAAATCCAGCCGCGCAGGTGATGACCTCGTCGCCGCGCCGGATCGCTCGTTCCTTGAGCTTCGGTGACGTGAGGGCGGCAAGCGCCACTAGGTTCGCCGAGGATCCGCTGTTGACCAGGATTGACGATTTCACCCCCAGCACCTGGGCGAACTCCCGTTCGAAGGCGTCGCCTTCCGGCCCCAGCGTCAGCCAGAAATCGAGCATGCTGCCGACCCCGGCGGCGACTTCATCGCTGTCGTAGACCCGGCCGGCATAGGGCACGGTGGTCTGGCCCGGGACGAAGGACTTCGGCGCATCACGCAGGGCGACCAGCTCGCGCACCTTGGCCAGGATCTCGTTTTTCAGCTCAGCGACGCGGTCGCTCATGCGATGACTCCAAGATTCGGACTGGCCGGTGCTGCGCCGGCATGACGTGGCGAATAACCCGCAGCACAGAATGCGGCGAGATCGGCGTCGACCAGCACGCGCGCGTCCGCCCCGGCGGCCAGATCGCGGTACCAGCGCGCGGTGCGCGCGGCGGTCTCGGCCACGTTCCAGCGGCCGCGCCAGCCCAGGCGGGCGGCGGCCTTGCTGGCATCGAGCTTGAGCAGGCCGGCCTCGTGCGGTTGCTGCGGGTTCGCGGCGATCTCGACCGATCCCCTGCCCCAGGCCGCGATCAGGAGGCGGGCGAGTTCGGCCACCGTGGTCACGGACGCATCGGATGGGCCGAGGTTCCAGGCCTCCGCGAAGCGGTCGCCGTCGGATTGAAGCAGGCGGTCAGCCAGCGTGAGGTAACCCGACAGCGGTTCGAGCACATGCTGCCACGGCCGCGTCGCGTCGGGATTGCGCAGGCGCAGCGGCTGCCCGGCCTGGATGGCGAGGACGAAATCGGTGACGATCCGATCCGCCGACCAGTCGCCGCCGCCGATGACGTTGCCGGCGCGGGCGCTGGCGAGGCGCGCTCCGCCCGGGAACGACCGGCGCCAGCTCGCGACCGCGAGCTCGGCCGCGCCCTTCGACGAGCTGTACGGATCGTGGCCGCCCATCGCCTCGTCCTCGCGGTAGCCCCACAGCCATTCGCGGTTCTCGTAGCACTTGTCCGAGGTCACCACCACGCAGGCGCGCACGGAAGCGCAGGCCCGTACCGCCTCCAGCACGTTCACCGTGCCCAGCACATTCGTCTCCCAGGTCTGGCGCGGTTCGCGGTAGCTTTTCCGCACCAGCGGCTGGGCTGCGAGGTGCAGCACGACCTCGGGCCGGAAGGCGGTGATCGCGGCGGCGAGGCGGCCGGCATCGCGCACGTCAGCTTCGATGTGGCGCAACCGCGCAGCGAGCCCGAGCAGGTTGAACAGCGCCGGCGTGGTGTCGGGCGCGAGGGCATAGCCCGCGACCTCGGCGCCCTCGGCGAGCAGCCAGTGGCTGAGCCAGGAACCCTTGAACCCGGTGTGGCCGGTGACCAGCACGCGCCGGCCGGTCCAGGTGCCGATGGGTGCCGGGCTCACCATCGCGTCGTCCACGGGGCCTTGCCGCCGGCCCAGAGCTGGTTCAGCAGCTGGTATTCGCGCAGGGTGTCCATGCACTGCCAGAAGCCGTGGTGGACATAGGCCGCCATGCCGCCGTCGCGCGTCGCGGCGCGCATCGGTTCCTGCTCCAGGACCAGGTTTTCATCATCCTTGAGGTAGCGCGTGACGAAATCGCGTTCGACCACCATGTAGCCGCCGTTGATCAGTCCCGCCTCGGTCTGCGGCTTCTCATGGAAGCCGGTGACCGTGTCGCCATCCAGGTGCAGCTCGCCGAAGCGGCTGGCGGGATGCACGGCGGTGACGGTGATGGTCTTGCCGGCGGCCTGGTGCCGGGCGCTGAGCGCCGCCAGATCGATGTCGGCCACCCCGTCCCCGTAGGTCAGGAAGAAGCGCCGGTCGTCCGGGCGCAGGTGGCGGGACGCGCGCGCGACGCGGCATCCGGTCATCGCCCGTTCACCGGTGTCGGCGAGCACCACCTCCCAGTCCTCCTCGGCATGGCTGCCGTGGTAGGTGACGCCGCCGTGCGGGCCCAGCTTCACGGTCAGGTCGCAGGCGTGCGAGCGGTAGTTCAGGAAGTAGTCGATGATCGTCTCGCGCTTGTACCCCAGGCAGAGGATGAAGCGCCGCACGCCGAAGGCCGCGTACGTCTTCATGATGTGCCAGAGGATCGGCTGGCTGCCGACCGGCACCATCGGCTTGGGCAGCACCTCGCTGACATCGCGCAGGCGGGTGCCTTGGCCACCGCAGAGGATCATCGCGGGTGGAACGTCATCGCGGCGGTCGAGCGCCATGCAGCCTCCTGTGGCGCGGCATCCTGGGGGAATCGCTGCGGGGGGAAAGAGGGGATGGGACCGTGAATCGGACCGGGCGGGACACCTGCGGCATCGACGGCTCGCCGGGGTCTTGTGGCCCGACCGGTCCAGGTAGCGTGCGGCCGAACCACGGAGCAGGCATGGAACTCAAGCGTTACGCCCAGAACCCCATCGTCTGGCCCGGCGGGCAGTGGTGGCGCCGCATCGCCACCTTCAATCCTGGCGTGATC
Organism: uncultured Candidatus Kuenenia sp.; assembly: GCA_964654285.1. Lineage (GTDB taxonomy): Bacteria > Planctomycetota > UBA11346 > UBA11346 > UBA11346 > BJHQ01. The sequence goes on from CAZZJC010000009.1 coordinate 101,313, forward strand.
ATCGACGACGACGGCACCTTCTACATGATCGAACGGGCAGTGGCGAGCCTGGCGCCGCTCTACAGTCATTTCGGTCTGCTGCGCAGCCGCGACGGCTTCCACTTCGAGCACGTCGTGCAGGAACCGGTGATGAGCGCGGCCGATTTCGGCACCCCGCGCGGCACGGTCGAGGATCCGCGCATGGTGAAGATCGGCGGGGTCTTCTACATGACCTACGTCCACCGCAATTACGCCTCGTCCTGCTTCCCCAACGGACGTGGGATCCCGAACTACCACAACCCGCCCGACCTGCCGCCCGGCGAGGAGAACAACTACCGGTCCGGCATCGCCACCTCGACCGACCTGATCCGCTGGACGGACCTGGGCCGGGTGACGCCGCCCGATGTCGACGACCGCGACTGCATCCTCTTCCCCGAGAAGATCGGCGGCCGTTTCGCCATGCTGCGCCGGCCGCAGCGCTATTCCGGCCCGCAATTCGGCGGCGTCGCCAAGCCCAGCATCTGGATCTCGTACAGCGACGACCTGAAGACCTGGGATGAGCCGAAGCTGGTCGCGACCGTCGAGCAGGAATGGGAAGGCGTGAAGGTCGGCGCGGGCGCCACGCCGCTCCGCACCGAGGCCGGCTGGCTGCTCATCTACCATGGCGTCGACACCAGGGCCAACTACCGCACCGGCATGATGCTCCTCGATCTGAAGGATCCGTCGAAGATCGTCGCGCGCAGCCCCCATCCGATCTTCGCCCCTGAGGCCTACTACGAAAAGGTCGGCCTGATCATCCCCAACGTGGTGTTCCCCTCGGCCAATGTCGTGCATCAGGGCATCGTGTACGTCTATTACGGCGCCTGCGATTCCTGCATCGCGGTGGCGACCTGCCCGCTCAGCGAGATGCTGGCCGAGGTCCTGAAATACCGGCGGTGAACCCGCCTGGGAGCGCGCCGCTCTGCGGCGCATTCAGCTCTGGCCATTCGGTTCCAACCCCACGGAAACCCTGGTAAGACGCTTCTCGCCATTCCCCGGGTTGAAACCGGTTGGAATCCCAGGTTAAATCTCCGCTCCAGTCGTCCCTACGGGACTGTTCTCGCCACGCTCGCCATTCACGGGGTTTCAACCCCGGGAAGAGAGAACCGGTCCCGAGCGGGTCTCTTGCGGCAAGCGCAGCCGGGATAGCGTCGGCGGCAATCCCCCATCGCTGCCGGTTGCCACCCCGCCTGAGGTCCACATGCGCTTCTGGATCGCCCTGGTCGTCATTTCCTGCGTCAATCTGGTCGGCTGGATGGTCGACTGGCGAAGCGTGCTCAACCGCGAGCCATCGCTTCAGGTCGCGCCGGCGAACTTCGCCTATGACGGCGTGGTGCCGGTCGGTCGGGTGCAGACGGGATCGGGGCTGATGGTTGGCGAACCTGGCGGCACCGAACTGCGCCTGCGCTTCGACCGGGCCATGGACACCGCTGGTCCGCTGCCTGCTGCGGCTTTTGCGCCGGCACTCGCCGGGTCGTGGCGTTGGGATGCGGACCGCACTCTGGTGTTCACCGCTGCGGCGCCGCTCGCACCGGCGACGCGCTACACCTGCACTTTCTCCCGCGATGCGGTGCGCGCCCAGGATGGCACGCGGCTGCCGGCGGCGGTGGCGATGCGATTCCATACGCCGGCCCTGACGTTGCTTGGCTGCCGCGCCGTCGACCTGGGCGACGACGGCAGCCAAGTGCTGGAGTTCCGCTTCAACCATCCCGTCGTCGCGGATGCGTTGGTGCGCGCGGTGCAACTCAAGCATCCTGACGGTTCCGCAATCCCGCTGAAGGTCGAGGGCGACACCCAAGCGGACACCGTGCGGCTGCGCACGGCACCGTTGCCGCGCCAGGTCAAACTCGAAGTCGGCGTGCATCTGCCCAAGGGCTTCGCCAGCCCGGTCGGGCCGCTCGGGTTGGAATCCGACCTGAATCAACCCATTACGCTCTGGGATGAGGTCCGCTGCACCCAGGCGGAGTTCGTCACCGGGCACAGCCATCAACCGGTACTACGCTTGGAGTTCAACCGGGCCTTGCGCAGCGACGTGGTCACGGCGGCGGTGAAGACCGACCCGCCGATCGCCCTGACGCTTGGCCGGGTCGAAGGAGGCAGCGGATCCGCAGATGGAAGCTGCTTCGAATTCCACGGCGAATTCAAGGCTGGGATCCGCTATGGCGTGGTCATCGCGCCGGTGACGGGTGCGGACGGTGCGCGCCAGCCCAAACGCGAAACCCTGGCGGCGATCGCGCCCGATCTGAATCCGCAGGTGTGGTTCGTCCACGACGGCGGCCACCTTGGTTCCCAGGGCAATCGCAGCATTGCGGCAAAGGTGCAGAACCTCGCCAAGGTGCGGTTGCGCATCCACCGTCTGTATGACAGCAACCTCGTCGCCTGGCGTACTGGCCAGCGCGATGTTCCGCGCCTGGGGCAACCGCTCGTCGATCGCTTCCTGGCGGTGCCGGGCACGGTGAACACGGTCCATGATCTGGTGTTGCGCCTCGACGACCTGCTGCCGATCGGAGCTGCGGCCGACGGGGTCTATCAGCTCGATCTCGACGCCGAACGTCGTGATGCCCTGGTGCCGCTGCACCAGTACGCCTACCTCAGCAGCAGCACCCGCGTCGTGTCGTTGAGCGACCTCGCGCTGTCCGCCCGCCTGGGCAAGGATGAGGCCATCGCCTGGGTCACCAGCCTGGCCACCGGCGCGCCGCAACGACGGGTGAAAGTGCGGTTGTTCAGCGGCAAGCAGCAGGAACTGGGCGGGCGCGGTCCGGCCTCGGCGCTCATTGAACGCTGGTCGGGAACCACCGGCGACGATGGGCTGGTGCGTTTCGGCGATCTGCGTCTGGATGCGACCGATACCCCGGCGGTGCTGATCGCCAGCCGGATGCCGGAGTCGATGGCGGACGATGAACACGCCCGCAACCACGGCCTGACCTGGCTCGACCTGCACCAGAGTGGCCTGCGCGATCCACTCGCCGACACCGGCGGCCGGCCCTGGAATGTGCATGAGGCCTTCGTCCATCCCGATCGCGGTCTGATCCGGCCCGGCGAGACCGTCCACCTGCGCGCCATCGTGCGCGCCGCCGATGGCGCCGTACCGCCGGCATTTCCGGTGCGCTGGACGGCCTACCGGCCAGATGGACGGGTGTACACCACCTACGATCGCAAACTGGATGCGGATGGCTGTGCCGGTTGGGATCCGGCCCTGCCCGACACCGCCATGACCGGTCGCTGGCGCTTCACCATCGGGATCCCCGGCGGGTTGGAACTCGGCAGCGATGCGATCCAGGTCGAGGACTTCATCCCGGAGCGTCTGCGCGTCGCGCTGCACCTGCCGGGATCGGCGTATGCGAAGGAACGAACCGACGCCGTGGCCGAACCGCGCTTGGCGGCTGGGGCCTTGACCTTCACCGTCCAGGGCGACTGGCTGTTCGGGGCTGCGGGCGAAGGATTGCAGTCATCCTTGGCGTTGCGTGTCGATCCCCTGTATTTCCATCACGCGGATTGGAATGAGTGGTGGACGGCTGACGCCGCCGACGTGGTGAAGGAGGTCGGTTTGTCGTCCAGCGCATCCGGCGACCGCCTGGCTGATCCGCTGGGTCAGAAGCTCGATGCCAAAGGATCAGCGCAGTACCAGGTTGATCTCGCGCAGCGGTTGCAGCGGGACGTCACCACCGCGCGGCCCTGGCGGTTGTCTGCCACCGCCGGAGTGAGCGAAGCCGGTGGGCGCACGGTCAGCGCCAGCCGCAGTGCGATCATCGATCCGGTGCCGCACTACCTGGTGGTGAAGCCCGGCCCTGCGAGCGCCGGGGCCGTCTGCACGGTCGACCTGCGCCTGATCAAGCCCGATGGCATCCTGGCCACCGCCGAGGCAGCAGCCGAAGTGCGTTGCTGGCGTTCGCGTTGGGAAACCACGGTCACGCACGAAAACGGAGCCTATCGCTATACCTCTGCCCGGGTGCTGGAACCGGTCGGCGGAAGCATCCCGGTCCGGTTGGTCGCCGGTTCCGGCCAGGTCCAGATCGCGATCCCGGCCGGCGGCAGCTTCGTGGTGCTGGCGCACATCCCCGGTTCGAAATTGGCGGTGTCGGGGCAGTTGTTCGCCCAGGCACCGGGCAGCGACTGGCAGGACAGCATCGCCCGGGAACGTCCCGAGCACGCCGAGGTCGCCCTCGCGTCCGGCACGGAAACCGTGGGGAAGCAGGCCTTCGCCCGCGTCGGCAGCCCGATCGCGCTCGACCTGCGCAGTCCCTTCGCGGGAACCCTGCTGATCACGGTCGAGGGCGAGCGCGTGCATCAGACCCGGGTGCAGACCCTGACGGCGCCCGCAACCCGGATCGAACTTGTGCCTGACGCAACGTGGGGCGGAACTGCCTATGTCACCGCCACCATCGTGCGCGCGGTGCAGCCGGATCAGCCCTGGCGCGTGCATCGCGCTTTCGGCGTATGCCCGGTGCGGATACGCCAATCCGATCGGGCCGCGACTGTGGCGCTGAACCTTCCGGCCGAGGTCCGGCCCGGCGCGGAGTTCGCCTGCGCCGCGCTGGTTGCTGATGCGTCCGGCAAGCCGCTGGCGGATGCTGCGGTGACCATCGCCGCCGTGGATGAAGGCATCCTGCGTCCGTGTGCCTTCCGCGCCCCGGATCCCTTCGCCTTCTTCACCGCCAAGCGGTCGCACGCGGTTTCCGCCTACGATGCCTATGCGGATCTGCTGCCCGAGGTTCCCCGCGCCGGCACGGCGACCATCGGTGGCGATGGCGACCTGGCCGAGGGCATGGACCGCCACAGCGCGCCGGTGTCCGTGCGCCGGGTGGTACCGGTGGCGCTGTGGTCGGGCGTGGTGCGCAGTGGGGCGGACGGCCTCGCGCGGGCCACCTTCACCGTGCCGGAATCCTTCGCCGGATCGTTGCGGGTGATGGTGGTCGCGGTGCACGGCGCACGATCAGGGGCGGCGGCGCAACCATTGCCGGTACGTTCGCCGGTGCTGGTCCAGGCGAGCCTGCCGCGTTTTCTCGCGCCGAGTGACCGCTGCCACGTGCCGGTGACGGTGTTCAACCAGGGTGAGGCCGGCACCGCCATTGTCGAATCCAGCATCGATGGCGTCGGTACGATCTCCCCGGCGCGACAGGAAATTTCAATAGCAGCGCGCGGTTCGGCGGTGGTGTGGGTCGACCTGGATGCAGGGTCGGCGCCCGGCCGCCTGGGATTCAGCGTGACCGCCAGCATCGGCAACGAACGCCATCGCGAACGCACCGACCTGCCGGTGCGCCCGGCCGCCGGCGTCGTGACCGTGGGCGGGGCGGAACTGGTCGAACCTGGCCGGCCGTTGACGCTGAATCCGGCGACGCGGTTCCTGGCGGGTGGCTTCCACGAAGCTGACCTCCGTGTCGATCCGTTGCCGGCCCTGGGCATCCCGCAGGGCATCGACCGGCTGGTGCGTTATCCGTATGGCTGCGCCGAACAGACCATCAGCACCTGCCTGGGATTGATCTCCGCACCTGCCTTCTTGCCGGCATCGTGGCAGGACGGCGGCCGCGCCGCGGTCGCCGAACGCCTTGCCTCCGGCTTTGCCCGCCTGGAGGGCATGGCGACCCACGATGGCGGTCTGGGAATGTGGCCGGGCGAGCGCATGGCCTGGCCGTGGGCGTCGGTGCTGGGCGCGCATCTCTGCCACGAAACCAAAGTCGCTGGATTCCCGGTGCCGGAGCACCTGCGCGAGCATCTGTTGCGCTATTGCCGCAACCTGCTGCGCCGCACCGACGCCGACCTGCTGGCCACCCGCTGCTATGCCGCGCACATCCTGGCGCTGCATGGCGAACCGCAGCCGGCGGTACTCGATCGTCTGGCCTTGGAGGCGAAGGCACAAAAAAACCCTCCGCCCGAATGCACCCTGCACCTCGCCCTGGCCTGGCAGGCGATCGGCAACCGGGCGCGGGCGGCCACATTGCTGCCGACCACCTTCGGTGTGCGCGCCGGCCGCGCCGATGGCGGCGACTGCGGCAGTCCGGTACGCGACCGTGCTTTGGCAGTGCTCGCGCTGCTTGCGATCGACCAGCAGCGTCCGGACCAGCATCGCCTCGCGCGCGAACTCGATCAGCCGGATCAGTGGCTGAACACCCAGGACCTGGTCTGGGCCGTGCTCGCGCTTGGCCGCTACCGCGCGGCGATCGTCCCGGTGCCGTTCACCAGCGTCGGCCTGACCGGTGCAGATGGCAACATCCTGGGAAGCGGCACGGCGACGGGTCTGCGCTGGCATGGCGCGACGCTGCCGGCCGGGGCGCAGGTGCGCGTCGATGGTCCGACCGGCGCGCGCGGCTACCTGGCCTGGACCGCGTCGGGCATCCCGCTCGAACCGCCGAAACCGTGCACCGAGGGCCTGAGCATCGCCCGCCAATGGTCGAAACGCCCGGATCGCATCCGCTCGGGCGAACTGGTCGAGATCCGCCTGGAGATCCGTTCCGTCGGCGGCCTGGCCCGGCGCAATCTGGTGGTCGAGGATCTGCTGCCCGCCGGCTGCGAGATCGAGAACCCCCGCCTGGGCACGAGTGCGGCGCAGTCCGCCCAGGAGGATCAGCCGACCGAAGCAGAGGAGCAACCGGAGGCGGTCGAATCCGAGGACGTGTTCAAACCTGCGCCACCGCCGGTGACCGTGAAGAGATTGAGCGCGTGGGCCGAGTCTTCCGCGCGCCGGGTCGAGATCCGCGACGACCGCATCGTGATCATGGGCGATCTGCCGGCCGGCAACCACGCACTGATCCATACCTACCTGGTGCGCGCGGTCGGCATCGGCCGTTTCGTCCTGCCACCCGCAACGGCGGAGAGCATGTACGACCGCACCGTCCGCGCGGTGTCGGCCAGCGGTACGGTCGAGATCACCGCTCGGTGAGGCTGGTCGTGGAGAAATCCGTTCGTCGATCTCGTCGCTGGCCGCGACGCATTCTGGCGGTGGTCATCCTCGGCATGGCATTGGCGCTGCTGACCATCGTCGGCATCGAAGGTGCGGCGCGCTGCTTGCCGTATCCCGCCGAGCAGCGCGCCCTGCCGCCGCCGGCGCGCACCGCACTCGATCGCCACGGTGCCGTCCTGGCCGAAATCGCCAGCGTGCGCGGCGAATGGCGCCGTCCGCTCGAACCGGCTGCGGTCCATCTCAGGCTGACCCAGGCGGTGGTCGCGGTCGAGGACCGGCGTTTCCGTGCCCATGCCGGCGTCGACTGGCAGGGGGTCGCAGCGGCGGTGGTCAGCAACCTGACCCCGATCGGATTACGGCGTGGCGGCAGCACCATCACGATGCAGGTCGAACGTCTGCGCGCCGCCCAGGCCGACGCGGCCCGGCCGCGTACCCTGTGGACCAAGCTGGTCGAGTCGGTGCGCGCGCGGCAGATCGAACGGGAATCGAGCAAGGACGCGATCCTGCATGAGTGGCTCGAACGGGCGCCGTTCGGGGCGAACCTGGTCGGGGCCGGCGCCGCCAGCCGGCACTGGTTCGGGGTGGATTGCCGCGATCTCAGTCTGGCCCAGGCGGCACTGCTCGCGGGCTTGCCGCAGAATCCCGAACGCCTGCGTCCCGACCGCCATCCCGGACGGGCGCTGGCCCGGCGCGATCTGGTGCTCGCGCTCATGCGTCAGCAGGGGTGTATCGACGCCGCCACCTGTGCCGCCGCCCAGGCCGAACCGCTGGGATTGCGGATCCCGGTCCCTTCGTGGGTGGTCATCACCCTGGATCCGATCCCGGCCGGCCTGGCTGAAATGCGGACGACGCGCGATGCCGCGATGCAGGTCGCGGCCGAGGCAGCGCTCGAACGCGCATGTTCCGCCCCGGGCGTCGTCCGGCTTGCGGGCGCGCTGGTCGTCGTCGATTGGACGAGCGGCGAGCTGCGCGCGGCGGCGTCGGTTGGTGCTGGCTGGAATGATCTCAGCCGGTCGAAGCGGTCGCCTGGCTCCGCGCTCAAACCGTTCATCTACGCCGCCGCTTTCGCGGATGGCCTGTGCCAGCCCGGCAGTCTGCTCGACGACGCCGCGCTGGGTTGGTCCGGCTGGAAGCCGATGAACATCGATCACGCCTGGCGCGGTCGGATGACGGCGGCCGAGGCGTTGGCCGCCAGTCGCAACCTGCCCGCGCTCGACCTGCTGCGCCGCACCGGGGTCGGACGCTGTGGCGAATATCTGGAATCCAGCGGCATTCCTGGCGCTGGCGCCGCAGCAGAGCGGGCTGGACTGGCCCTCGCGGTGGGCGGCATCGAGGTTTCCCCGCGCGACCTCGCACGCGCCTACTCCCACCTGGCCCGCTCCGCTGCTTTTGCCAACGCGAACACAGATGCGCAGGGGCGTGACGGTGTCGCCGCGCGCGGCGTGCTGGCAGCCTTGGCAGTCGCTGATCGCACGGCCGCCATCGATCCCGCTGCGGCGAAGGCCGGCATCGCCTGGAAGACCGGCACCAGCAGCGGCCAGCGCGACGCGTGGTGCGCAGCGGTCGGCGGCCGGTTGGCGGCTGTGCTCTGGCTGGGCACGGTCAGCGGCCCCGGCGCGCCGACGCTCAGTGGTCTGGATGCGACCGCTCCGGAATGCCTGGCACTTCTTGCCGGCCTCGATCCAGGGCCGGCCATCTGGCAGCAGGAGATCCGCGTCGCCGATCCGCTGCCGCCTGCGCCGGTGCGACTCGCCATCACCTCTCCAGCCGCTGGCGCAGAGATCCTGGGCGAAGTCGAGGGCGGCCCGGCGCGGATCCGCCTGACCTGCACCGGCGCCCAAGGACGGGTCTGGTGGTTCGCTGGGGAACAGTGCCTGGGGCCTGGGGATGACACCGGTAGCCGTTGGTGGCAACCCGCCCCGGGTCGGCATCAGGTGCGCGCCGTCGACGCCGGCGGGCGCAGCGCGGCGGTGGTGATCCGGGCTCAGTAGGTCGCAGGCGACGGGGCTTGGCGAACCGGGATCTGGGGACGATCATCCCGCCATGCGCACCCTGCCCTTGGCGATGCTGCTGGCGACCGCAGCCGCCAGTTCGGGAGGCGAGCAGGCCATTCCGGTGACCGTCGCTGAACGTGTTCCTGTGGTGACGATACCGGCCGCCCTGTACGGCCAGTTCCTGGAGCGTGCCACCTTCGGCGAGCCTGGGCCGGAAGCCTGTCTGCTGGCCGAGCGCAATGAATTGCGGCCCGAGGTGGTCGCCCGCATCCAGGATCTGCGGCCAGCGCTCATCCGTTTTCCCTGGGGAACCGATGGGGACTACTCGGATTGGACCGACCTGGTCGATGGCGTGCCCGGACGCGGGTCGCGACCGGCCACGATGAAGGGACTGGACGGCAAGGCCATCGGGACGCGTTTCGGCTACTCCGAGTTCTTCCGGCTGTGCCGGCAGGTGGGCAGCGAACCGCTGCTGATGGTGAATCTCCTCGACGGCCTGGCGCGTCGGCGTCCGCTGGCCGAGGCCGCGCGCCACGCCGCCGGACTGGTCGCCTACGCCAACGCGCGTCCGGGCCAGGCGCTGCCGGCGGGCATGCCCGACTGGCCGGCGGTGCGGACGGCGAATGGCCTCCCGGAACCGGTCGGGGCGACGTTCGTGCAGCTCGGCAATGAATGGTGGATGGGCAGGTTCGTGCAGGAGGTCCGCACCGCCCTGGGCGCATCCGCCTCGCCCGAAGACATCGCCCGCTGGTATGCCGAGGTGGTCGCGGCCTACGTCGCGGCCATCCGCGCCGTCGATCCCAGGATCGGGATCATCATCGACCTCGACCTGGGGCTCGATCCGGAGGGTCGCGCCGAGGCCATCCTGCTGGCGGATCCGCGCATCCGAGGCTCGGTGAAGTGGGTGGCCCTGCATGCATATGCCCCGGGGAACATGGCGCGCAAACCCAAGCGGCGGGGGGTCGAGGTCGAACCGGCCACCCTGACCGCCGACGACTGGTGGTACCTGTGGTCCGGCATGCCGGGTCGCTATGGCGAGGACGGCCAGTCGCGGGCGATCCTGCCGGACGGCCATCGCGGTGATCTGCTGCGCCTGGCGGAAGGTCTCGGCTACCGCCTGGCCTGCACCGAATGGAACTGGAACGGCTGGAGCCAGCCGCAGGGGCAGGCCAGCGAATGGGCGGCGGCCCTGGGTGCGGCCGGGTTCCTCAACGGCCTGGTTCGCCACGCCGACCGGGTGGAGATCGGCATCCAATCCATGCTGGTCGGGATCAGCTGGAAGATTGCGGCGATCCGCGTCGCTGATGGCGGACGCGGAGCGGTGCGCCTGAATCCGCGTGCGGTGGCGACGGCGTTCCTCGCCCGGCATCGCGGCGAACGCCTGCTGCACCTCAGCCATCCGCCCTTGCCTGCCGTCGACCAGCCGTTCACCCAGGGCTGGTCCGACGCCATCCCGCGTCTCGCCCTCGTCGATCTCGTCGCGACCGCCGGCCCCGGTGCGATCCGCCTGCAGGCGATCAACCGGCATCCGCGCGAATCGCTCACGCTTTCGCTGGATCTCGGATCGCGACCGTCGGCTGCCGCGACGGCAGCCCAGGAAAGCCTGGTCCGGGCCGGGTCGGACACGGATCCGCAAGCGCGCCTCGTTTCCAGCAGGGTCCAGGCGGTGGCGGGATCCTGGACCATCGTCCTGCCGCCGGCCTCGGTCAGCGCGGTCACCTGGACAATCGCGGACGGACCGCGCCCGGCGCCCTGATCGGATCCGGCGGGACCGTCCGGATCAGGCGCGCGGACGCCGCCCAGGCCGCGTGATCACGAGAAGGGCGAGCACCGCCAGGCCGGCGCCGAATCCGCAGCGGCGGCTCTTCCCCCCGGAATCACCCGCTGCCGGCGCGATCACGCCAGCGACGGTGATGGTGAACGTCTGGGTCGCCGCAGCGCCGACCCCGTTGCTCGCGCTCACGACGATGGCGTCGGTCGTGCCGGCGTCGGTCGGCGTCCCGCTGAGGGTGCTTCCGCTCAGGGTCAGCCAGGCGGGCAGGCCGCCGGCGCTGAAGGTCGGCGTCGGGACCCCGGTCGCAGCCAGGGTGTACTGGTAGACCGAACCGACGCTGGCGGTGGTGACGGGAACGCTGGTGATGACCGGAGCGGTCGGGGCAGGCGCGATCGCGAGGCTGAAGGCCTGGGTCGCGTCGGGTGCCAGGCCATTCGCTGCGGTGAGGGTCATGGTGGCGGTCGACCCGGCGATGGCCGGCGTGCCGCTGAGCAGATTGCCGTTCAGCGTCAACCACGCGGGCAGGCCGCTGGCGCTGAAGGTCGGCGTCGGGAACCCGGTCGCGGTCAGGGTGTACTGGTAGGCCACGCCGACGGTGCCGGTGGTGACGGGAATGCTGGAGAACACCGGTGCCGCCGGAGCCGGGGCGATTGCGATGCTGAAGGTCTGGATCGCATCGGGGGCGACTCCGTTCGCGGCCGTCACGGTGATGGTGCCGGTCGATCCGGCGCTGGTCGGCGTGCCGCTGAGCACGTTGCCGCTCAGGGTCAGCCACGCGGGCAGGCCGCTGGCGCTGAAGGTCGGCGTCGGGCTGCCAGCCGCGGCAAGGGTGTACCGGTAGGCGGCGCCGACAGAGCCGGTGGTCACGGGAACGCTGGTGAACACGGGAATCGCCGGGGTTGGCGCCACGGTGATGGTAAAGGTCTGGACCGCATCCGCCGTAAGACCATTGCCCGCGGTGCAGGTGATGGTGCCGGTGGTTCCCGCCGTCGTCGGCGTGCCGCTCAGCCGGTTGCCGGTCCGGCTGAGCCACCCGGGCAGGCCGCTGGTGCTGAAGGTCGGTGCCGGGACGCCGGTCGCCGCCAGGGTGTACTGATACGGGAGGCCGACCGTGGCGGCGGTCACCGGCGTGCTGGTGAAGGCCGGAGCGACCGGGACGAACGCCCGTGGCGTGAAGCGGATCGCACTCTGGTTGCTCAACGGAGTGCCGCCCTGGAAGCTCCACCGCGTCGCGCGCAGACCGGAATCCTGTTCGATTCCGATGGTCGCCGACCGACCGGCCCCGATGCCGGCCAGCGCCGGGCGGACCTCCTGGTACTGCATGGTGATGGTGTCGCTGCCCTCGGTGAGGACGACCTGGAAGGTGAAACCATTCGCGAAGGAGCCGACCTGCGGCACGCCGCTCCAGGTCACGACCAGTTGCCGATTGGGCGCGCTGCCGACGGTGCCGATCGAGACGCGCGCGCCGGATTGCGGCGGATAGAGGTCGTCCCACCAGGGGCAGATGATGGCGTTGGGCGTGCTCGCGCCGGGGAGATCGCTGTTCGTCCAGGCTTCGAGGCGGTCGCGCAGGAAGCCGATCAGCCCGTTCGAGCCGACCCAGAACTGCGTGCGGTCGCGGCCGTAGAAGCGGAAGGGAAACGGGATGGTCTGCACGGCGCTGACCGCGTCGTCGCCCAAAGTGAGCGTGGCATGGGCGGTCGGATCGATCCAGGCATAGGCGGTCGTGGCGGCGTCGTAATCCGTGCAGACCGCCAATCCGACCGGGATGGAGGTCGTGCCGCTGCCGCCGCTGTTGTTGGTGACGGTGATGGTCGCCTGGTAATAACCGGGTGCGAGTGTGGTCGTGATGGAATTGCCGGTGATCGACAGGGTCGTCGCACCGACGGCGGCAAGCGATCCGCCGCTGGCGCCCAGGGTCAGCCACGCGGCATCGCAACTGGCGCTCCAGGCGATTCCGGCCTGGCTCAGGTTGCGCAGGCTGATCGTCGCGCTGGTGGGCAGGAAGGGGCCGCCCGGGTCGCCGACCAGTTCGAGGCGGCCTCCGGGAGCGGCTCCACCGGTCATCACCAGCAGGTCTCCCGGCACCGAGGTGTCGGCCGTGGTCCCGCTGGTGGTCCCATCGACGGGAGTGCTCGCGGCCGGGCCGAGCCCTCGCTTGGCGAACGCGGTCCAGAGTTCCCGCAGGTCGGCGCCGGCATCGCCGGCCAGCCCGGCCTGGATGATGGCATCGCGCGCCTCGATGACGGTCGGATTGTCCGGCGTCAGCTTCAGGCCGTCGGTGATCAGGCGCAGGGCGCGCTCGTTGCCGGCGAAACCGTACTTGGCGACCAGGGCGCAACGCACCTCCCACAGGATGGTGCACCAGATGGTGCCGATCTGATGTACCTGGGTCAGGCCATTCATGTTGGCCAGGGTGAGCGGGTTGCGGCCGAGGTCGGTGGTGTAGGGGTATTGACGCACACCGGCGTAGTGATTCTGGGTCACATAGGAACCGACCGCGTAGTTGCCGCTCACATCGTCGCCTGCCTGGCTGAGCAGCGCGATGGCGTAGAAGTCCGACCAGCCTTCGCCCAGGCCGCCCGCCTGGTCGGTGGCCAGATCCCCGGCCCCGCCGCCGACCAGCCGGGTGCTCAGGCCATGCACGTACTCATGGCTGATGATGGTGGCGTCGAAGTCGCCATCGCGATCCGGCGTCGGTGCGGTGAAGACGTACATCTGCATCCGGCCGGGGATGCCATCCGGCGCCGGAGTGAAGTTGGCGTTGTTGCTGCCGCTGCCGTCCTGCGCCTCGGCCAGCACCAGGTCGCCACCCTGGCCACCACGGCCGAAGTTGTCCGCCTGGAAATTGCCGGCGGTTTCCGTGAAACCGACCTGATACAGGCGGTCATGCATGAAGTTGCACCAGTAGAACAGGTTCACCGTCGCCGCCTTGCGGTTGTTCGCGTCGCTGGGGGCGAGGGTCAGGTCCAACGGGAAGTCGAACGTCAGCGGCGAGCCGGTACCGGTCGGCCGCCCGGCGTCGGTCGCGTCGTCGGCGTTCACATCGAGGTACGCATCGACGTTGTTGCCCTGGAGCAGGTTGGCGGTGACCCAGCCGGCGGGTGAGGCCGTCGCATCGATCGCGGTGAGCGTCAGCAGATCGCGGGCGACCTCGGCCGGCTGGTTGCCCGCGTCGCTGGAGGCCGCACGGCCGGGCAGCAGCGGGCGTGGGCTTTCATTCGGCCAGGCGAAGCAGCGCAAGGCGATGGTCGTGGCAGCGGCCGGCGATCCGCTGGAGGGGGTCGGCGCCTTGGCCGCGATGGGCAGGGTGGCGGCCCGAGTGGCCAGCCGTGGGGCTGCGGCGGGTTTCGCGACCGGGTTCGCTCCTGCGGCGGCTTTCGCACGGCGGTCATGGAAGCAGTCTCGGATCGTCGCGATGCGCTGGCGGATCAGCGTCCCGTCGCTCGCGTCGATCAGGGCCGAACGGGTCAGCCGGTCGGATTCCGGCGTGTAGCGGATTTCCCAGCACAGGATCAGGGCCCCATCCCGGGGCAGCCAGGTCAGCCAGGCATGGGCCAGCCCATGCAGGCCCGGGGCGCTGAGGCGCTGCCGCCGGGTGGCGCCGGCAGGGGCCGAGGACGCCAGGTCGGCGATCGCCACGTCGATCGTGGCGGCGGCGGCTTGCAGCGCCGCCGCCGCGGTGATCAGCGGGTCCAGATGCACTGGGGCGATCGCGGCGGTCTGCAGACCGGTCGAAGTGAGCCCCATCAGGCTGCGGTCGTGCGCGATATGCCCGACCACGGTGGCCCCGCGCACCGGGATGCCGGCGATCTCATGCTGCCAGACCAGGGTGCGCAGGCGGCTGTGCGGCGAGGTGTCGTCGCGGACGAGGCGCGATGCCTCCAGGCGCTCCCCGCCATGGCCGAAGAGCAGACGATGCTCGTCCAGGAAGCCCCGCACCAGCCCGGACGCATCCGCCGCAGCGGCCGCGCGTGGAACCGCCGGGTCACCCGGCCGGAAGGGGATGGCGACGGTGGTGCGGTCGGGTTTGGCGGTGACCACGGCCGTGGGCAGCAGCGCACGCAGATGCTCGATGCCGGCCTGGCTGCTTTCCCCGCTCCAGGCCGAGCGGAGCAGGCATCCGGACAGCAACGTGGCCAGGACGATGCGAAGCATGCTGCACCCCACGGGATTCTGGTATCGCAGGACGATTACCCGGTCTGGGGCCGGTCGCCACGACGATCCCGGTGGGATGATACTCCACGGGTGATGACCCCGCACCGTCCGCCGGATCACGCGCGTCATCACGCGCGCGGTGGGGAGGTGGGGTTCAGGCCAGCGTCTCCTGCGGCGGCACCAGCGGCGGCTGGCCGGTGGTTTCCAGCACCGTGCGCCAGAGTTCGCCTTCGGGTTCGATCAGCTTGCGGCCCTGCACCGCGAGCGGGATGGGCACATGGGTCAGCTGGCCGTTCCAGCTGCCGACGATCATGTCGGTGCGGCCGGCCATGGCGGCATGCACCGCGCCGTGGCCGAGGGCCGTGCAGAGGATCTGGTCCGAGGCGTTGGCCGGCGCGGCGCGGATGATGTAGCTGGGATCGATGTACTTCAGGTTCACCTCGTGATGGTTCTCCTTGAAGTGGGCGTTGATGCGGTCGCGCAGGTAGCGCCCGATGTCCTGGGCCAGCTTGTTGCCGCTCTTGTCGTAGCGCACGGTGCCGGAGTCGATGAGATCCTGGCCGGCGCCCTCGGCGACCACGATCACCGCGTGGCCGCGGCTGGCGAGGCGGCGTTCGAGCACCGCCAGCAGGCCGTGCTCGCCGTCGAGGGTGAAGCGCACCTCGGGCACCAGGCAGTAGTTCACGTCGGCGGAGGCGATCGAGGCGCAGGCGGTGATGAAGCCGCTGTCGCGCCCCATCAGGCGGACCAGGCCGATGCCGTTGATCGCGCATTCGGCCTCGGTGTTGGCGGCGGCGATCGCCTGGCGCGCGATCTCGACCGCGGTGTCGAAGCCGAAGGTCTTCTGCACGAACCCGATGTCGTTGTCGATGGTCTTGGGCACCCCGACCACGCTCACCGGCAGGCCGCGCCGGCTGAGCTCCTCGTGGATGGCGTGGGCGCCGCGCTGGGTGCCGTCGCCGCCGATGCAGAACAGCATGTCGATGCCGTAGGCCTGGATGGTGTCGACGATGGCGCGCACGTCGGGCTTCAGCCGGGCGCTGCCCAGCACCGAGCCGCCGGTGCGCGCGATCTTCTTCATCTCGTCGCGGATGAGCGGCTTGATGTTGCGGCTGTAGGGCTGCATCAGCCCGGCGTAGCCGTTCGGGATGCCGAGGATGCGCTTCACCCCGTAGTGGTGGTGCAGGCTCATGAACACCGAGGAGATCACCGCGTTGAGCCCCGGGCACAGGCCGCCGCTGGTGAGGATCGCCGCGGTGGTTTTTTCAGGGTCGAACACGATGCGTTCGCGCGGGCCGGAGCGCTCGAACGAGATCGTCGGATCGCTGCCGACCAGCGCATCGTAGAGGACGCGTTCGTCCTCGCGGACGTAGCGGATCGATGGCCCCTGCCCGTCGCGGCCGGCGAAGCGGTGGGTGGTGGCGAACGTGGGTTCGCGCACGCGTTTGACCTGGAAAGCGGCTTGATCCATGGAACCTCCCGATTGAGGCGCGACTATACCCCCGCCGTCCTGGGCTGTCCAGCCGTGCGCTGCCCGGCGTCTGCCTTGGCGTGGTCAGGCGAGGAGCGGATCCGCCTCGCCGGGGCGATGCGCCTGGCGTTCGACCATGTCGAAATAGGGGTTGCCCGGCCCCTTGGCCATCAGGGCATCGTGGTTGCCGCGTTCGATCACCGCGCCGTGGTCGAGGACGAGGATGAGATCGGCATGGCGGACGGTCGACAGGCGGTGCGCGATCAGCACCGTCGTGCGTCCGGCGAGCAGGTTGGCGAAGGAGGCCTGGATCAGGCGTTCGCTCTCGGTTTCCAGGTTCGAGGTCGCCTCGTCGAGGATGACGATGGCGGGATCGGCCAGGATGGCGCGGGCGATCGACAGCCGCTGGCGCTGACCGCCGGACAGCTTCACCCCGCGTTCGCCGACCAGGGTGTCGAGGCCGTGCTCCAGCCGGGCGATGAACTCCCACGCATTGGCGGCGCGGGCCGCCGCCTCGATCTCGGCGCGGGTGGCGTCGCGGCGGCCGTAGGCGATGTTCTCGCCGATCGTGCCGTCGAACAGGAAGACCTCCTGCGACACCATGCCGAGCAGGCTGCGGTAGCCGGCCAGGCGGTAGTCGCGCAGATCTCGCCCGCCATAGCGCACCGTGCCCCGGTCGGGATCGAAGAAGCGTGCGACGAGCCCGGTCAGGGTGGTCTTGCCCGCCCCGCTGCGACCGACCAGGGCCAGGGTCTTCCCGGCCGGCAGCGCGAAATCGATCTCCCGCAGGACCCATTTCGGCTCCTGTCCATCCGGGCGCTTCGTCTGGCCGTCGTAGGCGAACCAGACCTTCTCGAAGGCCAGGTCTTCGCTGCGGCGGGCCGGGGTGACCGCCTGCGGGCGGTCGGGCAGCTCCTGCGGCTGGTCGAGCAGTTCATAGACGCGGTCGAGCGCGGCGAGGTCGCGCTGGGTCTCGGTCATGGTGTTGATCAGGGTCTGGATCGGATTGAGCACCTGCATCGCCAGGATCTGCAGGGTCACCACCTCGCCGATGCGCAGCTGGCCCTTGATCACCAGGTAGCCGCCGCCGCCGAAGATGGCCAAGGCCACCACCGGCGTGAGCAGGTGCCAGGTGAATCCGAACAGGTACATGCGCCAGGTCGTCCAGCGGTCGATGCGCAGGACGGTGTGGTTCGCCTGCAGGTAGCGCAGATCCTCGGTGCGTTCGCGGGCGAACGCCCGCACCACCGGGATGCCGCCGAAGACCTCGGTCAGGCGGGCGTCGATGTCGCTGCGCTGCTTGCGGATGATGCGGTAGATCGGCCGGATGCCGATGACCCAGCGATGATACAGGATCGCCACGCCGACGAGCAGGATCAGGGTGATCAGGGTGAGCCGCCACTCGATGGCGAACAGCACCACCAGGATCACGCCCAGGCGCAGGAGCGCTTCGGTCGGGCGGATCACGGCCCCGTTGATGAGGCCGGCGGCGCTGCCCACGTCCCCGGTCAGCCGGGTCACCATGCTGCCCGCCTTGTGGTTCTGCAGGCGCAGCAGCGGCAGGCGCAGCGCATGCTGGAAAAGCTGCTGCCGCAGCCGGTTCGCCAGGCCTGAGGTCAAGGTCATGTTGTGCTGGTTGCGCATCAGTCCCAGGATCTGCGTCGCCAGGACCAGGAGCAGTCCGCCGACGATCAGGGCGATCAGCGTGGTTCCCTGGGGCCAGTGCGTCAGCAGGGCCGGCAACGGCTTGCCGGTGCCCGGCGAGGCCACGTCGAGGATCCAGCCGGTCAGCACCGGCCAGGCCGCATCCAGTCCCGCCACCGCCAGGCCCAGGCCGAGCTGGAATCCCAGAGCCCAGCGGGCGCCCCACAGCCAGGCGGTGAAGCGTCGCCAATACCGCCGGCGCAGGTCGGGATCCTGGGCGAAACGGGCGGGAGGCACGTCGCGCTCGGGGCCGTGGACGCGGTCGAGGTCTTCGCCGGCTCGCCAGCGGCGGGCGAATTCGCGGAAGGCGCTGCGCGAACCGCGTCCGGGCGGCGCCGTCACGGGCATCCGTCCGCTCGCCCAGCGGGATCGTCAGAACCTGGGGAAACACCAACGGAATGCGGCATGGACTTGGGCCCAGGGTGGGTTCCCCGGACCCCGGTCAATCGGATCTGCCCACGCCCGGGGATTCCAATTCGCTATTGGCGCGAGTGCGGGGTATGATCGGCCATGGTGGACACGTACTTCGCTCCTGCCCAACGGGCCTCGCCGCAGGTCCTGGCCGAGGAGGGCGCGGCCCTCGGGGTGCTGTCGGCCTTCTGCGCCAGCCTGGATGCGATGCCCTCGATCGTGCTCGTGCTCAATGCCGAGCGGCAGATCGTCGTCGCCAACCGTCAGGCCTATGCGGCGCTGGGAGTGACCGCCGAGGACGCGATCGGCAAGCGACCGGGGGAACTCATCCGCTGCGCCAACGCCGCCATCAGCCCCGCCGGCTGCGGCACCTCCGCCCGCTGCCGGGTGTGCGGCGCGGTGAACGCCATCCTCGGCAGCACCGCGAGCGGGCATCAGCTCATCAACGAATGCCGCATCATGCTCGATGACACCTGCACCGCGCTCGATCTCGAAGCGACCGCCACCCCGTTCACCGTCGCCGGACGCACCTTCACCATCCTTTCGCTGCGCGACATCTCGGCGCAGAAGCGCGGCGAATTCCTCGAACGTCTCTTCTTCCACGACATCCTCAACACCGCCGGCAACATCAACGGCCTGGTGCGGATCATGAGCGAGGAGGGCTGCTCCGAAGCGGACCTGCGCACCCTGGAGCGTTCCAGCAACCAGCTGCTGGAGGAGCTGCGTACCCACCGCGATCTCATCTCGGCCGAGCGCGGTTCGCTGGTGGTGAATCCGTGCGAGGTGGATCTGGCCGATCTGCTGGTCGAGGTCCGCGATGCGTATCAGGGACATGAGGTGGCCCGGGGCCGCACCATCCGTTTCGGCGAGGTCGTCCCGGTCAGGATCACCACCGATCCCGTCCTGCTGCGCCGGACGGTGGGGAATCTGGTCAAGAACGCGATCGAGGCGTCGCCCCAGGGCGAGTCCGTGACCTTGACCCTGGCGACCCAGGCGGTGGATGCGACGGCGGGCGAGGAAGCCGTGATCGGCATCCATAATCCCGGCGTCATGCCGTTGGATGTGCAGCAGCAGATCTTCCAGCGTTCGTTCTCGACCAAGGGCCGGGGTCGCGGTCTCGGATCCTATGGGGCACGGCTGTTCATCGAACGCTACCTCGGCGGCACCATCGATTTCACCGGCCGCTCCGGCCAGGGGACGACGGTCCGGGTGCATCTGCCGCTCGCCGCCAGGAGCGCCTGAGCCGGTCCAGCGGTCCATCGCGATCCGCCGCTTGTCGCCTGGCCTGCACGTTCCGGCCGGGCTGCTATAATGACGCCGGAGGGCAAGGGTCGAGTCCGCGGTTCGGGACCATCCGCCGCCGAAGGTACCTCGGAGGCGCATCGGATTCAAACTCGGAATCGACGTGTGAGCTGATTCAGTCCACCTTGATTGCAGGAGAAGACCAGCGTTGTCGGATCGTTTCGACTCTTCCGCATCTCAGGAGATCATCACGACCATCTGAACGCCCGCTGATCCGACCCGGGATAGCACCCGCCCATGCCCCTGACCGGGCGACGACGGCGTCCATATCCCACCCTCCACCCCCGGGGCCTTCCGCTCCGGGGGTTCCTTTTTTCCGGGTGCCGCCGGCGATCCCGCCGGCGCAGCCATGGTCTGGATCTGTTCCGTCCACCAGCGGGCGAACCGGCCGGGACTTCCGTTGGTATGCACCGGTCGGATGGGAATGGAGCCTCGACACCGTGCCGGTGCAGCCGTCATCACGTCTTGTCAGGGCGGTGGCTGCACCATCCTGCGGCCTCTCACCACCAACCTGCCGCCTGCGAGGCCCGTGACCGCGATGACCACCGCCAGTGCTCCGACCATCATCTACACCCGCACCGACGAGGCGCCGCTGCTCGCGACCTACTCGCTCCTGCCGATCGTGCAGGCGTTCGCCCGCCCGGCCGGGGTCGCGGTGCAGGTGCGTGACATCTCGCTGGCCGGCCGCATCCTGGCGGTCTTCGCCGACACCTTGCCCGGTGGCGCGGCGAGATTCCCTGACCACCTGGCCGAACTCGGCGCCCTGTGCAAGACTCCTGGCGCCAACATCATCAAGCTGCCCAACATCAGCGCCTCGGTGCCGCAGTTGAAGGCCGCGATCGCCGAACTGCGCGCGCATGGCCTGATGGTGCCGGAGTATCCCGAGAAGCCCGCGACCGAGGCGGACAAGGCGGTCGCCGAACGCTACGCGAAGGTTCTCGGCAGCGCGGTGAATCCGGTGCTGCGCGAGGGCAACTCCGACCGGCGCTGCGCCGCCTCGGTCAAGGCCGCCGCGCGCAAGAGTCCGCACAAGGTCGGCGCCTGGGCGAAGGATTCCAAGACCCGTGTCCACCACATGTCCGGCGGAGACTTCTACGGCAGCGAGCGGAGTCACGTCTTCGCCGCCGCCGATGAGGTGCGGATCGAGCACGTCGCCGCCGATGGCGCGGTGACGGTGCTGAAGGCCAGCACCAAGGTCGCCGCCGGCGAGATCATCGATGCCAGCCGGATGAGCGTGCGCGCCCTGCGCGCCTGCTACGCCGAGGCTGCGGCCGCCGCGAAGGCCGACGGCGTGCTGCTGTCGCTGCATCTCAAGGCGACCATGATGAAGGTCAGCGATCCCATCCTGTTCGGGCACGCCGTGGCGGTGGTGTTCCAGGATCTCTTCGCCAAGCACGCGGCGACCTTCGCCCGGCTCGGGATCTCGCCCAACCTGGGGCTGGCCGATCTCTTCGCCAAGACCGCCTCGCTGCCCGAAGCCGAGCGCGCGGCGATCAGCGCGGACTACCAGGCCGCCCTCGCCAACGGCCCGGCCCTGGCCTACGTGAACTCCGACAAGGGCATCACCAACCTGCACGTCAGCAGCGATGTCATCGTCGATGCGTCGATGCCGGCGATGATCCGCGAATCCGGCAAGATGTGGAACAAGGAAGGGAAATTGCAGGATACGCTCGCCGTCATCCCCGATCGCTGCTATGCCGGCGTCTACCAGGAGACCATCGCGTTCCACAAGCAGCACGGCGCGTTCAACCCCGCGACCATGGGCAGCGTCGCCAACGTCGGCCTGATGGCGCAGCAGGCCGAGGAATACGGCAGCCACAACAAGACCTTCGCGATGAAGAGCGCCGGCACCGTGCAGGTGGTCGACAGCAAGGGCGCCATCCTGCTCAGCCAGGCGGTCGAGGCTGGCGACATCTGGCGCATGTGCCAGACCAAGGACATCGCGGTCAAGGACTGGGTAAAGCTCGCCGTCACCCGCGCCCGGTTGTCGGGCACCCCGGTCATCTTCTGGCTCGACCCGAATCGCGCCCACGACCGCGCCCTGATCGCCAAGGTCGATCGCTACCTGCGCGAGCACGACACGACCGGGCTGGACATCCGCATCCATGATCCGGTCACCGCGACCCGGATCAGCCTGGAGACCATCAAGGCCGGCAAGGATCTCATCAGCGCCACCGGCAACGTCCTGCGCGACTACCTCACCGACCTCTTCCCGATCCTCGAACTCGGCACCAGCGCCAAGATGCTGTCGATCGTACCGCTGCTGGCGGGCGGCGGCCTGTTCGAGACCGGGGCCGGCGGCAGCGCGCCCAAGCACGTCCAGCAATTCGTTGCCGAGAACTTCCTGCGCTGGGATTCGCTCGGCGAATTCCTGGCTTTGCAGGTCAGCCTCGAAGACCTCGGCCAGAAGACCGGCAATCGCGGCATCGCGGTGCTCGCCCAGACCCTGGATGCGGCCAATGCCAAGTTCCTGGAAAACAACCGGAACCCCGCCCGCGCCGTGGGTGCTGGCATCGACAACCGTGGCAGCCATTTCTATCTCGCGCTGTACTGGGCCCAGGCCCTGGCGGCGCAGACGGCGGACACGGCGCTGGCCGCGCGCTTCGCGCCCATCGCCGCCGAACTGACCGCCAGGGAATCCGCGATCGTTGCCGAACTGAACGCCGTCCAGGGCAGGCCGGCCGACATTGGCGGCTATTACCAGCCCGATGACGCCAAGGCAGCTGCGGCGCTGCGGCCTTCGGCGTCCTTCAATGCGGTGCTCGCCCGGCTGGACTGACACGGCGGTGAGGCCGACAGAACCGCTACATCCCCGTCAATACGGTGCGCAGGGTGGTGAAATCCTGGACGCGGATGGCCCCGCCGGGGACGGCATCGACCAGGGTGCTTGCGCCTGAGAGGCCGGTCACCGCGTCGATCGCGCGCAGGCCGGCGTTGAGTTCGTTGCGATGGACGGCGCGGATGGCGGTGACGTTGGGCGTGATCACCGGATCGGCGGTCACGCACGCGGTGTTCAGGTTGCGGAACCGGCGGGCGTAGTCGATCTCTTCCCGCAATTCTTCGAGGTGGATCCTGCGGATGCGGGCACCGGCGACCAGGGTGGCGTCGGTCCAGGTACGGGTGCCGATGATGAAACGCTGCACGGCAGAGGCGAGGCCATAGGCGGAACCATCGTAGGCGCGCACCTTCCAGAACGGATTGCCGACCGCGAGCGGCGTCGGCGGGATCCAGCGGACCTGGCCGGTGCTGGCCGTGGCGCCGCCGGCAGGCATCGCCACCCAGGCTGAGCCGTTGTACCAGGAGAAGGCGCTGCGCTGGGCGGGGACTTCCGAATCCGCGACCAGGGTGCTGCCGTCGACGGCATCGAGGAAGACCTGGAAATGCAAGGTGTCGCTGTTGACATCGGCGGGGACATTCCAGATCAGCGCCGGCCGGGTGTTGAGGGTCCTCCCATTGGTCGCCTCCTGGCCGGCGACGGCATTCACCGGGGTGGATAGCGTCACCTGGGCGGGTGAGGTGTTGCCGCTCGACATCTTCAAGGTCACGTCGTTGCCATCGCCGCCGATGTACGAGATGGTGAAGGTACTGCCTCCGATCGAGACGGTGGATCCCTGCGCCAGGCCATTGAATGTGCCGCTGATGGCATTCGATCCCTGATTATCGATGATGGTGAAGGTCGTGCCGATGGCCGGACCGTATCCCAGCGATCCGCCCAAGCTGGCATTGGCCAGATTCACCGTTCCGCCGCTGGACACCACCAGTTGATCATAGCCGGAACCGGCAGCGCTGCCGTTGAGGTCCACCGCGAACGTTGCCGCTGAACTGTTGAAAGCGACGGATCCGACCGTGAGCTTCCCCGGCCCGCCATTGCCGGGGCTGACTGTGCCTGAGGTCACCGTCACCGCCCCATTGATCTTTCCGCTGCCGCTCAGGGAGCAGCCGCTGCCGACGGCGAATCCGGCGAAATTGGCGCCGGCTCCATCATCCTTCTCGTAGCGCAGGGTGCCGCCGGTGACATTCCAGGTGAAACCGCTGCGCGCGCTGGTGCCGTCGGTGTGGATGTAGTCCGCGTCGATGATGGCCAGGGTGCCGGCCCCGACCTTGGTCAGCGTCGTGCCGCCAGTGCGCTTCTGCATCAGGGTCAGGTTGGATGTCGCTCCGCTGTCGCCCCAGGTGGGGCAGAATACCACGGGATTCGTGCCATTGCCCAGCACGAGCGCATCCGCCACCTGGACCGCCGAGAGATTGAGGCTGGCCGAGTCGGTCGATGTATTGGCGTGGATGTTGACATCGCCACCGTAGAATCCGGCCAACAATTGCCCGGCAGCATGTTTGGCGCCGCCCAGAAGGGTGGCGGTATTGGCTCCCGATCCGGTTGCACCCAGGGTGCCGGTCTGGGCGGTTCCGGATCCCAGCGTGCCGATGACGAAGGCCTTCCCCTGCGGCAGGGAATAACTGGTGCCGCCTGCGGATCCGCTCACGAGCCAGCCGAATGTTCGGGAAGCGGCGCCGCCCAGACGCAGGGCTGAGAGGTATCCTGGTCCGACCGCGCCCGGGATGAAACTGCCGGGCCCGGTGAAGCGGACATAGCCTTCGGCTCCATTGGTCACCTGGACATTGGATCCACCGCCCCCGGTAGGCATGTCCAGGTATCCGGCGGTCCCGAAGGCGAGAGCCGTGGTGGTCTGGTAACCGGTGACACCCAGGGAGATGCCACCCTGGCCATTGATGAATCGCTGGGCACTGCTGGCATTGCCGAAACTGTAGACATTCGGTGTGCCAGCCACGGCCACACTGCCCGCCAATACCGTCTCGCTGACTTGGCCGGAACCTGTATCGTATCCCTGGAAAGCCAGACCGCCTGACGATGCGATCTGCCCGCTCATGGTCACTGGTCCGTCGGTCTTGCAATTGGCGATCAAGGTTTTTGAGGACGTTGATGAACCAACGATCGAATTGGCCAGCGTCTGGGCGCCGGCGCCGAAACCGCTGGTGAATTGAAGGATGCCGATGTTCTGGACATTCACCAAGGGACCGCTGCCGGCGGCGGCGGCGTTGGCCAGACGGACCTGCATGCCATCGGCATAATTCAGACCTCCCGACCATGCATGGTTGTCCCCGGCCAGGATCAGACGACCGTTGGTCAGAGTTCCGGTCACATGGTTGATCATTCCAGGCCCTGAAATGGCTCCGTTGAGGGTGAAAACTCCGGTGGACGAGGCGAAGCTGGCAGACAGGTTGAGGGTGCCGTTGACGGAAATGGTTCCATTCGCCGTTATGCTTGCCGCCCCGGCCTCAAATTGGAAACCGCCGCCAAGAGGTCCAACGACGACGTTCCGGTCCGTGGAGATATTGCCATTGGTGTGCAGGATGCCGCCATGCAAATTGAGATTCGTGCCGGTGCCGCCCAGGTACGAGGAGGCATCGGCGCGAAGATGACCTCCGCTGCTATATGCCGTATTGATGATCGTGATATCACCCATGGCATTGCCGCCGGTCAGGGACATGCGCTGGGGGGTGTAGAAAGTTACTGCGGGATTGCCTGAGATGGAGGTCCCGACGGTCAGCAGATTCGTGCCTGCACTGACGACCGTCAGGCCAGAGGCATTGGAGGTGGCCAGGTTTCCGCCGGTCAAGGATCCGACTCCACCACCGGAATACACCAGCATACCGCTGCCCAGGGTCAACGTGTTGGCGGCGCTGATGGTGTATGTGGCCGCATTGGCGATCTTCAGGGAATTGATGCCTGCGGTCGGCGCGGAGCCGGTGGGTGCGGCATTGACCAGGATGTTGCCTTGGTTGCCAGCGGTTCCCCAACTGGTCAGGGTGTTCTGGGTCTGATAGGTCGGGGCAGCGATCGCCCCCGATCTTGCCTGGACCAGATCTTTTGTTGTTGCAAGGTAAGCGCCGATGAGGATCGTCCCGCCGGTCTCGGCATCGGCCCCGATCGAGGTGCTGGATCCGGTCGGTTGATTGGTGAATGAGACATTGGCATTGGCGAAAGAGACCAGGCCGCCGGCTGCCCGGGCATAGACCGAACCGCCGGGATTGCTGAACGTCAGGACGCCGGTGGCATTTGGGGTGACGACACTGATCCCCGGTGCGATCGTGAGGCTGGCCAGGGTCTGCGAGCCTCCGGCCGTCGAGGTGTAATTCCCGCCGCCGCTCGTACCGCCCAGGGTCAAAGCCAGATCGTCCCGCAGCGGACTCGCTGAATTCACGTTGATTGAACCGGCGCCTTTCACCGTGAGTGCCGCGCCACTTGCGCCGGAATTGCTGCCGCTGGCCAGGGTGAAGGTCGCCCCCTGGTCGATGGTCATGGCGGAGGTGGCGGAGAGTTCACCGGCCGTCGCCAGGCTCAAGGTCGGTCCCGCCACACCGCCGCCCATGAGGGAGTTCCTGATCGATCCGGTGACGGAGGTCGTACCAGCGAAATTCTGGGACGCACTCAGCGTCAAAGTGGCCGTGCCGCGGACGTTGGTGCCGCTGGAATTGGCATCGCTGATCACTGCTGTGGCGGACAGGTCGAGATTCTCCGGGGAACCACCGGCGATATCCGCCAGGACATTGGCCGCGCTGATGGTGGTGTTGGCCAGGACGGCGAGCTTGTAGGTGCCGCCATCGCTGATGGTCATTGCGGTCGGAGCGGTTCCGCTCAACCCGATGCGCAGATCCCGGTTGAGTGGATTGCCACCCCCGGCGGTGACGTTGACCGTGGTGGCGGTTTGCAGGTCAAGAATGGATTCGGCATCGGTTGTAAAGCGACTGATGAGCGCCGATGCGCGGGATGCGGTATCGAACCCGAAAGAGACGCCCCTGGGAACGATGATGAGGTTGTTCGAGGTGTCACCGATGGCGGTGTCGTTGGTGGTGAACAGTATTGAGGCCGGTGTTCCGGCGCTTGCCAAGGTGAATCCTTGGGTGAACGCAGGACTGCTGCCGGATAGGGTGAGATTCCCGCCAAGCGTCCGTAGGATCAGGTCGGTGTCACTGCCTGCCCCTCCGGTGAGCGTGCCGGAATAGGTGCGGGCGCTGGCGTCACTTTCGAGCGCTCCGCCGTTGCCGCTCACGGCGACGTTCCTGCTGAGATTTATGCCAAGCCGAAGGTTGCCGCCATCGAGTTGCGCGGGCAGGCTCGTTCCCAGTCCATCGGTGGTGTTCACCTGCATGGTACCAGAAACCAGACGCAGCAGCCCCCATCCGGTGGTGGAACCTGTGACCGAGGCCATGCCGATCGGAGCCATGGCCACCGTGAGCGCATACGGCCCACCACCAGCCGTGACGATCCCGAGATTGCCGGCGGCACCGGACGGCCTCAAACCGGTAAACCCGGTATTTCCGCTACCGGCCACGGTCAGATCGGCGTTGAGGGTGAGGCCGTTGTACGTGAAAGCTCCACCACCCGTCTGGTTGAAGGCGATGGTGCGGGAGGATCCCGCGCTGGACGACAGGTTGCCGGCTGCCGACGTGGTGGCGCCCTGCGCACCCGTGCCCCCAAATGCAAGGGTGCCGGTCAGGGCCGGATAGGCGCCGGTGATATTCATCGCCGTGGTGGGATTCAGCAGCAGATAGCCAGCGGTTGGCAGGCAGGTGGAGGTGAGCGCCAGGGCGCCGCCGGACGAGGTCAGACTCGCACCGCTGCCGACCACCGTGCTGGCCGGCATGGTGACCGCGGCGGTATTGGCATAGGTCCCACCGGCATTGACCGTGATAGCCTGGCTTGGTGTGAAGGCGGCGGTCTGGGTCAGGGTGCCATAGGGATTGACGACCACCGGACCGGTTCCCAGGGCCTTCTGGCTGTTCACCGAGACGTTGCCACCCAGCGAGGTTCCATCACCGATGGTCAGGGTGCCGAAGTTGCTGGCCGTACCGCTGTTGATCATGGTCAGCGTGCCGGGACCGCGGATCGTCATCCCACCGGTCCCGGTGATGCCCGCGAAACCGGCCCCCGTGCCACCGAAGATGACCGGCGACAGGATGGTCAGGACCGGTGCATTGCCGACCTGGATGCTGCCCTGCGCCGGACTGGTGATGTTGGTCGGATCGTAGGTCTGGGTGCCGTTGTTGGTGGCATCTCCGAAGGTCAGGCTGCCGGTGATCGCCAGGCTGTTGTTGACGGAACGTGCGGTGGTGGAATCGCTGCGGATGATCCCACCGGCGAGGGTCAGGCCGCCCAGACCAAGGGGGCCATTGGTGATCGCGCCGGCGGCGTTGGTGCTGCTCGAACCCAGGGTCAAGGCGCCATTCTGCACGGTGGTACCACCAATGGCATTCAGTTAGGCCCGTTATTCCTGAATCGTCCGTGTGGCATCAAGC
>CAZZJC010000010.1:0-125216 GCA_964654285.1 uncultured Candidatus Kuenenia sp.
CTCAAGGGGGCGGGAAAGGCTATTATTAAAGACTCTTCAGGTACATGACACTAGGGTCCTTGAGAGAACGGCATGCGACCTGCCAAGTCAAGTTTGGCGCGTGCCGTTCGCTCAAGGACCCGGGGGTGTGGGGGCGAAGCCCAATGGCGTAAAGTTAACGAAGTTGAAATCCCTCGGTGAAAACCGAGGGATTTCTCTTGACAATTGGGGCAAAAAAAATTTTGGTGGGCATGGACCTCTCAGCCCCTGCCTTCCCTGACTTTTTCCGTCTCCTACGCCAGCATGTTCCCGATCGCCTAGTGCGGAAGCCGCGCAAGTTGACGCCGGCACAACTCCTAGGAACACTCTGTTTGATGACTGGCTTTGGACGCAAGGGCTATCGACGCGTGGTCGCTGAGCTGCAGACCGGGTTGCACCACGCGTTCGGTTGGTCGGGGTTGTCGCTGATTCCCAGCCCACAGGCCATCGGTCAAGCGCGTCGCTCCTTGTCGCGATCGGTGTGCGATCTCGCCTTCGGTGCGATCGCCGACCACTGTCCGGCGCTAGCGGCCAAACCGGTGGTCCGGTATGGACGGTATCGGTTGCTGGCCATTGATGGCACGCGTCTGAGCCTGCCGCCATCGCCGGCCCTCAGTGCGGCATTCGGCCATCCGAGCAACCAGCGTGGCCGTGCTGCCGCGCCGATGGCGGGTTTGGTCCAGATCTGGGATGTCGGTCGCAATTGCCCGGTGGCCTTCAGCCTGACCACCTGCGATTTCAGCGAGCGCGAAGAGGGTCTGGAGCTCTTCCACCGCTTGGGTCGGGACGATGTGCTCATCGGTGACCGCGGCTACCCGGGGCATGCCTTCGTCCTGGCCATCTGCCGGCGTCGCTCGCGCTTTCTGCTGCGCATGCCAGCGCGCATGGCGGTGGTGACGGATTTCCTCGCCAGTGGAGCCATGGATGCCGTCGTGCTGTGGCGGGCGACCAGTCCTCACGGCGCGCCCATGGCTGCGCCAACCATTCCCGTCAGGCTGATCCGCACCACCCTGCCCAATGGCACCGTCGAGGTGCTGGCGACCAATCTCTGGCAACAGCGCGGGCACGATCGCGACAGCCTCATCGCCCTCTATACCCAGCGCTGGCGCATCGAGACCGCATTCCGCGAAATGAAGGTGTTTCACGCCCTGGAGCAATTCAGCGCCACCTACCCAGATGGCATCTACCAGGAGATCGTCGCCATCCAGATCTTCCTCCTGCTGACCAGCGAATTGGAGGCCGTCGCCAGGCAGGCGACCGCAAGCAGGGCACGGCGGACGGGACACGCTCCGCCAAAACCGAACACCGACGCAGCCTGCAAGGATGCGACCACACTGGTCATGGAGGAGGTCCGCTTCAACCGGCTCATCATCGCCGACAATGTGGTGCATCTGCTCCGCCATGCCGCCCAGGGCGGGCGGGAAGCCATTGTGCAGCACATGCCGAGTATCATCGAGTTCTTGTGGAAAAACAGGTCGTATGTCAGGCCTAACAGAACCTTCCCACGCGTGCGGAAGCGAACCAAAGGCCACTTTCGGGTCTCGGGCGAGTAAGCTTTACGCCATTGGGCGAAGCCCCTGCAGCAAAGAGCACAGCGGGGCGATGCCCCTATGATGCCCGCAGGGCTGGGGCAGCGCCCCGCTAGACCACGATGTGGTCGTGGTCCCAGGTCTCCACCACGTAACCCAGGATGAAGCCGGCGAAGGGGAAACCGGCGATGATGCACATCTGGTAGAAACCGCCGAGCGAGGGGACGAATTCCATCAGGCCGACCCGGCTGAGCAGGAACAGCGCGAGCGGGAATGCCAGTCCACTGACCACCAGCGCGGTCAGGCGGTGCCACAGCGCGTTGGCCACCACGAATCCGATCCCGGCCCCGACCAGCGCGCCGCATATCCCGACCGCCAGGATGCTGGGCCTGGGCATTCCGGTGGCAAAGGCGAGGTAGGCCACGAAGCCATAGACGCCCATGCCCAGGGACACCCGTCGGACCATCCGACGTTTGGCCTGGTGGTACTGGGCGGCCTTGCGCGCGCGTTCGGCCTCGGCGGCCTCCCATTCCGCGTGCAGTTCCTCGGGAGTGCGGTTGAGATGCGGTGGAAGCGTGGGTCGCATGCGGAAACTCAGCGGCGGAACCGCCACGCCAACAAGGCCAGCACCAGGCCGGCGGTTCCGAAGCCAAGGCCGCACCGGCTGCGTCCCCCACCGGTCGAGGCGACGGACGGTGTGACTGGCGATGGTGCAGCGACCGTGAACGTCAACGCAGTGGAGGTGCCCCCACCCGGGGTGGGATTGACGACCGAGACCGTCGGCGTTCCCGCGCTGGTCAGATAGGATGCCGGCACCAGCACGGTCAGGGTCGCTGCGGTGACGGTCGTGGGCGCCAGGGCCGGCTGGCCGCTCCAGGTGATCGTCGATGCCGCGAGGAAATTCGCGCCGGTCAGGGTCAGCGTGAGATTGCCGCCACCGGCAGTCACGCTGGTCGGGGACAACGCTGACAAGGTCGGCGCGGGATTGCTGCCCGCACCGGCCACGACCGTGACGATCACCGCGTCGTAGGCGGTGGCATGCACGCCATCGTCCACCGCGATGAGCAGGGTGTAGGCCCCGGCGCTGGAGAATACCACGCTGGTCGCGAGCGCAGCGGGATCGGCGAAGGTGGCGGTTCCAGGCGCGTTGGCGGCATCGTAGAGGCTCCAGACGGAGGTGATGCTGCTGCCGATCGCGGTACCGGTCACCGTGCCGCTCAAGGCGGCCCCGGAGGCCAGCATGACCGTCTGGTCGGCTCCGGCATCGACGGCGGGTTCGTTGGCGGCACGCGGGCCTTCAGCCGGCCCGGTGGTGCTGACCACCTCGAACTGGTCGATGTCGATGGTCTGCACGTCGTTGAAGCAACCGGCCGGAAAGCGGTCGTCGGGGCAGGCCGACACCGAGAAGAACCCGCCGTTGTCCGCGACCAGGGCACCGTACTTCTTCAACGCCGCCGCCACGGCCTTCGACTGCTTGCTCCAGCCGGCGCTGATGGCGAACGATGATTTCAAGCGCACGCGCTGGCCCATGGCCGGATAGCTGGCATCGGTCAGCGACGAGGCGTAATGCGTCGCCGGATAGATAGAGGCCTTGCGCGACTTGTTGACCACGATGCGCAGGGCGTGCTCGATGACGCCGCGTTCGCATTCGTCGAAACGGATCAGGGCCGGGAACATCGGCAGTCCGGCGGCATCGCCCGAGGTCCATCCGACCGGGCGGAGGGTGTTGCTGGCGAGCGGGAAGATCGCGCCGTTGGACGCCTCCCAGGCCGGCGTGTTGCCGGTGAGTTTCGCCTGCCAGGACTCAAACAGGCGGCCGGCGCCGGGTTGGACCACGATCGCATGGCGGTCGCCGCCGGCGTTGGCGCTGTCGCGCTGCCATTGCTCCAGGGTCTCGCCAGCGGGCCGGCCCGAAGGCCAGGTCTCGACCGGCATGGTCGTCGGGATCGGCCAGGTGGCGATCGGCGTGGTGCCGCCGTTGAAGTCCGAATCGTCGGGATAGGTGGTGAAACGCTGGTTGACCAGCGGCTGGCCATCCGGCACCAGGACGTAGTTCATCTCCGCGAAGACGCGCAGCCGGTTGCGGTTGGGGTTGATCGCCACCAGGTCGCTGCGGATGCGCGCCATGATCGCGGCCGAATCCGCATGGACCGGTCGCTTGCTGATGTCCTCGTTCCAGGGGCTGTTGCGCGGCATGATCTGCATCGCCGCGACGATGGCGTCGGCCTGGGCGGTGTTGAACAGCACCGGCGTCGTCACCACCGGTGCCGGGCCGAGGATGCGCCCGGCATGGTTGATCCGTTCCGCCGCGCCCAGCGAGGCGGCGAAGAGGCAGGCGGCGAACGCGGTTCGCACCAGCACGCCGACCATGAAAGGATGGACGGTCGTGGAGCGCGGAAGGATGCCCATGCCGGCCAATGTCCCCGATCCTGCCGGACGACAACCGGTCAGGGCGGAATCATCGCGATGCTGAGTCACGGGCGATTTCAGTCGCTGAACGCCCCACTCGCCAGTTTCGCCTCGCAGAGCACGATCGATCCCGCGTTAGCCAGGTTGAAGCTGCGCACCGGGCCGAGGATGGGGATGTGGACGCAGGTTTCAGCCCAGCGCTCGCGCCAGTCCTCGGGCAGGCCGCGCACCTCGTTGCCGAGGATGATCACCGCATCGGGCTGATATGGGAAGCGGTCGTAGCGCAGGCGGCCGTGCTTGGTGACCAGCACCGGGACGCGCCCGCCAAGCCAGGCCAGGAAGGCATCCGGCGTCGGGTGCAGGGTCAGGTGCAGGTGCGGCCAGTAGTCGAGACCGGCGCGGCGCACCGCGCGTTCGGACAGGTCGAAGGCGCAGGGGCCGATCAGGTGCAGGTGGGCGTCCAGCCCGACGCACATCCGGCCCAGGGTGCCGGTGTTGCCGGGGATCTGCGGCTGGTACAGGCAGAGGTGCATGCGCGGCGGTCGCCCGACCGCCGGCGGGGGCGTTTCCGCGTTCATGCCCAGCGCACCAGGAACACCTCGTTCGCCTGGAAATCGAGCTGGAATCCATCGCGTTCGGGGGTGCGCGGCAGGCTCGCGCCACGGGTGCCCTGGACATCGGTGCGCCAGGCGTCGGTGGCGTCCGTGCAGGCGTCCGGGTGGATCCAGGCCCGGCCGCGCGCGCCGGACTGCTCGGCGAACAGGATCTCGCCGCGCGCATCGGCAGGACGGCGCGCCCACAGCGGCACCAGGCCGGTACCGCCGGCGAGGCGCATCGGCGGCGGCAGGGACTGCCCGCCCGCGAACGGCCGGCCGGGCTGGGCCAGGGTCGCGGCGAGGCAGCCCAGGTTGAGCGCCCCCCGCGGCCGCCTGGCGTTGGCGAGGGCATAGGTGCAGGAATGTCCGGCGAGGACTTCCAGCGTTCCGGCCTCGGCGCGCACGGTGATGGGACGCGGCGAGCACACCGCCAGGCCGTTGCCGGCACCGTCCGCGAAGGCGGCCCAACGCACGCCTGGCACCGATTCGCGCGGGCCGTCGCGGCGGGCGGTGGCGCCCAGCACCCGGCGGCCCACCTCGTCGGCGACCACCAGGGCGGATGCCCGCGCTGCGGTCGGATGGACGAGGACCAGTCCGCCGCTGCCGCTCCAGGTCGCAGACACCCGCAGCACATCGTCATGGGCGTGCAGGGTGTAGACGATGCGCAGCGTGCCGGCCGGGCCGCTGCGCGTCACCGCGACCCGCGCCCGCACCGGGCCGGCTTCGAGCACGAGGCAGGCGACCGAGATGTCCGGTTCCGGCGCATCGGCATCGCCACCGATGTATGCGGGCACCACCGCCGGGCCGGCGAGGTCGGCGAAGACGCCGTCCCAGCACAGGCGGGTGAGTTGCCCAACGCGGTCGAATTCGGCCCGGACGATGCCGTTGTCGAGCACCTCGGGCGCGACCTCCCAGTGCGCGGCGTCGACCATCTCGGTGCCCGGAAGCAGCCGGCGGCATTCCAGGGCGCCGAGTTCCAGCGGGACCAGGAGCTCGCGGCCGAAAGCACCTTCGGCCACCTGCACCGGATAGCGGGCGCCATCGGCGTCGAGCAGCGACCATGGCGGGGTCTCCGCCCCGGCGGGCAGCGCGGCGATGAGCCGGCGGGCGAAGGGCAGCGGATTCCAGGCTCCCCAGGTCGCGTCGGCGCCTTCCGGGTGACCCAGGCGCGCAGCCAGCGGCGGCAGACGCTCGACGCCGCCAGCGGCGAGCGCGACGAGGATGGGCTGCCAGTCGGCGGCGTGCGCCGACCCCGCAGCAGTCGCCAGCAGGGATCCCGCATCTTCCCAGCGGGCGAGGTCGACCAGGGCGTGGATGCCGCCGTCACCGGCGCCAGGGTCGGCGGCCGGGCGATCGGCAGCCTCCAGCTCGCCGGTATGGACCGCTGCACCGCTGCCGGATCCGACCTGCACCCGCGCTCCGCCCCAACCCTCCCAGATGAATGATTCCGTGGCCTCGGCGAGATCGACGCGCGGATGCCCGGCCAGCCGGAGCAGATCGGGCAGCGCGCCATTGCCGGCGACCAGGCGATCGAGCACGGGCACCGCATCGGGGTGGGCGCGGCGCATCGCCTCGGCCCAGCGCAGGAACAGCATCGCCGGAGGCAGTTGTCCGCCGGGCAGCGGGATGACACCGGGATCCATGGTCAGCGCGCCGCCTGGACCAGCCACCAGCCGGCCGCGACCCCGGCGAGGCAGAGTGCCAGCGAGGCGGCCACATAGGCGACCGCTGCGCCGGTGCGGTGCTGGAGCACGAGGTCGAGCACCTGCCATGAGAACGCTGAAAACGTGGTGAATCCGCCGAGGATGCCGATGACCACCAGCTGGTTGCCTGGCGAATCCTTGGCCAGCAGCGGCATGCAGGCCCCGATCGCAGCACTGCCGCAGACATTGATCGCGAGCGTCGCCCACGGAAAGGCTGAGGCGCAGCACGCCGCCACCGCCACCGTCAGCAGGTAACGCGCGACCCCGCCGACGGCGCTGCCGAACGCGACCAGCAGGCTGGCCTGGAGCAGCGCCGGCATGTCAGGCGGTGGCGCCGGCCGTCGCCGGGGCGATGTCCGTCAGCAGGTCGCGGTAGCTGCGGTAGGTCGCCAGCCGCGTGCGCGCCGCCGCCGCGCGCGCGGCCGGGGCGAGTCCGGTGGTCTCGCAGAGGAAGATCAGATAGGCCGCCACGTTGCGGGCGTAGTTCAGGCGGCCCTGGTCGCTGATCGCGTAGAAGCGCGCCCGCTGGGCGTAGCCGGCCGGGGTGTGGTCGCCCAGCGCCGCCTTGTCGGCCTTGGCCCCTGCCGCGAGGACGAAGAGGAAGTTGTATTCGAACCAGAACATGTGCTCGGGGCTGGGTTTCAGCGCATCGAGCGCGGCGCGGCAGGTGGTGGCGTCGGCGAAGACGGCGCTGGGGCGCTTCTCCAGCGTCAGGGCGTGCTCGATGAACTGGCGCGCCATCGCGCGTTCGGTCTCGTTCGCGCCGAAGGCGCTGCCGACCGCGAGATCCTTGGTAAAGCGGTACCAGTCCTGCCACAGCGCCTGGTCGGCGGCGTCGGTGGAAGCGGCCAGAGCGCGGCCCATCTCATAGGTGTAGCGGCCGCTGGTCTTGATCTCCAGGCGGCTGCCGGTGATGCGGCCGCAGAGGCGGTAGTTCTCCTCCGACTTGCCGGAGCCGGAATGGAAGCCGATCGACACGCCGAAGCGGCGGCAGACCTCCCAGGCGGCGCTGATGCGGCGTTCCAGTTCGGCCCCGTCGGCGAAGGGGAAGTTCTTCTGGAAGCCGAACGCGGGCGCGACGAAGTGGATCTCCATGCCCAGCGCCTGGCAGAGCGCGAGCATGGTCGCCAACGTCGCCGGGGTGGTCAGGCCGGGCAGCTCGTCGATCGACAGTTCGCGGAAATACGCCCGGCCGATCGCGGTGGTGAACACCTTCGAACGCGCCATCGCGTACTTCTGATCCCGCCGCTGCATCTTGCGCACGGCCGGCCAGACCAGCGCGAGCAGCTTGAAATACGCCGCATCGTCGAGGCTGATCCCGGCCGCGATCACCGCCTGGCGCACACGCTGGATGAGGTCTTCACCGACCTCCTTGCGGCACCAGTCGCGGCAGGCCGCGTCGGTCTCGGGCGCCTTGGTGATCGCCAGTTCCGGCGAGAGATCGAAGGTGATGTAGCTCGCCAGGACGCATCCTTCCGCGAGGCGGTCCTCGCGCGCGTCGAACTTGCCGCCGACCGGCTGGTGGTCGGCGTTGAAGCCCCAGGCGATGCGCCGGCGGTGGAAGCCGGTGATCAGCTTCGACAGCACCGCACCGTGGCTCATGCCTTCGACGCTCTGGCCCTGGTGGCCTTCCGGCACGTTGCCGCCGATGAACGGGAAGGGCACGCTGTCGAGCTTGCCCGCGAGCATCGCGTCGACATCGAACACGAGTTCGCGCGGGATCGAGTTCTGGTTCGCGGTCAGCGCCACGCCCAGCTGCGCCATCGCCCATTCGACCGCCGGCCAGTGCAGGGTGGTGAAACGCGCGCCAACCCCGATCGAACTGTGCGCCAGCGACCCGCGCGCGCTCGGGAAGATGGTCGACTCGGGATCGTGCTCCAGCACCAGGTTCTTGAGGGTCAGCAGGTTGGCCCAGGTGGCCGGGAAGGCGGTGTTGCCATCGGCGAGCGCGACGCCATCCGCAAGCAGGTCAGCTCCTGCACCGCGCACGATCCAGGCGCAGTCGCCGCTGGCATCGCTGGCCAGCTCGACCGTGCCGGCGGCGATGGCGAACCGGCTGTGGGGATGCCGGGTGATTCCCGTCCCGCCTGCCAGGCGCTGGGCGAGCGCCGGCCAATCCAGGCAGAAGTCCTGGCTGATGCAGGGGTTGGAGGCGATGCTCAGGCGGTGCTTGCGGAGGAATTCATTGATGGCGGACATGGCGGCCCTTCTGGGGGTTTGACGGGAGGCGGGGATCCTGGCCTGCCGGCCGGGCGGGCAAGACAGGATCGGCACTGGCACCCTTCTTGCGTACTCGGTCGAGCAAGGGGTCTGCCATGCCCATCTCCGACGTGAGCACCAATCTTTCGCCGACATCCTCGGGCAGCACGCTCGCCAGCCAGGCGGGCTTCCGCAATGCCGACTTCCTGAAGATCATGCTGGGAGAGATCGTCAACCAGGATCCGCTGGAGCCGCAGGAGACCGGCAAGCTGGTCGACAACATGCGGAAGATCCAGGAGCTGGAGAACTCGACCTACACCAACTTCCGCAACGACATCCGCTGGGCCCAGGATCTCATGGGCAAGCCGATCAGCGTGCAGCAGTTCTCGGGCACCGACGCCCAGGCCAAGGCGCTCGCGGACAAGGGCGTGGTCCTCGATCGCGGCTTCGTGACGATGCAGGGCAAGGTCGATTCCTTCAAGGTGGTCGACAATCAGGTCTACGTCACCCTCGCGGGCAAGGATTACCCCATCACGAATGTGAAGCAGATCCAGCCCCAGGCCGCGAACCCCGACCACCTCGCCGAGATGGCCGCGATCCTGCTGGGAACCAAGGTGAATTACAGCGAATCCGACAATACCACCGGCAGCGGAATCGTGCAGCAGGTGGCGATGGACAGCCACGGCGCGATCCAGCTGAAGATCGGGGACCAGACCGTGCCCTACACCAGCGTGACGAGCATCGGTCTCGCCGGGGCGAACGGGGTCTGAGGAACGGCGGAACGGACCCTACCGGTGCGAAAGTTTGACTTCCTAAGTCAAACTACCTTCACGCAAGAACCCTAGCGGGGCTTGCGCCCCAGCCCGCAACCCGGAGAGCGGACCTCCGGTCCGCTCGAGAAAAGCCAGCGGACCGGAGGTCCGCGCTCCGGGTGTGGACCCTACCGGTGCGAAAGTTTGACTTCCTAAGTCAAACTACCTTCACGCAAGAACCCTAGAGTGCCCCAGATGCAAGGCGGGGGGGGGTAGAAGTGCTGGCAGCGCCAGCAGACTACGACCAACGCAGCGGATGGGGCGTTATTGCGGTTTTTCGGTCACTTCGCCGGCGCGTCGTCCGCCGGGTGGATGATCATGGTCAGGGTGCCGCCCTTGGGGCCCGGGCCGACCATCTTGACCGTCTTGGCATCGACTTTCTCGACTTTGATCGTGGTCTCCTTGCCGTTCTCCTCGTTCACCACGGTGGCGGTGGTGGGTCCGGTCGAGGTGAACTTCTTGGGTTTCTGCGTCTCCTTGCTGCCGTCCGGCTTGATGACGGTCAGGCCGTCGGCGCCGAAGGTGAAACGCACCTTGCCCATCATGCCGGTCACCATCGGCTTCATCATCTCGCGCTGCTCCGCCGGCATGCTGGACATGCTGGCGTCGGACTTCTCGATCTCGGCCCAGAAGGCGTCGGTGTCGAGCTTCCAGGTGCCAGGCAGATCCTCATGGGTCAGCGCGGCGGCCGGCGCGATCACGGCACAGGTCAGGGCGGTGACGCCGAGGATCACGGCGCAACGGGCACGGAGGGATGCAGGCATGGGTTTTCCCGGATGGGGCTGGGGTGGTGACGGCACCCTAGAGCCAGGGCTCGACTGACAAGCCGATCCCCGGACGTGCTGATCCCCCCGAGGGTTGCACCGGCAAGGGAGACCGCGACCAGACGCCCACCGGCTTGCCGCAGGCCCGCATCGACGTGAGACTGCCGCCATGGACATCGCCGGCTGGTTCACCCTCGTCGCCAAGGATGCGGTGCCGCTGTTCATCATCGTCAGCCCGCTCGGCACCGCTCCGCTCTTCCTCAGCATGACGGCGCAGGATCCGCCGGCGCGGCGCACGCGCACCGCGCTCATCGCCGCCGTGACCACCGCGATCACCCTCGCCATCGCCGCCCTGGCGGGCGAGGCGATCTTCTCCTTCTTCGGGGTGAGCGTACATGCCTTCCGCATCGCCGGCGGCATCCTGCTCTTCATCATCGGCATGGATCTCATCCAGGTGCGCAATTCGCGCACCCGGACGACCGAACAGGAGGTCCAGGTCGGCATCGAGAAGGAGGAGGTCGGCATCATCCCGCTCGGCATCCCGATGCTCGCCGGGCCGGGCGCCATGGCCACGGTGATGGTGCTCGGCGCGAGCGGCCACGAACCGGCTTCGGGCTGGGCCGCCCCGGCCGCGTTGCTGACCGCGATCATCTGCGTCGGATTCGCGACCTGGCTCATCCTGCGCGCGGCCGTGAGCGTGCAGCGCTGGCTCAACCCGGTCGCGATGGGCATCATCGTGCGTCTCGAAGGCCTGCTGCTGTGCGCCCTTGCGGCGCAGATGGTGGTGACCGGCGTGGCGATGGCCTACCGTGAGATCGACCCGCACGCCGCACCCGCAGCACCGATCGCCCATCCGCCGTGAAATCCGCCTGCTTCCGCGTCCTCATCAGCGCATCCGCCATCGCGGGCCTGCCCGCCCTGGATCTGCCCGGCGTCCCCGGACCGCAACCCGTCGGGCCGGAGAGGGTCCGGGTGGACTGGGGCAACGACGCCTTCGGCCCGGGTGGTGGCGGGCAGAGCGACGACTTCCGCACCAACGAGGTGTCCGCCTACGTCACCTGGTCGTCCTGGTTCGTCGGTCTCGACCACAGCATGCTGACCCTGGGCAATCCGAGCGGCGCCCCGGTCTACTGGGGCTATTCCGATCCCCTGCAATACTACAGCGCCGGTGCGCGTCGGATCGATGAGATGACCCTGAGCGCCGGCTGGCGCGGCGAACGTTCGGCCGGGCCGGCACGCGGTTGGATCCAGGCCGGGCCCGGGGTGCTGATCAGCGGCGACCTCGGCGGCAAGGATTTGCAGAACGGCACCCACGGGATGATCGGCAACGGCGGCAAGGAGATGCCCTATGAACGCGACGAGCTCCACGCGGATGGCTTCGCGCACGCTGGTCTCGGCGGACGTCTCGGCCTCGGCGGACCGCTCGTGCTGGTGGCGGATGCCCTGGGCCAGGTCACGCCGTCGGGATGGGCGCGCGGTCGGGCCGACCTGCTCCTGACCGTGGCCGCGCCAGGCGGCGGCACGTGGGCCGGGATCCAGGTGGATGGATCGACCGGGACGGCGACCTCGACCACCGCCGCCGCCGTCGCCGACCATGAGGCCGGCCTGTCCTTGACCCTGGGCTGGGACATCCGCATCGATCAGGTCGGGTTGGCCTTCGCCACCGCGCGCAACCTGCACAACGACGGCCAGGAAGGCCATCTCAGCCTGACCTGGCAGCCCGAACCGGGTCCATTGCG
This sequence comes from uncultured Candidatus Kuenenia sp., assembly GCA_964654285.1. Taxonomy (GTDB): domain Bacteria; phylum Planctomycetota; class UBA11346; order UBA11346; family UBA11346; genus BJHQ01. The sequence goes on from CAZZJC010000010.1 coordinate 11,770, forward strand.
GGCGGGCACGAGCGAGCGGCCATGGATCAGCCGGATCGGCCTCTTCACCGGCGACTCCGCGGTCGCCGGACGCGGGATCGACACCGCGCTGGGGATCCCGCTCGGCAGCGGCGGCTGGTTCGCGATGCTCGGCATGCGCGACCAGGCGGTCAGCGTGCCGTTCACCTACGACATCACCTCGCGCCGCCGCCTGCTCTGGGCCGGATTGGGCCTGCAACCCCGGCTGGCCCAGTGGGGCTGGCTGCGCGTGACCGCGCCGCTGGAAGCCGGCCTGGGCTGGAGCCACGCCCGGGTGGCCTCGCGCGGATTCGTCACCGTCGATGGCGGCAACGAGGTCGAGAGCGACGCCCTGGTCGGCCGGGTCGCGGCCGGACTCGGCGGCGATGCGGTGATCGGCCAGGGCCTCTCCGCCGGACTGGCCGCCCTGCTGGAAGGCACCGTCTCGTCTTCTTCCCGGTCGGTCGAACTGACCACCCTGGATCCCGACAGCGGCATCGCGCGGCGGAGCGAATCGTTGCAGCTTCAGGGCTCGGCGGTGGGCGCGGTGATCGCCCTTACGGCGGCCTGGCGCTGGTGACCGCCGGCGGCGCGAGCAGTTCCGCCACCCGGCAGCGCAATGCTTGCACGTCGCAATGGACGCCAGGGCACTTCGTCGCCTTGCCGGGAACGTCGCGGTGGCCGATGATCGCGGCGAGATGATCCTCCGGTTGCGGCCGGAGCAGACCCGGCTGGAGCCGGATGAGGCCGGCGCACAGCCAGGCCAGGCGATCGATCTGTTCCGGCGCAGGCGGATCGCGTTCGCAATCGCCGATGAGGCAGATGCCGATGCCAGCCTGGTTGTATTCCGTGACACCGGCGTGCGCACCTTCCCGCTGATCGATCCAGCGCGCGGTGGCGCGCACCTCGCCCGGCGCGAGACCCTGGCCGTTGCCGATCACGAAGTGGTAGCCGATGCCGTCCCAGCCGCGCTGGCGGTGCTCGCGATCGATCCCTGCGATGCTGCCGGACGCCGTGGCGCTGTGGTGCACCACGATCCAGCGCCAGGGGCGGAATGCAGCCGCCGGCGCGAGATCCGCCGCGCTCGCGATGGGCGCCGTACGCGGCTGCGCCCAACGATGCCATGCGAGCACGCCCAGCACGACGGCGAGAGCCAGGCCCACCGCCACCCCGCCGGCGACCATCCAGCGGCGACGGATCATCGCCCGCGTCCGCTGCCGGTCCGCCTCACGCCTTCGCGCACCGGATCCAGCGCCCGCCATGGCTGGGCAGGGCGATCGGGCGCGCGAGATCGATCGCCTCGCCGGTCACCGCGTCGCTGGCCGAGGCGTAGCGGAAGGCCCACGGGTCGAGGACCACCGTCTTGGCCGGATCAGGATTGATGAGGAAGTAGTGGTCGGCCTGCGGCGCGGCCTGGCGGTAGGCGAGCGCCCCGGTGCAACGGAACGGGCTTTCGAGCGCGCCCAGGCTGTGGCGGACCATGAGCTCCTGGAGGGCGGTGGAGCCCGGCTTCCAGCAGGTCATCGCGGCCTGGAAGACGAGCATCACCGCCGAGCCCTTGCCGCGCCGGTTCTCGATGATGGCGGGGTCGCCGTTGGCGAAGGTCGCCAGCACCCGGGCGCTGGTCGGGGTGACCCGGGCGGTGAAGCCGTCGATCTCGACGCCTTCGACGTGGAAGACCTGCTGCCGGGGATTCGAATAGGCGAACTCGTCGAGCGTCGCACCGAAGATCTTCTCGAAGACGGTACCCTCGGCCGTCGGAAAGATGCGGCCGTATTCGTCGTAATAGGCGCCGGGCAGGTCGAGCACCACCCGGCCGCCCTGCTCGACGTACGCCAGGAGCTGGTCCTGGAGGTGGTGCGACAGCGCGATGTGGGCGGGGATGTAGATGACCGGATAGCGCGGCGCGAGGCCGGCATCCAGGTTGCGCGTGGTGACGAACTCCCACGGCACGTTGGCGTCGATGAAGGCGCGCGCCGCGCCGATGCGCGCCCGCACGGGTTCCTGGCGGTAGCGGTCGCGGCCGGCGACGCCCATCGCGGCCCACATCGCATCGCTGTCCCAGTCGTGCAGGATGCCGACCAGCGGCTCCTTGTGCGCCTGCCAGAGTTCGCGCCGCCACTTCCGTGCCGCCTTGGCGAGGGCGCCGACCTGGCGCGCGCGTTCGTTCGGCTTCCGGTTGCGGTCGAGCATGCTGTATTCGCCCGCCTCCCAGCCGGCGGTGCGGTAGTTCCAGGCCCACATGCCGAAGCCGCGGAAGCCGGCCGCGAAATAGCTGAGCACGAGCTGGGTCATGGTGCCGGCGTCGGTGGTGAAGCCGGGGATCTTGTCGCGCGCCTCGGGCACGAACGGGGCCTTGCCGCCGCTGAAGTACTGCGGCCCGCCGGTGGATTCCCAGGTCGCCGACCAGATGCCCTTGGCCCAGTCGGCGGCGGTCGAGGCCTGGATGTAGACCGGACGCGCGACCTCGAATTCGACCTCCTCGAAGTGCCAGGCGAGGTGCAGCGAGGGGTAGAACGAACCGCCACGCGCCATCTCCAGGGCCATGCCTTCCATGTCGGTGCCGCGTGAGGCGAAGGACAGGAACAGCCCCATCTCGCCACCCGCGCGCATCGGTTCATGCGGATCGATGGCCTGGTTGCGGTCGACGGCGGCGGCGACGTACTGGCGGATGAAGGCCTCGGCGCGGAACTTCATCGCATCGACGAGGTGCCGGTAGTCCTGCACATTGATCTTCGGATAGATGCGTTCGAGATCCTCCCACGAACCGACCTGGTCCCGCCAGCCATCCAGGCCGACATGGCGGGTGTTCCAGGCCTCCTTCAGCGCCTCGATGGTGCCGTAACGCACCTTCAGCCAACGGATGAAATGCGGCAGCGTCTCGGCTTTGATCTCGTGCCCGCGCTCATCGCCGACCACGCTCGGAACCCAGTCCTGCGCCCGCACCGTCTCGCCGTCGCCGGTGACCGGTTTGGCCTGGTGCTGCCGGGTGATGCGGGCGGCGATCAGCTTGCGCTGGTGCGCGACCATCACCGGGTGGGCCAACGCAGCATCGATATCCAGGTCGGCCGGCAGGCCGAGCCGGGTCAGCAGTTCCGGGGTGATGTCCTCGTAGCCGCCTTCCGCATACCAGTACGGGATGATGCCCTCTTCAAGCGCGAGCGAGAGCGTGCGTTCCGTCGGCCACTCGGGGGTGGGCATGGTCTGCTTGAGGCAGGTGAAGCCGAGTTCGCGCATCAGGCGGAAGTGCGACCGCGCCTCGGCCTCGGTCATCCCCGGCCAGGGCAGGAAGACCACCCCGCATGGCATCGGCGCGAGTTTGCGGAACTTGCGCTGCATCGGCGTATCGTGCAGATGGTCGATGCGGTGATGGAGGAAGTCGTGGTCGATGGGGTACATGGGCGGGCAGGCTGCATTCCCGTCCGGGGATGCAACCCAGCGAACGCTTGCCGCGTCTGAAGGCAACGCTTGCTGCATCTGGCGAATTTGCCCGATAGTCAAACCCGGATCGGCCGCTAGGTTCCCGGCATGACGGAAGCATCGCACGAGGTGCCGGTCGACGAGGAATCCGTCGGCCGCGGCGTCTACGAGAGCCTGGTCCGCATGACCTACCTCTGCGGTCGCGGCCTGCCTCTCAACGACCTGCTGCTCAAGTTCCTCAAGGTCATGCGGGTGACCGTGCCGGCCTGCGGCGTCTGGCTGCACCGCGAACAGACCCTGGTCGTCCATACGGTCGAAAGCGGGATCAGCCCGGATGTCCCGCCCCCGCCGCGTTCGCTGCCGGCCCTGTTGCCGATCGTCCTGCCCGGCGGCTTCATGCACGCCCACGTCCTGCCCGGCCTCACCCTCACCTGCCGGCTCAAGGTCGAGAACGTGCAGCGCGCCACCGACGTGGTGACCCTGTTCGCCCGCATCATCGCCCTGGTCTGGCTGGCCGAGCACGTCTCCCAGAGCGAACCCCTGCCCGATGACTACGATTCGGCCAAGGACCACTTCAAGCGGCGCTGGCTGGGCGAACTCATGCAGCGCCATGCTGGCAACATCAGCGAAGCCGCGCGCGCCGGCGGCGTGTCGCGGGTGCATCTGTACGAAATGCTCAAACAGTACGGCATCGCGAAGCAGTACGGGTTCGCGTCAGGCAACCTGGGCGGTAACTAATCCATCAACCCGAACGGCCCTGGTACAGCCGTTCGATCACCGATTCGATCGGCGGTTCCTCGATCTGCACATCGACCACCGCGAGGCCCGCCAGGCAGACCTGCAAGGTCGCGGCGATGTCGATGCCGGATGCGATGACGGCTTCGATTTCGACCGGGGTGCGCTGGGTCCAGATGATGCCGGCCTGCGGCAGCGGCAGGTCCGCGATCGCCACCGGAGCGCGCACGGTCAGGCGCAGGCGCTTGCCGCGGCCGAAACGCCGGGTCAAGAGCTCCAGATCGCCATCATGGATGATCTTGCCGTGATCGATCACCACCACGCGCCGGCAGAGCGCCTCGATGTCCTGCATGTCATGGGTGGTCAGGACGATGGTGGTGCCGGATTCGCGGTTGAGTTCCGCCAGGAAGGTGCGCAGCCGTCCCTTGGTCACCACGTCGACGCCGACCGTGGGTTCATCGAGGAAGAGCACCTGCGGAGCGTGGATCAGGCTGGCGGCGAGGTCCGCCTTCATGCGCTGGCCCAAGGACAGTTTGCGCACCGGCGTGCGGAGGAACTCCTGGAGGTCGAGCACGGCGTCGAAGCGGCGCATGCGGGTCTCGAAATCGCCGCGCGGCACGGCATAGAGATGCCGCAGCAGGTCGAAGCTCTCGCCCACCGCGAGATCCCACCAGAGCTGGCTGCGCTGGCCGAACACCGCACCCACGGTGCGGACATAGTCGCTGCGCTGGCGCTGCGGATCGAAGCCGTTCACCCGCACCGTGCCGGCGCTGGGCGACATGATCCCGGTCAGCATCTTGATGGTGGTGCTCTTGCCCGCGCCGTTGGGCCCGATGAAGCCGATGATCTCGCCGGCGGCGACGGTGAAATCCAGCCCGGCGACGGCGGTCAATTCCTTGTGGCGGCGCTGGAAGACATCGCGCAGCGCGCCCCATACCCCGGGCCGGCGATCGAACGTGCGGAAGACCTTGGCGAGTCCGCAGACCACGATCGCATCCGGCATGGGACGAGGATGCTTCCATGCGGTTTCCCTGGGGCAAGCCTGCGATCGCCCTGCACCGTCGCGCCTGCTGCCATCTTCCCTCGCTGCGGATCACGCGTTACAAGCGCGCCGGCAGCACCCATGCCCCGACCGCTCCTCGTCCTCGAACACGACTGGCACCGCAGCCGCGCCAATCTGCGCAGCGGCCGCCTGCGTCCGCCGCCGTTGGTGGCGGCCGGCATCGACCTCTCGTGCGACCCCGCGACCGGCCGCAGCGTCAAGGTGGGCGGCATCGCGGTGATCTTCGGCACCTTCCCGGCCAACTGCGAAGACCTCATCGCCCTCGCGCGCACCCGCCTGAGCCTGGGCGACCATTCCGCGCCCGAACTCGGCGCGGTGCTCAACACCCGCATCCTCGCGATGTGGGCCTGGCTGCCGACCCGGCGTTGCGACCTCTACCTGGAATACGACCGCGCCACCGGCGACGAGCATCTCTGGCTGATCGGCCCCGGGCCCGAGGACGCGCACGAGATCGACCTCGCCGCCGAACGGACGGAGCTCGACGGGCTGCTCCTCGAATCCCTGGTGCTCAACGGTTCCGCCGGCTGGGGCGGGGCGGCCGGGCTGGAGCGCCTGGTCAACCGCTTCGGGCACCATCCGCTCCTCGCCGCCGCGCGCATCGCCGACCACCTCGAGCACCATCCGCGCGAACCGCGCCGCGCGCTCGATCTCGCGCGCGAGGTCTGGGCCAGGCTCGACGACAGCGACGAGGTGCCCTGGGCCGACCTCGCCGGCAACGAGCATCCCTGGGTCTGCGTCCAGCTCGGCCGCCTCGCCCTGCGCCTCGGCCTGCTCCGCGCCGCCCGCCTGCTGCTGTCGTCGACCGCCGCCGCCACCAACGCGCCGGCGGTGGCGAACCTCGCGCCGATAGCGCTGTTCGACCTCGGCCAGGCCTGCGAGGCGCTCAACGATCTCGCCTGCGCCGAGGACGCCTTCGCCCGCTTCGCGGCGGCGCGGCCCACCGATCCCGACGCCTGGCGCCGCCTGCTGTTCTGCCGCCTGCGCCTGGGCCACGGCGAAGTGGCCGAGGAGACGCTGAAACGCTACCGTGGCTGCGGCGGCAAGGATGAGGATCTCGTCGCGCGCCTCACCGGGCTGCACCTGCGCCAGCGCCTCAGCCTGGAGATGCGGGCGCAGCTCGCCGGCTGGCTCGCGGCGCGCCTCGACCTCGGCGACTCGGGCCAGCCGCTGCGCGTGCTCGACGAGGTGCTGCGCCGCCGCCTGCGCAACCCCGGCTCCGAGCGCACCCGCCGCACCTTCGCCGCGCTCAACGCCTCGACCTCGCGCCTGCGCCAGGCCCTGGTGGAGCTCATCACCGCGATCAGCGACGCCCCGGTCGAACCCGCCGCCGACCAGCACGCCGACACCGCGACCGCCGTCGTGCTGCATGCCCTGCCGCTGCTCGCCCCTCCGGCGCGGGGCGAGACCCGGCCGAGCGACGATGACTACGCCCGCCACGCCCTGGATGCGCTGCATGCCTGGTGGCGCGTGCGCCTGCCGACGCGGCCGCTGCCGCCACCGACCGTCGCCGGGCTGAACGAGCTCGCGACCATCGCCGCATCGCTGGCGCTGCCGGCCGCGCGCCCGGCCTGATCAGGTTTTGGACCGGATCGCGGCCCAGACTCCGGCCAGGCGCCTGACCAGTTCATCGATCTCGGCGGAGCTGATCACCAGCGGCGGCGCGAGGCGCAGGGTGTTCGCACCCGACGGCCCGACGATCACGCCTGCCGCGCGCGCGGCGGCCACCACCGACCCGGGATCGCGGTCGAGCTGCACCCCGAGGAGCAGCCCCTTGCCGCGCACGGCGCAGCCAGGGAAGGCGGCCGACAGGCCCTGCCGCAGGCGTTCGCCCATGGCGGCGACGTGATCGAGGAATCCCGGCCTGGCGATCTCGGTCAGCACCACCTGGGCGGCGGCGCAGGCGAGCGGATTGCCGCCGAAGGTGGTGCCGTGCAGGCCGGGCGCGAACAACCCCGCCAGATGCGGCGCGGCGACGATGGCCCCGATCGGCAGGCCCCCTCCCAGCCCCTTGGCGCTGGTGAGGATGTCGGGCCGCACACCTTCGTGCTGCCAGCACCAGGTCTTCCCGGTGCGGCCGACGCCGGTCTGGATCTCGTCGAAGACCAGCACCGCGCCGTGGCGATCGCAGAGTTCCCGCAGTCTCGCCAGGAATCCCGGCGGGGCTGGATGCACGCCGCCCTCGCCCTGGATCGGCTCGATGAAGACCCCGGCGACATCATCCCGGATCGCGGCCTCGGCGGCGGCGGCATCGCCGAAGGGCAGGAACTCCACCGCCGGCAGCGGCGCGAACGGTTCGCGGTACTTGGGATTCGCGGTCAGGCTGAGCGCGCCCAGCGTCCGCCCGTGGAAGGCGCCCTGGAAGGCGATGAGCCGCGACTTGCGCCCGACGTGCTTCTGATTGCCCCACAGCCGCACCAGCTTCAGCGCGGCCTCATTGGCCTCGGCGCCGGAATTGCACAGCAGCACCTGGCCTGGGAACGCCAGCGCGACGAGCTGCCGCGCGAGGGCTTCCTGCTCGGGAATGCGGTAATGGTTGCTGACGTGCGCCAGCGCACCGGCCTGGCGCGTGATCGCCGCGACCAGGGCCGGATGGGCGTGGCCGAGCGCGCTCACCGCCACCCCGGCGAAGGCGTCGATGTAGGTGCGGCCGGATTCATCCCACAGGGTGCAGCCCTGACCGCGCACGAAGGCGATGTCCTGCCGGGCATAGTTCTGGATCAGGGCGGATGGCAGGGGATCGGTCATGACGGTCTCACACGTGGTTGGCGCATGATGAACGTAGCCGGGGTCCTGCAAGATGGCGGCGTGGCGCGCAGCGCAGAATCCTTGAGGCGCTTCCGCGTTCGTCGTCCGTTCGCCCGCGTCGCGATTGCCCCGGTCTTCAATCCCCCACCATGCCGCCCGCCGGCCATACCGGATGCCCGAGGAGACCGCCCATGCCCGCCTGGACCGCCATCGACCGCTCGTACGAGGACATCCTCTACCACCACCAGCGCCGCGACGACGGCGTGGTGGCGAAGCTGACCATCAACCGGCCGAAGGTGCACAACGCCTTCACCCCGAAGACGGTGCAAGAGCTGCGCGACGCCCTGGCGCATGCGCGCGACGACCAGCAGGTCGGCGCGATCATCCTGACCGGCGCAGGCGACAAGGCGTTCTGCTCCGGCGGCGACCAGCGCGTGCGCGGGCACGGCGGCTACGTCGGCGGCAAGGGCGGCGACTCCGTACCGCGCCTGAATGTGCTCGACCTGCAACGCGAGATCCGCACCTGCCCCAAGCCGGTGGTGGCGATGGTCGCGGGCTGGGCGATCGGCGGCGGCCAGGTGCTGCACCTCGTCTGCGATCTCACCGTCGCCGCCGACAACGCGGTGTTCGGCCAGACCGGGCCGAAGGTCGGCAGCTTCGATGGCGGCTATGGCGCGAGCTACCTCGCGCGCTGCATCGGGCAGAAACGCGCACGCGAGTTCTGGTTCACCTGCCGCCGGGTCGGTGCCGCCGAGGCCCTGGCGCTGGGCCTGGTCAACCGCGTGGTGCCGCTGGCGGAACTCGAGCCCGCGACCCTCGCGCTGTGCGACGAGATGCTCCAGCATTCACCGCTGGCGCTGCGCTGCCTGAAATCCGCCTTCAACGCCGACTGCGACGGCCAGGCGGGTCTGCAGGAACTCGCCGGCAACGCGACGTTGCTGTTCTACATGACCGACGAGGGCAAGGAGGGGCACCGCGCCTACCTGGAAAAGCGCAAGCCGGCGTTCGGGAAGTTCCCGCGCCTGCCGTGAATCAGCCCCCCTGCACCTCCAACCGCTGCCGCGCCCGTGCGAACAGCCAGCGGTTGGCGAGGCGCAGGGCGAGGCCCCAGCACAACGCGGCGAGCGCGGCCTGGGGGAAGGTCGGCAGGGCGCCGGTGCCCAGCTTGCCGACGTAGGCGAGGGTCGGGTAGTAGCCGATCGCGGCGAAGGGCAGCCAGGTGGTGGCGGCGGCGAGCCAGCCGGGCAGGAAGTGCAACGGCACCATGAGGCCCGACAGCAGCATGATCAGGTTGCGCTTGAGGCTCATCAGGCCGGTGCCGTCCTCGAGGAAGAACGCGATCGTGCCGGCGAGCAGGTTGAGTTCGGCGTTGATCCAGAACGCGGCCAGGAACAGCAGGGGGAACTGCCACCAGCCGGGGCCGGCGGGGGCGGCGACGCCGAACAGCGGCACCATCGCGAGCGCCATCGGCGCCGCGAAGAAGACCAGGCGGAAGGCGGTCTCGCCCGCCGCCTGGGCCAGCCACTGGCCGTGGAAATCCAGGGGTTTCAGGAGATCCAGGGCGACGTTGCCGCTGCTGAACCGCTCCGCGATCTCGCTGTCGGTGTTGGTGAAGTACGACGCCCGCGCCATGTAGCCGACGGCCAGGTAGGTCGCCATCTCGGCCAGGGTCAGGCCGTCGAGGGTGCCCTCGGCGGGGATGCCGCGCGCAGCGAACACCGCCATCCACACCGCGTACTGCCCGCCCACGAAGATCGAGTAGGTCGCGATGCCGGTGAGGTAGCGCCAGCGATAGGCCATCAGCTTGAGGAAGGTCAGCCGCGCCAACCACCAATACGGCGCCAGGCGGGCGGATGAGGATCCGACAGCGGCTGCGCTCATTCCGGTCCCAGGACTTCCAGGGCCTCGCCCTGGCGGCCGGTCGCCTGGCGCATCACCAGTTCGGCTGCGGCGCCGCGATCGGCCCGGATCCAGGCCTCATAGCAGGCGCGCTGCTCGTCCGCGCTGAGATCGCCCGGCCGGTCTTCCGCCAATGCCGCGCCGCGCAGGGCATACAGGCTGGTCGCCACCGACACCGACAGGTTCAGGCTCTGGCTGAACCCGGCCATCGGGATGAGGAAATAGCCGTGGGCAGCGGCACTGAGCTCCGGCGAGACCCCGGTGGATTCCGAGCCGAACACCAGGGCGAGCGGGGCCTCATCCAGCATCGGGGCGAGACGCTGCGGGCCGACGGCGGCTTCGGCGGCGAGATCGCTGACCAGCAGGCGGAAGCCGCGCGCGCGCAGGCTGGCGACGGCGGGCGCGACGGCGTCGTAGTGCTCGATCGCGACGTAGCGGTGGCAGCCCTGGCTGATCTTGGGATTGACCTTGAAGCTGTTGCGGCCGGTGATCACCACCACCCGGTGGATGCCGAAGGCATCGCAGGTCCGCACCACGGCGGTGGCGTTGTGCGGATCGTGGCAGTCCTCGACCACCACCGCCAAGCGTCCCGTCCGCCGGGCCAGGACCTGGCGGAAGCGACGACAGCGCTCGGGAGTTATGAGCGCATCGAGCGGATGCGCTCCGAACGGGCTGGGCAGGTCGCGGGCGGGGGCAGGAGCGGTCGGTCCGCGCATGATCCACGATGCTGGCCGGCATCCGGCATTGCCAAGGGGGATGCGCGGACGACCACGCCTGACGGTCAAACGCACACCGCGCGTCCCACCCGGATCGCCCCGGTGACGAGGTGCCCAGCCCCCCTACAACCCCGGCATGCGCATCGATGAACTCCTGACCCTGATGGCGAAGCACCACGCCAGCGATCTCCACCTCAAGGCGGGCGAGCCGCCGATCTTCCGCATCAAGGGCGACCTGGTCCGGCTGAAAAGCGCAGTCCTGTCCGGCGAGGACATCGCTGCGCTGGTCATGCCGATGTTCAATCCCCGCGCCCAGAAGGATCTCGACGATCGCGGCTACGCCGACTTCGCCTACGCCCTGCCCGACGGCAGCGGCCGTTTCCGCTGCAACATCTTCCGCTCCGGCGGCAAGCTGTCGGCGGCGATCCGGCGGGTGAAGCCCAAGGTCCCGTCGTACGCCGAACTCAACCTGCCGCCGTCGATCGCCAAGCTGGCCCTCTACGAACAGGGCCTGATCCTGATGGGCGGCATCACCGGTTCCGGCAAGTCGACGACCATCGCGGCGGTGCTCGACGACATCAACCACACCCGGCGCTGCCACATCCTGACCATCGAGGATCCGATCGAGTACGGCTTCACCGACGACAAGGCGCTGATCAACCAGCGTGAGATCGGCCTCGATGTGCCGGCCTTCGACGAGGCCCTGCGCTCGGCGGTGCGCGAGGATCCCGATGTCATGCTGCTGGGCGAGATGCGCGACGCCGAGACGTTCGAGACCGCGCTCACCGCCGCCGAGACCGGGCATCTGGTGTTCGGCACCATCCATGCTTCGAACTGCGCCAGCACGATCGGGCGCATCCTCGAGCTCTTCCCGCCCGCCAAGCACGCCCACATCCGCAACAGCCTCGCCTTCAACCTGCGCGCGGTGGTGAACCAGAAGCTGCTCACCGGCGCCAAGCCCGAGGTCCCGCAGGTGCCTGCGGTCGAGATCATGTTCATCACCCCGATCATCAAGAAGATGATCATGGAGGGCGAAGACCAGAAGGTCGCGGATGCCCTCGCCAAGGATAACGAGAGCGGTAGCGAGCATTTCACCAAGGTGCTCGTGCGGCTCTACCGCGCCGGGATGATCAGCATGGATTCCGCCCTGGCGGCGGTGAACAACCCCGAAGAACTGCGCATGGCGCTGCGCGGGATTTCGATCAGCGACGGCGGGATCGTATGAACCGGCACTGCCGTCCGGACGCCGGACGCGTGCACGGATGACCGAAGCCCCCCTCCGCCCGCCCGCCGCGTGGTGGCCGTACCTCGTCCCGCTGCTCTTCCTGCCCTGCGGCGCGGTGTACTGGGCGTATGGCGGCGATCCCGCCCACGGTCGGATCATGGACGGCGGCCGGGCGGGGAACGCGGTGCTGGCCTTGGCGGCGCTGGCCGGCGCGATCGCGTTCTGGCGTCGCGGGTCGTCTTCCTGGCTGCCCGCCGCCGGCTGCGACCTGCCAGCGCGGCTGCTCGCGGTGCATCCCGCCGCCTGGTGCCTGCTGGCGCTGGTCTGGCAGATCGTGCTCTGGGCCGTGATGACGGGATTGGAGCATGCGCCCCCGCGTGAACCGGGGGCGCTGCGCCTGGCCGATCGCGCCGCCGCGCTCGCCGCCGCCGCCGGCCTGGCGGCGTGGTGGGCCGGTCGCGTCGGTGCGCGGCAGATGCTGACCATTGCCGGCACGGGGGTGGTCGCGTTGGGGATCGGCGCCCTCGGCGTCGCCGCGCACTGGTGGGGCAGCTGGGGGGTGATCAGGGGGGCCCTCGCAGTCGGACCGAATCCACCCTTCGGCCTGGGAAACTTCCTCATCGAAGGCGCCCTGCCGCTGATCGGAATCGCCATCGGGCTGGCAGCCGCGCTGGCCGCCGCCCGGAGGACCGATTCTGCCGCTGCGCTGACCCCGGACGCCAGCCGCGGCCGGGCTATCCTGCTCGCCGGCCTGGGCCTGGGATTCGCCGTCCTGGTCGCGATCCCGGGGATCCTGGTGCCTGGCGCCAGCAAGCTGGTCGCCTCGGTGGTGCCCATCACGGCGGCGCTGGTGCTCGGGGCGATCGTGCTGCGGCTGCCCCGGTCCTGGCAGACCCCGATCGTCGTCGCGATCGCGGGTGCCGGCCTGATCGCCCTCGTCCTGGCCTGGAACGGCGTGCTGGCTGACCTGCTTGCGAAGCCGTCGTGGCAGCAACGCATGTACCTGGCCCGGGCCGCGATCGAGTCCTGGTCCCCGATCAACCTGGCACTCGGGCATGGTCCGGGGTCGGCCATCGCGGTGCTGCCCGAGCAGCCCTCGTTCGCCGCCGCGTGGCTCACGGTGCCCAGCTTCCCCGAGCACTGCCACAACGAGGTGCTGGAACTCCTCATCGAAGGCGGCCTGCCGCTGGTGGCGCTGCTCGGCCTCGCCCTGGCCGCGACGTTGGCGCCCCTGTGGCAGCGGCGCGACGAACCCGGGGCGCAAGGCCTGCTGCTCGCCTGGGGCGGCGTGGTGGTGGCCGCCATGCTCTCGGTGCATCTCACCCAGACCGGGCCGATCCTGTTGCTCGCCCTGCTGGCTGGAGCCTCGTGGGCCTACGCCAGTCCGCCACCGGCCGATGCGGCCGGCGGCATGGCGAGCCGTCGCACCGGCAGACGAGTCGTCCTGGCGGTGCTCGGCCTGCTCGGGATGGCTGGTTCGGCCATCCAGGCGGTGCGGGATTTCGGCGATGGCGGAGGGGTGAGTGCGATCCACCTGCGTTGGCTGTCCGCCGGCAGCGACGCCACGAAGGACATCGGCTACAAGGCGTACTGCCTGGAGGTCCTGCGCAGCCGGGTCGGACCGCTCGACACCCTCGATGGCCGCCGCGCGCAGGCCGTCGGGATGCTCGGCCGCCACGATCTGGCCATGGAGCTCGCCCTCATCCAGGCCCGTCGCCTGCCCTGCGACCTCGACAACCTCGACCACCTCGGATCGCTATCGCTGCTGATGAATCGCCTGAAGAAGACCGGCCAGGCGCAGCGCTGCATCCTCGCGGTCGCGGCGGCGGAGTCGCGTCTGCGCGACCTCGTCGCTGCGATCCCCGACAATGCCCACAATCACCGCGACCGCACCGCGATCACGACCTGGCTGCGCCTGCGCCGTGACCAGGCGATGGCGCGGCTGAGATTGCAGTTCGCATCACCCACCTTCGGCTGGCATCCGCCGCTGAAGCTGCCGCAGCCGCCGAAGTCTGCGCTGAACCGCAATCCGCGCCGGGCGCAGGCTTCCGCCACGGCCACGCCGCAGCCACGCTGAATCGGCCTCGGCAACCGGGTCTCGACCCGCCTGGCGGTCCTGCTAGGTTCGCGCCCATGCGAATCCTCCTGCCGCGCGTGTTTGCCATCTTCATCCTGGCGCTGATCCTGATCGGCTGCCGCAATGTGGATTCCAAGATCGCGAGCGGTTTCGCCAAATCCGCGAAGGCTCTCGACAGCGGAGCCACGAAGGTCGCGCACGCCGCCAACAAGCGCGAGGACCAGTTCAACGCCGGCTGGAAGAAAGCCGAGCCGACCAGAAATTCCCGGTCGGGTCCGTCGTCAGACTCAGCGCACGACGACAGCGTGGATCTGTCCTTCCTGCTGGCGTTCATGTCCTCGCCGTCCCACCCGGATTCCGCTGCCATCCCGTCCAGCCAGCCGGCCCTGCCGCTGCATCCGCAGTATGAGCTGCGCACCCACGCCACCGGTCCCAGGCTCGACCTCGTCGCGCTCGCGCGCCAGGTGGCTTCGCTACCGCCCGGCGGCAGCGAGGAACGGCTGTGGCGGCATCTCGGCCTGGGCTGGCCGCCGCCGGTCCAGATCGACCGCGCCGGACCGGGTCCGCAGCCGGTGCAGTATGTCCGCCTGATGGTGGGGACCGATGCCGATCTCATCTATGGCCGCGACCGGGCCCGGGGCCAGGTGACCGTGCCGCCCTGGTGCGAAGGGCTCGACTGGCCCAAGCCGGCGGCACCCCCGCCGAGCGTCGAGGCGATCTCACCACCGCCGATCCAGGCGCCGGCCGGGGCCGCCGCCATCCCAGATTCCGGCAAGGATGCCCCATGAAACACCCGCTCGCGATCATTCCGGTGCTCGTCGGCGCCCTGGCCGGATCGGGCTGCGTCTCCGGCGCCCTGTCGCGCTCGAACGACCAGTTCTCGGCCGAGAACCGCGAACTGCAGACCACCAGACCCGAGAGCAAGGCCACCTATCTCGGTCTTTCGCGCGAACGTGAACCGGGCAGCGGCCACCATGTCTACAGCGTCCCGCAGGCCCTGCGCGGCGAGCGCAAACGCGACGTGCTGCTCTGGCTGCCCTGCGATCCCCGCATCGGCCGCCCGGCGATGTACGAGGCCGGACCACCGGCACCGCTGCCGGGCGCGAGCGGACACGCCACCGTCGTCCTGCACGTGGTCGACGATTGGACCGGCACCGCGACGGCGGTCACCCCGGTCGCGTTGGAACGCTTCCCGTCCTCGGCCGGGGACGGGGTGCCCCGGCTCATCGAGATCCACGCGCCGGCCGGGGCCGGCGACGCATTCAGCGCCACCTGGTTCAATCCGGCGGGGAACCGCACGGTGACCGCGGCCGGCAGCATGCGGTTCTTCTGGCGCGAACGCGACCAGGCCATCCTGGGCAGCCGGCGGGCGCTCTACGCCCTGACCGTGCCGGCCGATGCCGTGATCGTGGTCGGGGCCATCGCCCTGGTCGCCCTCATCGCTGCAGCCGGCTGATATCGGCAGGGCGCAGCCGACGCTGCCAGGCCATGGCTCTGCCCTGGATCCGGAGTGACCGGAAGACGAGACCACGCTGCCTTGCCGTGCCCGCGTAGCCGCCCACGCGGGCGGGTGGCGCCGGCCTGCTCCGCCTAGACTCCCGCCACGATCGTGCCGAGGCCGTCGCGATCGAGGACGGTGACGCGGTCGTCCTCGTGGACGATGAGGTTCTCGTCGCTGAACCGGCGCAGGATGCGCGATAACGTCTCGGCGGTGAGGTTGAGGTGCAGGGCGAGCAGCCGGTTCGGGCTGGGCAGGCGGGCGATGCCGTCCGGTCCGGCATTGGCAATCAGCCAGCGCGCAAGGCGCCCGCTCGCGTCGCTGAGCACCAGGGCGTCGACCTGGTCGACCATGTAATGCAGCCAGCCCGCCATGCCGGCGAGCAGATCAAGGCAGAATCCATGATCGGCGCGCAGCAGCGCCATCAGGTCGGCGGCCGGCAGCAGCGCGAGCTCGCTCGCCTCGGTGGCCTGGGCGAAGGCGGGACAGGGGAATCCGCCGATGACCGCCGCCTCGGCGAAGATGCCGCCGGGCCCGACGAGGTGCAGGATGTGCTCCTTGCCGCTCGGGGCGAGCTTGTAGACGCTCACCCGGCCGCGGCCGACCACGAAGGCGCCTGGGCAGGGATCATCCTGGCGGAACAGCATGTGGCGGGCGGGCGCGTCGACCGGCCGCGCGATGGCGGCCAGCCGTTCGCGTCCGCTCGGGGCGAGCCGGGCGAAGAGCCGGCAACCGTTGATGATGCGTTCGCTGCGGGGATCGGGCATGGGCTGGGGATGCTCCCCGGCACGGCGCCGGGAGCAACCCGCCTGCGAGGCAACCTGATCCACCTGCGCCTCAGGCGATGCCGTGCTTCGCCAGCAGTTCGCGGATCAGGCGTTCGAGGGTGTCATAGCCGAAATGCTTGCGCCCGGCCTCGTAGTTGTGGTCCCCGATCGCCTTGCGCCGCTGCGGATCGGTGAGGATGGCGATGATCTGGTCGGCGGCGGCGGCGAGCTTCGCGGGCGCGACCTCGACCAGGCCGCGACGGTCCTTGCCGGTGACGGTGTCGCCCAGCGATACCACGTCGAAGTTGGCGGGGGCGAGATCGGTCTTCCACACCGGATACTCGTAGATCAGCACCGGCAGGCGGGCGAACACCGCTTCGATGAACTGGTTGCCCCAGCCTTCCCACAAGCTGGGGTAGGTCACGAAGTCGGCCTCGACGTAGCTGTCCCAGAGCGAGTAGACCTTGGATCCGTCCGGCATCTGGCCCCGGCTGTGCTTCACGCGGTCGCCGACGTGGATCATCTCGACGCCCTTCTCCTTCGCGCGTTCCTGCAGGGAACCCCAGTAATTCCCGCTGATGCCGATGGTCTCGACGATGCCGGCGCACAGCAGCACCAGGCGCTTGCCGGCAGCGAAGGTGCCGCCGGACGCCGTCCGCACGCCGGAGAGCGCCTTGCGGCGGGCGGCGGCGCCGAGTTCGGCCACGGTGTCGATCGCGAGCTCGATGCCCTTGCGGTCGAGGATGCGGGTCGCCTGGAGGAAGACCAGGTCGTCGCGACCGATGCCGAAGGCGGCGCGGAAATCCTGGTTGTAGGCGTCATGCACCCAGGCCGGCTGGTCGAAGTCGAAGACGTTGGGGACGACGGTGGTGTCGATGTTCTTGCGCCGCTTGATCTCGCGCTGCGAGATGCGGTTGATCACCACGTGCTGCACGTTGGGCAGCTTGGGCGGGAAGTAGCGCTCATAGATCGAGGCGGTGACGTGGCAGGTCGCCTTCACTTCGCCCGAATCCTCGAAGTAGAAGTCGTGGCTGTGGATGATCGCCGGGATGCCGGTGCGGCGCAGGACGCGGTGGAAGGCGATCGCCGCCGCCGGCTGGTAGCCACCCGAGCACAGGTTGTTGGGCAGGAGGACATCGAGCTTCTTCTCGGTGATGAACTGGAGGAGCTTCGACTCGATGATGTCGGCGTGGTTGTAGATCTCGAGTTCGAGATCCTCTTCGCGCGCGAAATCCTTGTATTCCACCGTGGCATTGCGGAGGATCCGCCAGGTGCGCGGATGCTGGGCGTAGAGTTCCGGGATGACGTAGTTGCCGGCGACGTCATCATTGCCCGATCCATACCACACCGTGTGGCCCAGGCGGTCGCGCAGGATGTGGCGCCACTTGTCGACCTCGAGGCTGACGCCGTCGGTGCGGCCGAGACGGTTCTGGAAGAAGGACAGTGACGCCATGGGGTGCTCCTGGGACGCCCTGGGTAACGTGAACGACTGATGCCTGCAAGTCGATGGTGGGGTAGGGTCTGCCCGACGATGGGGTGATGATGGCCATATGATTCTGTTTCCACCGTGTCCCACCCAGGAAGTCATACGCCACTGATGACACGACCAGGGAATTAAAAAAAACCATCAAAGACATTGAGCAACCTCGATTCTATGAACAACCCCTGTCCACACACCCGAAAACACCAGGAGTTTTCATGACCCGCTCCATTCACGGTTTCTTTCACCACCACATGCAACTGCCGACACTGATTTGTTGCATGCTCCTATCGACCGCATGCACCAATAATCGTGAATCTGACAGCAAAGGTGTTGCGACGGCGAAAATCGAATTACGTGATGATCACCTATGCCTGATTTGGGGGCCAAGTGATGAAAGAGCCTGGTTGGACGCCCTGGGTCAAGGACCAGTTTTGGTCGATTCAAAGAACGATTACATCATCACCACCATCGAAGGTCTCAACTTTAATTCTGGCGAGAAGGTGCAATTAGCCTTTGTTGGAGGTGTTCGCCTCGTTTCGCGCACGGAAATGAAGGATGAAACTTGGCTAAGTTACAACTCGCTACGCTTGCCACTAGGGCCGTCCTGTGTCGGCAAGACCGTTACTTTGCTTCAAGCGGGTGACGGACAATTATGCGTCCTTAAAGCCGAAAAAACTGCGGATGGAAAGGTTCAGTATTACCGCAGGTTTGGATTTAGCGGCTGAGCAAGCGAAACGACATCGGTGGCTTTACACCGACAACGTCCGGTACACCGGTTCGTAGACCGTCGCGTCGATCAAGGCGCGCAGGTCGGGCGGGCGCGGGATGCCGGCCAGTCCCTGGGCGAAGATGGACTCGGCAGTCGCCACCGCGATCTCCCGGCTGACCGCGCGGATCTGCGACAGCGAGGGGAAGATGCGGCCCAGCTCGCGGTCAGCGTGGCTCGACTGCCGCGCCAGCGCCTCGGCGGCGACGATGAACATCGCGTCGGTGACCCGCTTCGCGCGGGTGGCGACCACGGCCAGGCCGATGCCGGGGAAGATGTAGGCGTTGTTGCACTGGCCGGGGACGTGGGTCCGGCCCGCGAAGGTGACCGGCGCGAACGGGCTGCCGCTGGCGAAGACCGCCCGGCCGGCGCTCGCGGCGTAGGCCTCCTCGGCCGTGCATTCGGATTTCGAGGTCGGGTTCGAGAGCGCGAAGATCACCGGCTTTTCGTTGAGGTTCGCCATCTCGGCGAGGATCTCGGGGGTGAACGAACGGCCCTGCCCGGACACGCCCACCAGGGCGGTCGGCTTGAGCGCCCTGATCGCGGTCAGCAAATCGGGAACCTGGGGATGGGCGTGGGCGAAGTGCGCCTTGTGCGGGGTCAGGCGGTCGCGACCGGCGACGACCAGGCCCGACGAATCGACGAACCAGCAGCGCTGCCGCGCCTCGGATTCGCTCAGACCGCCGCTGACCAGCTTGGCGGTGATCAGGTTGCCGATGCCCAGGCCGGCTTCGCCGGCGCCATGGAACAGGATGCGGCTGTCGGCCAGCGGCCGCCCGGTGAGGCTCGCCGCCGACATCAGCCCGGCCAGCGCCACCGAGGCGGTCCCCTGGATGTCGTCGTTGAAGCAGCATACGCGATCGCGCCAGTCCTCGAGCAGGCGGAAGGCGTTGGCGTTGGCGAAATCCTCGAACTGGATCAGGCAGTCCGGCCAGCGTTCCTGCACCGCCGTGATGAACTCGGTGATCAGGCGATCGTAGTCCTGTCCACGTTCGCGTTTCCGCCGCAGACCGAGGTAGAACGGATCGTCGAGCAGCGTCTGGTTGTCGGTGCCGACATCGAGCATCACCGGCAGGCAGGTGCGCGGCGGGACGCCGGCGCAGGCGGTGTAGAGCGACAACTTGCCGACCGGGATGCCCATGCCGCCCAGACCGAGGTCGCCCAGGCCGAGGATGCGTTCGCCGTCGGTGACCACGATGACCCGCACATCGTCTTCATGCCAGTTGGCGAGGCATTCGCGCACGTGGCCGAGGTCGTTGAGCGAGATGAACAGGCCCCTCGGCCGATGGTAGATCAGGCCGTACTGCTGGCAGGCCTGGCCCACGGTCGGGGTGTAGATGAGCGGCATCAGCTCGTCGATGTGGTCGATGACGACGCGGTAGAACAGGGTCTCGTTGCGATCCTGCAAGGCGATGAGCTTCACGTAGCGTTCGAGGTCGTTGCCCTGCCGTTTCAGCTCATTCAGGATGCGCGCGCCTTGCAGCCTGGCGTCGGCGACGATGGGCGGCAGCAGCCCGCGCAGGCCCAGGGTACGGCGTTCCTCGGGGGTGAAGGCGGTCCCCCGGTTGAAGCGGGGATCGTGGAGCAGGTTGATGCCGGTGGGGATGGAGTTCATGGCGGATCCGGGGCGGGTGGGCCGACGACGTGGCTGCAGGCAGGGCGGAAATCCTGGACCAGGATACCTTCCAGACGGGCGGATTCCTATCCCTCGCCTGCCGTGCTGGCAATGTTGCCCGGCATTACCTTCGACCGTAGGCAACCAGGTCGAAGGGGATCCTGCTACGCGAGACGCCCGATCTGTTCCAGGATGTCGACCACTCCGGCGGCCTCGGCCAGCGGCGACACGTAGTGCGCGCGTGCCTTCAGCTTCGGATCGGCGTTCGCCGGGCAGGCGAACCAGGCGACGTTGTCGGCGATGGCGAGGTCGCCCAGGGTGTCGCCGATGCCGGCTGAACGATCTCGCCCGATGCCGGTCGCGGCAGCCAGGCGCTGGATGCCGGAACCCTTGCTGACGTGCGCGAGATCGCAGTTGACGTAGAACCACGACATCGACACCCGGATCGGCAGGCCGCGCCGGGCGGCCTCGGCCGCGATTTCGGCGCGCGCGCCGACGAGCCACTCGTGGTCGCCATGGTAGAGCGACGCCGAGGCGTCCTTGCCGGGCTGGATCTGGGCCCCATGCGCGCCGTAGCGCTCGCGCATCCAGCCGGCCAGTTCCTGGATCGCGGCGATCTGCGCCGGGGTGATGGTCGGATCCAGCTCGTAGCGGTTGTTCGCAGGATGGTAGAGCCACACCCCGTTCTCGCAGATCGCCGGGCCGTCGAAGTCCTCGATCAGGCGGCAGAGGAGTTCAGCGAACGGTTGCGGCCGGCCGGTGCAAAGCACCACCCGCGGCCGGTCGCGGCGTTCGCGCGCAGCGCGGTTGTGCGCGGCCACGGCGGCCAGGGCGTTCACGTCGAGCGGACCCGGATGCTCCGGGGACAGGCAGCCATCGACATCGCAGAGCACCAGATCGAAGCGCACGCTTCAGCCCTTCGCGAGCGCGAGCAGCACTTCGGCCCCGGCGCGCAGCTTGGCGTCGGGCACGGTGTAGCAGATGCGGAAATGGCTGGCGCGTTCGCTGAACACCGAACCGGGGATGATGAGCAGGTTGCGCGCGATCGCCTGGGTCACGAGTTCGTCCCCGGTCAGCCCGCGCGGGGCCTTGGCCCAGAGGTAGAACGCGCCATCGGGCGGGGCGAGTTCGTAGGCCGGGGCCAGCAATCCAGAGATCAGGTCGCGTTTGGCGCGGTAGGCCTCCAGGTTCGGCTTGAGGTCGACCTGGGGACAGGCCAGGGCCGCGTACTGCGCGATCGACGGTGCGCAGACGAAGCTGTACTGCTGCACTTTCGTCATCGCCTGGATGAGATCCGCCGGCCCGCAGGCATAGCCCAGGCGCCAACCGGTCATCGCATAGGTCTTGGAATGGCCGCCGAGCACCAGGCAGTCCGGCAGGAACTCCGCCATCGACGGGCAGTCGACGTAGGCGAAGCCGCGGTAGATCTCATCCGAGATCACCGCGAGACCATGCTTCGCGCTGACCGCCGCGAGGGCGCGCAGGTGGTCGCGCGACAGGATGCGTCCGGTCGGGTTCGCCGGGCTGTTCAGGAGCAGCAGCTTGGTGCGCGGCGTGATGCATTTTTCCAGGCGATCGGCGGCAGGGGCGAAGCCGGTGTCGTAGGTGTCGAGGTACACCGGCACGCCGCCGAACAGGCGCACCAGGTGCTTGTACATGACGAAGTACGGATCCGGGATGATGACCTCGTCGCCATCGTCGACGAGGGCGCACAGGGCGAGGAACAGCCCGCCGCTGACGCCGCTGGTGATCAGGATCTCGTCCGCCGCATAGCGCCGGCCGTGGTAGTCAGCCTCGTCGGCGAGCAGCAGCTCGCGCAGCTCGGGGATGCCCTGGGTCTGGGTGTAGGTGTTCTTCCCCGCCGCGATCGCGGCGATCGCCGCCTGCTTGACCTCGCCCGGCACCGCGAAATCCGGCTGACCGATCGACAGGTTGATGGGATCCTTGAGCGCTTTCGCGAGATCGAAGACCTTGCGGATGCCGCTGGCGTCGATGCGCCCGACGCGGGAGGAAAGCCTGGACATGTGGGGGCTCCGTGCAAAGCGCAGCACCGGCTGCGGCGGGGCGTGAGCTAGGTGCCCCCCGAGCCCGAGTCAAGGAAGGGGCAGCGGCATCCGCCCCGCGCAACCGGACCAACCCAACCGGTCACCGCGCTTCGACGCATCGCCCGGGGGCCGACGATCGGCCGGAATCCGGCCGGGAAGCTGCAACGCTGCCAACTTGACGACCCCTGGCGAGACCATAGGTTCCCACCCCCCCGCCCGGCGGACTTTCTCCGTCCCCTGCTTGAGAGGTTGTCATGGCCGTCCCCAAACGTCGCACCTGCCATAGCCGGAAGAAGCTCCGCCAGAGCCACCACGCGCTCTCCGCCCCCGGCATGGCCGTGGACAAGCGGACCGGCAGCATCCACCGCCCGCACCACGTCGATCTGAAGACGGGCTTCTACAATGGCCGCCAGATCCTCTTCAAGGAGGATGCTGAGTCGACCGCCAAGCCCGGCGAGTCCGACGGCGGCAGCAGCAAGTAGTCGTTCCGTCGATGCGGATCGCCCTCGATGCGATGGGTGGTGATGACGCGCCCTTGGCCATGGTCCAGGGCGCGGTCGATTACGCCAAGGCCCATCCCAGCCACACCGTCGTGCTGGTCGGCCGTGAAAACGACCTCGTCGCCTGCCTGAAGCGCGAAAACTGCAATCTCAGCAATATCGCGATCGAACACGCCCCCGAAGTGATCGGGATGGCGGACAAGATCGAGGCGTTGCGGACCAAGCCCAACGATTCGATGAACCGCTGCGCCCAGCTGGTCAAGCAGGGCAAGGCTGATGGCATGGTGCTGTGCGGCAACACCGGATGCAGCGTCGCGGCGGCGCAGCTGCACCTGCGCCGGATCCCGGGGGTGAAGCGCGCCGGCATCCTGGTCCCGCTGCCGACCCCGAAGAAGCTCACCTGGATGTGCGATGGCGGCGCGAATTCGGTCTGCAAGCCGGAGCACCTCGTCCAGTTCGCCGAACTCGGCGCCTGCTACATCGAAACCGCAGTCGGCACCAAGCGCCCGAAGGTCGGCGTCCTGTCGATCGGTTCGGAAGAGGAAAAAGGCGACCACCTCACCACCGAGGCCCTGCAGCTGCTGCGCCAGACCGACCTCAACCTGGTCGGCAACGTCGAAGGCCACGACATCTATTCCGGCGAACTCGACCTCGTGGTCTGCGACGGCTTCACCGGCAACGTCGTGCTGAAAGCCTCCGAAGGCGTCTTCGACGCCATCCACAAGGTGCTCAAGGAAGAGATCTACCGCAGCCTGCGCACCAAGCTCGGCGGCAAACTGGTCCGCCCCGCCTTCGACCGCCTCAAGCGCCGCGCCCACTGGAGTTACGTCGGCGGCTGTCCGCTGGTCGGCGTCGACGGCATCACCATCATCGGCCACGGCCGCTCGAACCGCATCGCCGTCTACCATGCCTTGCTTCAGGCTGCGCAGGGCATCTCAGCCAACACCGTCGAGCGCATGCGCTCCTTCTTCCGCACGCAGCTGGCAGTGGGTGAAGGATCGGGCGAGCGGGGCTGATTCCGGCGGTTTTCCACCGCCTGAGCATCAACTGCCGCTGCGCCGCATTGCCCCGGTACGGATAGGCCCATACTGCCACCATGCCGGAACCGACCGTCGATGAGGTGCTCGCGCCGGGCGGTCTGCTCGCGGGGGCGTTGACGGGATTCGAGTCGCGGCCGCAGCAGCTCGCCATGGGGCGACTGGTCGATGAGGCGATCCGCGCGTCCACCCATGCGATCTGCGAGGCTCCGACCGGGGTCGGCAAATCGTTCGCCTACCTGGTGCCGATCGCGCTGCATGCGCTGCGCACGGGCGAAAAGGTGGTGGTCTCGACCAACACCATCGCCCTGCAGGAACAGCTGATCGGCAAGGACATCCCGCTGCTGACCCGCGTCCTCCCTGGTTTGCAGGCCGTGCTGGTGAAGGGCCGGCAGAACTACCTGTCCCGCCGACGCCTGGGGTTCGCCCACACCGGCCAGGAAGCCCTCTTCGAGACCCGCGACGACGCCAGCGCCCTGCGCGAGATCGCGACCTGGGCCAAGGACACCGAGGTCGGCGATCTCGCGGACCTCGGCTGGGATCCGCCCTGGCAGGTCTGGAAGCAGGTCCAGAGCGACCGCACCAACTGCCTCGGGCGCAAATGCCCGACTTACGAATCGTGCTTCTTCTACAACGCGCGGCGGGCGATGGAGGACGCGCACATCCTGGTGGTCAACCACCACCTGTATTTCAGCGACCTCGCCCTGCGCGAGGATCACGCCGCCATCCTGCCGGCCCACGACGTGGTGGTGTTCGACGAGGCGCACGCGCTGGAGGATGTCGCCACCGACCACCTGGGCGTGAGCGTCAGCGAAGGCCAGGTCCGCTTCCTGCTCGAAGGCCTGTATTCGCGCAAGGGCCACGGCCTGCTGGCGCGGCCGGAGTTCGACGCGGCGCGCGCGGCGGTGGAAACCGCCCGCGAGGCGAACCAGCGCTTCTGGACGGAAGTGGCGAACCTGGCCGCCGCGCGCGAGCGCAACGAGGAGACCGTCCGCATCGGCACCGCCCACGCGGTGGAGAACGTGCTGTCGCCGTGCCTCGACGCGGTGGCGGCTGCCCTGACGGGCCTGAGCGAACGCGCCGACGACGACAACACCGCGATGGAGATCAAAGCCCAGGTCGCGCGCACGGTGGGCGTCAGCGGCGGCCTGCGCGCGGTGATCGAACAGGCGGATCCGGGCCTCGTCTACTTCGCCCATGTCCCGCGCGGCAAAGGCTCGATCTCGATGTCCGCGAGCCCGCTCGCGGTGGGCGCGCTGCTCAAGGAACGCCTGTTCGACCAGACCCGCACCTGCATCCTGACCTCGGCAACCCTGGCGGCGGATGATTCCGACCGCTTCCTGTTCCTGCGCCGGCGCATCGGCCTTGACGGCGGCCTCGCGAAACGCCTGGATTCGCCCTTCGATTTCGCGGCCCAGGCGGGGATGATCCTGAACCAGTCGCCGCTTGATCCCAACTCGCAGCGCTACGAGCAGGCGGTCGCCACCTGGCTCGCCGAATATCTGCTCGATCCGGAACAAGGCGGGCGCGGCGGTACGTTCGTCCTCTTCACCAGCTACCGGCAATTGCAGGCCGTGCATGACCTGGTGCGGCCGCATCTCGATCGCGCCGCCCGCTTCGTCCTGCGCCATGGTTCCGGCATGGGCCGGGCGCAGATGCTCGACCTCTTCAAGCGCACCGGCGATGCGGTGCTGTTCGGGACGAGTTCCTTCTGGGAAGGCGTCGACGTGCCCGGCGACGCTTTGCGTCATGTCATCATCACCAAGCTGCCGTTCGAAGTACCCAATCACCCCGTCGTCGAAGCCCGCCTGCACCAGATCACCGCACGCGGCGGCAACGCCTTCCTGGAGCGCACCGTGCCCGAGGCGATCCTGCGCCTGAAGCAGGGCTTCGGCCGGCTGATCCGCACCAAGACCGACACCGGCACCGTGGCGATCCTCGATCACCGCATCCTGACCAAGGCCTACGGACGCTACTTCCTGCGCGCCCTGCCGCCGTGCCGGATCAGCCATCTCGCGCTGGATCGTTATCTGGAACCCGCCGACCAACGCTGAATGCCCGTCAGTGGCAGGCGTTCAGACCGCGTTTTTCCAGGTATTTCTGGTGATAGTCCTCGGCCGGCCAGAAGGTCGGCGCGGGCACGATCTCGGTGACGATCGGCCGGCGGAACTGCGCGGCGTGGGCGGCGAGCGACTTCCGGGCGGCTTCGGCCTGGGCCGCATCGTGGGTGAAGATGACCGAACGGTACTGGGTGCCGACATCCGGTCCCTGTCGATTGCGGGTCGTCGGGTCGTGGTTGGCCCAGAAGACCTCCAGCAACTGGTCGTAGGCGACCACGGCGGGATCGTATTCCACCTCGACCGCCTCGGCATGATCGGTGTCGCCGCCGCAGACGTCGTGGTAGGTCGGCGCCGTGGTCTTGCCGCCGCTATAGCCCACCCGGGTCGCCAGCACCCCCTGCACCGCGGCGAAGGTCGCCTCGACACCCCAGAAGCAGCCCATGGCGAAGGTGGCCTTCGCCGTCGCCGCGGCCTGCGCGCCGAGCGCCGGCTGCGATTCCTCCTGGCGGAATTCCAGGCAGATCGCGTTGATGCAGTAGCGCCGGCCGGTCGGGCGCGGGCCGTCGTCAAAGACATGGCCGAGGTGCCCATCGCAGCGGGCGCAGACGACCTCGGTGCGGACCATGCCGTGCGAGCGGTCTTGGCGTTCGCCGACCGCGCCGGGGAGCGGCTCCCAGAAGCTCGGCCAACCGGATCCGGAATCGAACTTGGTCGCCGAACGGAACAGGCCCGCACCGCAGCCGACGCAGTGGTAGAGGCCCGCGCCGTGCTCCCGGGTCACGAAGTAGCCTCCGCAGAATGCGGGTTCGGTGCCGGCGCGACGCAGCACGGCGTACTGCTCCGGGGTCAGGCGCTTGCGCCATTCGGCGTCGGTGAGGATCAGACGATCGGACATGGCTGCTTCCCTCCTGGTTGCATGGCTCGACGCGCAGGACCGATGGATCGGGGTCGTCCCGTGGGTGGAGGATCCATCTTCCCTCCCCAGGATCCGCCTGATCGGGTCGCCGGGCCGGCTCGGTGGTGCATGTTCCGGTCGATCCGGCGCCAGACCACGGTCGAGACCGGCAACCTCGACATGATGTCTGTTTGAATCGGGGCAATGGATTTTCCCTCAGTCGAAACATCCTGCAAACCAATTGCATTTGCTGCATGCCTTAAATCCGACGACTTCCATGCGTGAACATCATGGTGGCACAGGAAACCCCCTCGATGAATCCCGGACCCGACGCCCAGGATCCATTCTCAACCACCAACGAGAACCCGACACGGGAGACATCCGATGTCATCTGGCACCCGCCCCGCCGCCACCAAGGTCGAACCCGCCGTCCAGGAAGAGCTCGCCCGCATCGTCAAGAAGTGGAAGGACAAGCGCGGGTCGCTGATCATGGTTCTGCATGATGTCGAGGAGCGCTACGGCTATGTGCCGCGCAACTGCTCGCTGGTGCTGGCGAAGATGCTGGAAGTGCCGGTGGCGCGCATCTACGAGGTGATCACCTTCTATAACTACTTCAAACTCGAAGCGCCGGGGAAGAACGTCATCTCGGTCTGCATGGGCACCGCCTGCTATCTGAAAGGCGCACCGCAGATCCTGGAAAAGCTCACGGCGAAGCTCGGCATCAAGCCGGGCGAAAGCACCAAGGACGGCGAGTACCACCTGCAGGAGGTGCGCTGCCTCGGCTGCTGCGGCCTCGCCCCGGTGCTGACCAGCAACGGCACCATCCATCCGAAGGTCAAGCCGGACGAGGCGGTCGACAAGGTCTGCGCCTGCGCCGCCGCCGGCAAACCGACCTGCCACAACTAGGTCGCTCTTCACCGTGCTGCGGCGGTCGCCCAGGCATCGATCCGAATGCGCCGTTCTTTCCCGCACCTGGTGCCGACAGCCGCCACCCTTCCAAGGAAGCCGCCATGCCCCGCATGACTCCCGCTGATCTCGATGCCGCCCGCGACCGCCTGCGCCAGCAGGTGAAGCCTTCGATCAAGGTGGGCCTGAGCACCTGCGGCATCGCCGCCGGCGCGGCCGAGGTCTTCCGCGTCCTCAGCGATGAGGCCAAGACGCGCAAACTGGATCTCCAGGTGCGCCGCTGCGGTTGCGCCGGGATGTGCTCGCTGGAGCCGCTGGTCGAGGTCAATCTCGCCGGCGCGCCGCCGGTGACCTACGGCCACGTCGACGCGGAATCTGCACAGCGCATCGTCGCCGAGCACGTCCTCGGCGGCAAGGTGCTCGAGGATCTGCGCGTGCCTGGCCTGGCCGAATATGGCTGCTCCTGCGATGTCGCGCCCGGTCCGACCGGCGCCGGGAAGCAGTACCGCGTGGTGATGCGCAACTGCGGCGTCATCGATCCGGAATCGATCGAGGACTACCTCGCCAGCGGCGGCTACCAGGCGGTGAAGAAGGCGCTGACCGGCATGACGCCGGAGCAGGTGATCGAAGAGCTGAAGATCTCCGGCCTGCGCGGCCGCGGCGGCGCCGGCTTCCCGACCTGGATGAAGTGGAACCTCACCCGCCAGGCGAAAGGCGTGGAAAAGACCATAATCTGCAACGGCGACGAGGGCGACCCCGGCGCCTACATGGATCGCAGCGTGCTCGAAGGCGATCCCCATGCGGTGATCGAAGGCATGATCCTGGGCGGCTTCGCGATCGCCGCCAAGCAGGGCGTGTTCTACATCCGCGCCGAGTATCCGCTCGCGGTCGAGCGCATCGAGAAGGCGATGCGCCAGGCGCGCGCCAATGGGCTTCTGGGCAAGGACATCCTCGGCACCGGCATCGACTTCGACTGCGAGGTTCGCCTCGGCGCCGGCGCGTTCGTCTGCGGCGAGGAGACCGCGCTGATCGCCTCGGTCGAAGGCAAGCGCGGCACCCCGCGCCCGCGCCCGCCGTATCCCTCGATCAAGGGCCTGTGGGACCAGCCGACGATGATCAACAACGTCGAAACGCTGGCCAACATCCCGCAGATCATCGTCAAGGGCGGCGCGTGGTTCGGCGCCATCGGCACCGACAAATCGAAGGGGACGAAGGTCTTCGCGGTCACCGGCAAGGTGAAGAACGCAGGACTCGTCGAGATCCCGATGGGCACGACGCTGAAGGACATCGTGGTCGGCATCTGCGGCGGCACGACCTCGGGAGCGCCGGTCAAGGCGGTGCAGACCGGCGGGCCGTCCGGCGGCCTGATCCCGGCCAAACTCCTCGACACGCCGGTCAGCTACGAGCACCTGCAGCAGCTCGGCTCGATCATGGGTTCCGGCGGCATGATCGTGATGGAGGAAGGCGACAGCGTGGTCGAACTCGCCCGCTTCTACCTCGGCTTCTGCGTCGACGAGTCGTGCGGCAAGTGCGCGCCGTGCCGCATCGGCGGCACCCAGATGCTGCGCGAACTGGAAAAGGTCGCCGATGGCAGGGGGACGCAGGAAAGCATCGTCACCATCCGCCGCATCGCCCAGGCGATGCAGAAGGCCAGCCTGTGCGCCCTGGGCCAGACCGCGCCCAATCCGGTGCTGTCCGGCCTGCGCTATTTCCAGTCCGAGTTCGATGCGCGGCTCGCCGCCGAACCGGCCCGATGAATCCCGCCTCCCCCGCCCTCCCACCAGGAACGAAGCCCATGATCCAGGCCCTGATCAACGGAATCCCGGTCGCGGTCGCCGACGGCACCTCCATCCTCGCCGCCGCGAGGGAGGTCCACGTCAAGATCCCGACCCTGTGCAAGCATCCGGATCTCGACCACACCGCCGCCTGCGGCATCTGCGTGGTGCGGAACCGGGCGAACGGCCGCATGCTGCGCGCCTGCTGCACCCCGATCGAACCGGGCATGGATCTCTGCACCGAGGATCCCGAGATCGTCCAGACCCGGCGCAGCGTGCTCGAACTCATGCTCTCGAAGCATCCCAACGAGTGCCTGACCTGCGGCCGGAACCAGAACTGCGAACTCCAGACCCTCGCGGCGGATTTCGACATCCGCCGCAAGGTGCTCGACGACATCACTCCCGATCTGCCGCTCGATGAGAGCACCCGGGCGGTGACGCTCGATCCGCGCAAGTGCATCTCGTGCGGCCGCTGCATCCAGGTATGCCAGGAGCGCCAGGACGTGCATGCGCTCTGCTTCATGGAACGCGGCATCGAGACGCGCATCTCGCCCGCCGGCGACATCACCCTCGCCGAATCGCCCTGCGTGCGCTGCGGCCAGTGCTCGGCCCACTGCCCGACCGGCGCGATCGTGGAATACGACGAGACCCAGGTCGTGTGGCGGAAGCTCCAGGATCCCGACGCCTATTGCGTCGCCCAGATCGCCCCGGCGGTGCGCGTCGCCCTCGGCGAGGCCTTCGGCTACGCCCCCGGCACCAACCTGACCGGCAAGATCTACGCCGCCCTGCGCCGGATGGGTTTCAAGGCGGTCTTCGACACCAACTTCGGCGCGGACCTGACCATCATCGAGGAGGCCAGCGAGTTCGTCGAGCGCTTCGCGCACGGCAAGGGCGAGCTGCCGCTGATCACCAGCTGCTGCCCGGCCTGGGTCGATTTCATGGAAAAATACCATGGCGACATGATCCCGCACTTCTCGTCCTGCAAGTCGCCCCACGAGATGGTCGGCACCCTCGCCAAGACCTACTTCGCCGACAGGAACGCGCTCGATCCGGCGAGGATCTTCATGGTCTCGATCATGCCCTGCACCGCGAAGAAGTTCGAGATCCAGCGCAGCCAGGACATGGCCGCGTCGGGCCGCCAGGATGTCGATGTCAGCCTGACCACGCGCGAGCTGGCGCGCATGATCAAGCAGTCCGGCATCGCCTTCCACACCATCCCCGACGCCCAGCCCGACCACATCCTGGGCGCCTACACCGGCGCCGGCACCATCTTCGGTGCGACCGGCGGCGTGATGGAAGCCGCGCTGCGCAGCGCCGTCCATTTCGTCACCGGCCAGAAGCTCGGCAAGGTCGAGTTCGAGGTCACCCGCGGCCTGCAGGGCGTGAAGGAGGCGAGCCTCAACGTCGCCGGACGCGAGGTCCGCATCGCGGTCGCGCATGGCCTGGGCAACGCCGAGGTGGTCATCGAACGGGTGCGCGAAGCCAAGGCCAAGGGCAGCCCCCTGCCCTACCACTTCATCGAGGTCATGGCCTGCCCCGGCGGCTGCGTCGGCGGCGGCGGCCAGCCCTACGGCGTCACCGATGAACTGCGCAAGGCGCGCGCCAAGGGCCTGTACGGCGAGGACTCCGCCGGGATCTGGCGCTGCTCGCATGAGAACCCCTATGTCATGAAGCTTTATGACGATTTCCTCGGCAAGCCGCTGGGCGAGAAGTCGCACCGGCTGCTCCACACCCATTACACCAACCGTCCGACGTATCAGCGCTGAAACCGTGGTACAATCAGCACCATGACCCGTCTCGCCACCTCCTACCTCGGCCTGCCCCTCAAGAACCCGCTCGTGGTGGCGGCGTGTCCGCTGACCCACACCCTGGCGCAGATCCGGCCGTTCCTGGAGACATCCGCCGATGACCAGACGGGCGTCGGCGCGGTGGTCATGCATTCCGTCTTCCAGGAGCAGTTCCCCGGCCCCCTCGATCGCCGGCTCTGCCGCCAGAGCGAGAACCAGGCCCTCGCCGCCAGCTACTTCCCCTCCGCAGCCGGCTTCGTCCACACCCCGGAACGCTATCTGGAGGCGCTGCGCGCGCTCAAGCGCGCGACCCGGGTCCCGGTCATCGCGTCGATGGACGGCATCACCCCCGGCCCATGGGCCGACTTCGCCCGCGATCTGCAGCAGGCCGGCGCCGACGCGATCGAGCTGAACCTCTATTTCCTGTCCACCGATCCGCTCGTGAACGCGCGCGAACTGGAGCGCAACTTCATCTACCTGGTGCGCCAGATGCGCGGTGAGATCGCCATTCCGCTCGCGGTGAAGCTGCATCCCTTCTTCAGCGCCATGCCCAACCTGGCGAGCGAACTGGTCGATGCCGGTGTGCAGGGCCTGGCGCTCTTCAGCCGCTTCTGCCAGCCCAATCTCGACCTGGATACCATGGGCGACACCATCGCCATAGAACTGAGCACCGGCGCGGATCTGCTCCTGCCCCTGCGCTGGGCCTCGATCCTGCATGGGCGGGTGCGCGCCGACCTCATGGTCACGGGCGGAGTCCACACCACCGAGGACGTGGTGCGGTCGCTCCTCGCCGGCGCGAACTGCGTCGGGATCGCCTCGGAATTCATCCGGCAGGGACCGAAGCGCGTCGGCGAGCTGCTCGCCGGCCTCGACGGCTGGCTCGACCGCCAAGGGCACGCCGCGCTCGCCCCGATCCGCGGCCGCCTGAGCCAGCAGCACGTCGCCGAACCGGCCGCCTTCGAACGCGCGCAGTACATCAAGACCTTGCAGCGCCGCGCCCGGTCTGCTTGAGCCGGCGCAGCCAGCTCGCCTGGCCCCATCCAGCAGGCCGGTCTTGACCTGCGCGACCCGTGTTGGAGATCCATCCCATGACCGTGCTCGTGCTCAATTGCGGCAGTTCCTCCCTCAAGTTCGCCCTCGTCGACCCCGAACGCGGAGCCACCCTCGCCACCGGCCTGGGCCAGCGCCTGGAAGCGCCGCAGGCCTCGCTGTCGTGGCAGATCGCCGGCAGGAAGGAGAGCCGCGACCTGCCGAACGCCGACCACGCGGTAGTGATCGCGGCGGTGGTCGAGCTCCTGCGCCAGCGCGACCTGATCGCCGGTGTCCGCGCGGTCGGCCACCGGGTGGTGCATGGCGGGCGGCAGTTCTCGCAATCGGTGGTGCTCGACGATGGGGCCCTGGAACGCATCGCCGCCTGCAACCACCTCGGCCCCCTCCACAACCCGGCGAACCTGCTGGGCATCCGCCTCTGCCAGCGCCTGCTGCCCGGCCTGCCCCAGGTCGGCGTCTTCGACACCGCCTTCCACCAGGCGATGCCCGAACGCGCCTGGCGCTATCCGGTGCCCGCCGACTGGTACGACCACCACGACGTGCGCCGCTATGGTTTCCACGGCACCAGCCACCGCTTCGTCGCCGCCGAAGCCGCGCGCCGCCTCGGCCGCCCAGCCGCCGAGCTGCACCTGATCACCGCGCACCTCGGCAATGGATGCAGCGCCGCCGCCGTGCGCGGCGGGATCAGCGTCGACACCACCATGGGCATGACCCCGCTGGAGGGGCTGGTGATGGGTACCCGCTCCGGCGACATCGATCCGGCCCTGATCGACTACATGGCCGGGCGGCTCAAGACCGATGCCCATGGCGTGGTGGAGATCCTCAATAAACGCAGCGGTCTGATCGGCATTTCCGGAGTCTCCAACGACATGCGGACGCTCGCCGCCGCCGCCGCCGCGGGCGACCGCAAGGCCGATCTCGCGATCGAGATCTTCTGCTACCGCCTCGCCAAGGCGGTCGGCGCCCTCTGCGCCGGCCTCGACCGCCTGGATGCCCTCATCTTCACCGGCGGCATCGGCGAGAACTCGGCGCCGGTGCGCGAACGCACGGCCGGGTTCCTGCGCGTCCTCGGCATCACGCTCGACCCCCAGGCCAACGCCGAGCACGGCCGCAGCGCCAACGGCAGGATCAGTCCTGCCGGCACGACGCCGCAGGTGCTGGTGGTGCCGACCGACGAGGAGCTGATGATCGCGCGGGATACGGCGGAGCTGGTGGCTGGAGCAACGGCATGATCACCACGGCTTGTCCCCAACCCATTCATAGATAAACGACGGCCATGACCACCAACGCCGGTCTGGCAACCTGGAAACGGATCCTGCTGGATCCGTTATTCCAGAATATTCCCTACAAGGTCGAAACCACCCGGGCCGGGGCGATCCTCATGTCACCGGCCTCGAACTGGCATGGCAGCGCCCAGTCGCAGGTGGTGGTGAGCCTCAGCAAAGGCCGCAAGGGCGGCGAGATCATCAACGCATGCAGCATCCTGACGTCCGATGGCGTCAAGGTCGCCGACGTGGCGTGGGCCAGCGAGGAGTTCATGGCCGAACACGGGTACAAGACTCCTTATCTGGTCGCCCCTGAAATCTGCGTCGAGATCGTTTCTCCTGGGAATTCCGAGACCGAGATTGAACAGAAGGTGAATCTCTATCTCGCCAAGGGTGCATTGGAGGTCTGGGTGGTGGACATGGATGGATCGGTTCGTTTCAACGGCAGAACCGGCGCGGAAAACCATTCGAAGCTGGTGAAATCGGTGGTCATCAGAAAACGCTATTAGGAATCCCATGCCGCGCACCCTCCTTCTCGCCCCCACCGGCCACAACGTCGGCCTGACCTCGGTCACCATCGGACTGCTGCGCGCCTTCGAGCGGCGCGGCGTGCGCCTGGGCTACCTCAAGCCGGTGGCGCAGACCACGGGCGCCGACCGTTCGGTGGCGATCGTGCGGACGGCGACCGCGATCAAGGTGCCGGATCCGGTGCCGCGCGACCAGGCCGAAACGCTGCTCGGGCACGGCGAGGAGCAGATCCTCATGGAGCGCGTGGTCGACCTGCACCGCCTGGCCCTGCGCGGAGCTGACGCCGCACGCAGTGGTGATCCCGCACGCCTTGCGGACGCCGGCCGCAGCGTCGACCTGGTGGTCACCGAGGGCATGGTGCCGGCGGCCGATCTGATGTACTCGGCCCGGGTCAACGCCGCCGTGGCCAAGGCGCTGGATGCGGATGTCGTCCTGGTCGCCACCGCCGAAGGGCAGAGTCCGGCCGAGGTGGCGGAAGAGACCGAGATCGCGGCCCGCACCTTCCCCGGCCGGGTCAGCGGCTGCATCCTCAACCGTTTCCAGGCCCCGGGCGAGACCTACCAGTCGGTGACGCCAGGCGGCGAACGGCCGGTGGTCGAATCCGAGCATTCCCTCGTGAAACCCTGGATCGACGCCTTCCGCGCGGTGGGGATCCCGCTCGTCGGCGTGATCCCGTTCCGCGACAGCCTGGCGCATCCGCGCCTGCGCGACCTCGCCGAGGCGATCGGGGCGCAGACCCTGATCGCCGGCTCGCCCGACCGCCGCGTCGCGCGCACCCGCCTGCTCGCGCGCACCGTGACGCATGCGATCGACGCCCTGACCGGCGGCACCCTGATCGTGACCCCGGGCGACCGCGACGACCTCATCATGGCGGTGGCGCTCGCGACCAAGAGCGGCATCGACCTCGCCGGCCTGCTGCTCACCGGCGATCTCCTGCCCGACCCCAAGATCATGCGCCTGTGCGAAGGCGCCTGGCGCATGGGCCTGCCGGTGCTGCTCACCGCCAAGGACAGCTTCGCGACGGTGACCGCGATCAACGCGATGGATCCGCAGATCCCCACCGACGACCGCCAGCGCATCGACCGCACCATGGATCTGGTCGCCAACAACCTGGATTCCGCCTGGATCGCCGGCCAGGTGAAGCATCAGCGCGAAGCGCGCATGACCCCGCCGGCGTTCCGCTGCCTGCTCATCGAGAAGGCCCGCGCCCTCGCCAAGCGCATCGTCCTGCCCGAGGGCGACGAGCCGCGCACCCTGGCCGCCGCCGCGATCTGCGCCGAACGCGGCATCGCCCGCTGCATCCTGCTCGGCGACCCCGAACGCATCCACGCCGCCGCCAAGGCGCACAACGTCCGCCTGCCCGAGGGCGTGCAGATCCTCGACGCCCGTTCGCACATCGAACGCCTGACCGCCCCGATGGTGGAGCTGCGCAAGGCCAAGGGCCTGACCCCGGACCAGGCGCGAGAACAGCTGGAGGACACCGTCGTCCTCGGCACCATGATGCTGAAACTGGGCGAGGTTGACGGCCTGGTGTCGGGCGCGATCCACACCACCGCCAACACCATCCGCCCGGCGCTGCAGCTCATCAAGCTCAAGCCGGGGATGAAGCTCGCGAGTTCGGTGTTCTTCATGTGCCTGCCCGACCAGGTCGTGGTCTACGGCGACTGCGCCGTGAATCCCGACCCGACCGCCGAGGAGCTCGCCGACATCGCGATCCAGAGCGCGGATTCGGCCGCCGCCTTCGACATCCCGCCCCGGGTGGCGATGATCAGCTATTCCACCGGCACGTCCGGCGCCGGCGCCGACGTCGAGAAGGTCGCCGCCGCAGTGAAGCTCGCACGCGAACGCCGGCCGGAGCTCAACATCGACGGCCCCCTGCAATACGACGCCGCCTGCATGCCCGACGTGGCGAAGAGCAAGGCGCCGAACAGCACCGTCGCCGGCCGCGCCACGGTGTACGTCTTCCCCGACCTCAACACCGGCAACACCACCTACAAGGCGGTGCAGCGGTCGACCGGCTGCATCTCGATCGGCCCGATGATGCAGGGCATGGGCAAGCCGGTGAACGATCTCAGCCGCGGCGCCCTGGTCGAGGATATCGTCTTCACCATCGCCCTGACGGCGATCCAGGCCGGAGCGTGAATCCCGGCGGGATTATCCGGCGGCATCAGGTCGGCGGGTCTTCGATCCCCAGGGCATCCCACAACTGACCTTTCGCCTCCTGGCGGTTGCGCAGGAGCTCCGCGAAGACCTCGCGGAAATCCTTGCGGTTCCATGATTCCGCCCGGCGCAGGAGCAGCACGACCGGGCTGAGCGGCTCGTGGGTGGCGAACCAGTCGGCGAGTTCCTTCAGCCGGGCGTTCGCCTGCTCGCGGTTGCGGATCGGTCCCTCGGCCGGGGGCCTGGCTGGGGTCGGCGCTGCCGCATCGGATTCGGGGCTGGCGGGCATGACGGTGGAGCCTTCCTCGGATGCTGGCGTGGCGACGACAGGCGATTTCTCCTGGGCGGCACGCAATTGCCGGTGGAGCGTGGACAGGCCGGCATCCGATTCCTCGAACCGGCCGGCCGACCAGGCGACGATCTGCTCCAGCGCGGTGAGAGCGCGGGCGACGGCGGCCGGATCCTTCGCGGGCGGTTCCTGTTCGAGGCAGGCGCCGAGCTTCTCGCTCAGCCATTCGAGCGCAGCCCGGCGCGGGCGGATCCGCTGCGGATGGAGCGGTTCCCAGAAGTTCGCGAGCAGATCGCGCAGGGTCTCCAGACCGACGGCGAGACCTTCCATGCCGTGGCGCTGCCAGAGGGCGCGCACCAGCCAGGCGGCGATCAGCACGTCCTTGGATCGTCGTGCGAGGATCGCGGCGGATTCCTGTTCGACCCGGCGCCAATCGATCTCCCCACCGGCGACGTTGTCGAGTTTCGCCACCTCCAGTTCGAGGTTGGTGACCGCCTCGTCGTAGCGCAACGATTCACCCGCCGGCAGGTCGGCGGAGATCGGGGTTGCGGTGATGCCCTGGATGAGGTCGGAGTCGAGCATGGCGGATCCGGCTGAGGTGGACGGGGACGGAACGCAGAGCGGTGGAGGAATCGCCTAGACGCGATCGCGCACGCTGGCGAGGAATCCTTCGCGGCCCTCGCCGAATCGGATCGCAAGCACGGCGCGCAGGATCAGTTCGATACGCTGCTGTTCCCGCAGCAGGATCTCATCGCCAGCCGCACGCACGGCGGCAGCCACGGCATGGGCGTCGCCGCCCGCAGCCAGGCTGCGCAGGCCGGCCGCAAGCGCCGGATGGTCGGACCCGTCCAGGTTCGCAGCCAAGGCCCCGGCGGGCAGGCGCTGGGCGATGGCCACGAGTTGCGTCAATCGGCTGGTGAGCTCCTCGTCGCCGTTGCTGGAGGCAGGAATCGCGGCGACCGTGCGCGAGGACACCTGCGATTGCACGGATGCCGTCGGCGGCATCACGGCGACCGGGACCACCGTCGGGTCCGGGGCCAAGATGGGTGCTGAACTCGCCGGAGGTTCAGCGGCAGGTTGCGCTGGCCCCTGGCGCAGACGGGCGACCAGCGTCAAGGCCTTGGCTGCGGCGGCGGCATGCCGCGCCGGCGGGATCACCTCCGACGCGGAGGACTGCTGCCGCACCCACGCGCGCTGCTCGGCATCCAGGCCCGCGATCAGGGCCTGCTGGATGGGCGCTGGGGCGCCGTCCAGGAGCGGCAGCAGGTCGTCATCGGGCTGACGACGTAGGATCCAGCGCACGTCGTCGGCAGACAGTTCCAGGATGGACGACAGATCCGGTGGCAGTCGGGTGGCGGGCTTGCCGCCCTGATCAGACGCCGCGACGCGGGCGAGGAGATCGCCCATATCCGCCTTTGCCGGTCGCGGAGCGGCATTCCCGCTCAACGTGTTGCGGAGGATGTCGCCGAGGAGGTCGTCGCCCATGGTGTCGCTCAACCGGGGGTGGTGGTTGGAGCAGTGGCCGGAACGGTGGCAGGAGCGGCCTCGCCGAAGTCGAAGCGGAATCCGTCCGCATCGTGGTCGACGGTCAGGGTCGGAGGCAGGCCGGCACCGAGCCGCGACAGGACCTCGGTGGAGATGCGCGGCAACAGCGATCCGGTGATCACGTGGTCGACGTTGCGCGCCCCGGTCTCCGCCTCGGTGCAGCGGGCGGCGATGGCGGCGGCGACCGCCGGGGTGAAGACCAGCTCCACCTTGTGCGCCGACTTCATGCGGCGTGAGACCTTCTCCAGCTTGAGCCGGGCGATGCCTTGCAGTGCATCCTGCTTGAGCGGGAAGAACGGGACGATGGTCATGCGCGCGAGCAAGGCGGGCTTGAAGTGCCGCGACAGTTGCGGACGGATGGCCGCCACCAGGGCGTCGACCGGCGGAGCCTCGGGATCGTCGCAGGCCTGCATGATGAGATCGGTGGCCAGGTTCGAGGTCAGGAAGATGATGGTGTTGCTGAAGTCGATCTCGCGGCCCTCACCGTCGCTGAGCGTGCCCTTGTCGAAGACCTGGTAGAACAGGTTCATCACTTCGAGGTCGGCCTTCTCGACCTCATCGAGGAGCACCACCGAGTACGGCCGCTGCCGCACCGCCTCGGTCAGGACGCCGCCTTCACCATAGCCGACATAGCCGGGCGGGCTGCCGACCAGACGCGAGACCGAGTGCTTTTCCTGGTACTCGCTCATGTTGATGCAAGTCATGAAGCGTTCGCCGCCGAACATCAGGTCGGCGATGGCGGTGGCGGTCTCGGTCTTGCCGACGCCGGACGGCCCGACGAGCAGGAACACGCCGAGCGGGGTGCGGGGATCCTTGAGTCCGGCCTTCGCCGCGCGGATGCCGGTGCCGATGACAGCGTGGACGTGATCCTGGCCCTTGATGCGCTGCTGCAGATCCGCCTCGAAGCGCAGCAGGGTGGCGGCCTCGTCCTTGACCATGGATCCGACCGGGACGCCGGTCCAGTCGCCGATGACCTTGGCGACCACATCGGGGGTGACCTCGACGTGCAGCAACGGCTGGCCGCCCTGCACCTGCTTGAGGGCGGCCACGGCGGCATCGAAGGCGGCGCGCTTGGCGGCCTCGGCGGGAGCGGCCTGGAGTTCCTGCCGCGCGGCGATGACGCGATCGGCGGCGGCGCGTTCGTCCTTCCAGCGGATGGTCAGCTGGTCGCGCAGGACGCGATCGTCCTGCAACGACCTGGTGATGTCGGCGGCAGCGCCGCTGTCGAAGATTCCGCCGGAATCGCGGTCTCGGTGCAGGGATTGCAGGGCCCGTTCGCGATCCTGGATGCGGCGCTCGATGGTCTCGAGTTCGCCCGGCTTGGTCGCCAGGGCGACCTTCACCCGCGCGGCGGCGGTGTCGATGAGGTCGATACCCTTGTCGGGATGCTGGCGCCCCGAGATGTAGCGCGCGCCCATCCACGCCGCCGCCCACAGCGCCTCGTCGCGGATGACCACGCCGTGCGCTTTTTCGTAGGTGCTGCGCAGGCCGCGCAGCATGGTGTGGGTGGTCTCGACCGAGGGCTCATCGAGCTTCACGAGCTGGAACCGCCGCGCGAGGGCGGCGTCCTTTTCGAAGTACTTCTTGTACTCGGCCCAGGTGGTGGCGGCGATGGTCTTCATCTCGCCGCGTGCCAGGGCGGGCTTGAGCAGGTTGGCCGCATCGGCGGTGCCGGCCGCGCCGCCGGCGCCGATCAGGGTGTGGGCCTCGTCGATGAAGAGGACGATCGGGGTGGAAGACGCCTTGACCTCTTCCAGCACGCCCTTGATGCGGTTTTCGAACTCGCCTTTGACGCTGGCGCCGGCCTGCAGGAGACCCATGTCGAGTCCGATGATGCGCACGCCGACGAGCGCCTGCGGCACGTCACCCTCGACCACGCGCAGGGCGAGGCCTTCGATCACCGCCGTCTTGCCGACACCGGGGTCGCCGACGCAGATCGGAT
This sequence comes from uncultured Candidatus Kuenenia sp., assembly GCA_964654285.1. Taxonomy (GTDB): domain Bacteria; phylum Planctomycetota; class UBA11346; order UBA11346; family UBA11346; genus BJHQ01. The sequence continues at coordinate 51,560 of CAZZJC010000010.1, forward strand.
TGTTCTTCCGCCTGCGTGAGAGGATGTCGACGATCTGACGGATCTCGCTGTCGCGGCCGAAGACCGGATCGATCTTTCCCTCCTTGGCGCGGGCGGTGATGTCGGTGCAGAAGCGCGCGATCGCGCCGCCGGCCGCCGGTTTGTCGCCGGAGGCGGATTCTGGCTGCAAGCGGGTTTCTTCCGTGGAACCAACGATCAGGGTGGCCAGTTTGCGTTTCACCTCGTCGTCGGGGATCGAGGCCCAAAGCTGATAATAGTCGCCAGCGCACAGTTTCGCGTCGTTTTTCAGCAGGGCGATGAACAGCGCCCCGCTGCGCAGATCGGCATGGCCGAGATCGAGCGAGGCGATCAGCCAGGCGTCCTGCAGCCACTGGACCAGGATGGGAGAGAACACCGGCCGGCCCGGATTGCCGGTGCGGACCTGGTCGAGCACGCCCTGCACGGCGCGATCGAGACGGGCATGGTCGACCTCGTAGTGCTTGAGGATCAGCCGGATGTCGCCCTGCGCGTCAGCGAGCAGCACTGACAACAGATGCTCGACGGTGACCTCGTAGTTGCCCCTGGTGACGCACAGGCCGGCGGCCGACTCGAGCGCCCGGGTGAGGTGCCTGCTGAGACGGCTGATGAGGGATTTCAGGTTGTCGGCCATGGCGGTGCAGATCCGGAAGGTGATCTGACGCCCCGCTGGTGCCGCATGGCGCCCGAGGGGCGGCGGAAAGGAAGCGGTCCGAGGCTGGCTCGCGCCGGGCGCCCGGCGCTGGGCGAATTACTTCTTGTCGAGCTTGCCGACGAGGGAAAGCGTGAAGCTCGCTCCCATGTACTTGAAGTGCGGCTGCACCTTCAAGCCGACCCGGTACCAGCCGGCATCGCCGGGAACGTCCTCGACGGTGATCTGCGCCGAACGCAGGGGCCGGCGGTTGCGCACCTCGGCGGTGGGGTTCTCCATCTCGGAGACGAACTGGCCGATCCAGTTCTGCAGCTCGGTCTGCAGGGTGGTGCGGTCCTTCCAGGAGCCGATCTGCTCACGCTGGAGCACCTTGATGTAATGCGCCAGGCGGTTGACGATGAACACGTAGGGCAGCTGGGTGCCCAGGCGGTGGTTGGTCTCGGCCAGCTTGCCTTCCGGCGAATTGCCGAAGGTCTTGGCGCGCTGGCAGGAGTTCGCCGAGAAGAACGCGGCGTTGTCCGAACCCTTGCGCATCGCCAGGGCGATGAAGCCCTCTTCCGCCAGCTCGTATTCGCGGCGCTCGGAGACCAGGACCTCGGTCGGGCACTTGGTCACGATCTCGCCCATGGATTCGTACTGATGCAGCGGGAGATCCTCGACCGTGCCGCCATTCTGCGGGCCGATGATGTTCGGACACCAGCGGAACTTGGCGAAGCTGTCGGTGATGCGGCTGGCGAGGGCGAAGGCGGTGCTGCCCCACAGATACGCGTTGTGGTCGCCCTTGACGGTCTCCTGGTAGTCGAAGGCCTTCACCGGACTGGTCTCGGGACCATAGGGCAGACGCAGGAGGAAGCGGGGCTGGGTCAGGCCGACGCTGCGGGAATCGTCGGAATCGCGGAACGAGCGCCACTTGGCGTACTGCGGGCCCTCGAACAGCGACTTGAGGTCATTGAGGCCGGGCAGCTTGGTGAAGCTGTCGACCCCGAAGAACTTCGGGCTGGCCGAGGCCAGGAAGGGCGCGTGCGCCATGGTCGCGACGCTGGCGACCTTCTGCAGCAGGGCGATGTCCTGCGGGCCGTGGCTGAATTCGAAATTGCCCACCATCGCGGCGTAGGGTTCGCCACCGAACTGGCCGTATTCCGCCGTATAGACCAGCTTGTAGAGGCCGGATTTGGTGATGTCCGGGGCGTCCTCGAAATCGGCCTGGAGATCGTCCTTCGAGACGTTGAGCAGCTCGATGCGGGTGTTCTCGCGGAAGTTGGTGCGATCGACCAGGAGCTTGAGCGAACGCCAGGAGGATTCCATCTTCTGGAACTGCTCGTGGTGCAGGATGGCGTCGAGCTGCTTCGACATCTTGCGATCGATCTCGGCGATCATCGCGTCGACGGCGGCCTTGTCGGCCTTGGCGTCCTTGGCCGTGCCGGCCAGGATCTGGGCGACGAACGCCTCGACTCCCTTGCGGGCGACGCCGTAGGCCTCGTCGTTGGGAGCGATGTTCGCCTCCTCCATGATCTGGGAAAGGAGCGAACCGGCGGCGGAAGGCTGGGAATCGGGCATGGGGAGGTCCTGTGCGCGGGCGTAGGAGTGGCGTGGGCAGGGGCGTGGTGAAAGGCGATCAGGCGGGATTGGAGCCGCCGAGCTCGGCCAGGATCTGCGCTCTGGTCTTCTCGTCGCCGATGATGGCCTGGATCTTCTTGCGGAACGCCGGGATGTTGCCGAGCGGACCCTTGAGGGCGTTGAGCGCCTCGCGCAGCTCCAGCAGCTTCGACAGTTCCGGGACCTGCTTCGCCACCGACTCGGGGCCGAAGTCCTTGATCGACTCGAAGCGCAGCTGCACCGGCATCTCGCCGCCTCCGCCCGCCAGGGTGTTGGGCACCGACATCTCGAGCTTCAGCTTCTGGCTCGCGAGGACATCGTCGAAGTTGTCCTTGTTGACGTTGATCGCCTTGCGCTTCTCGATCGGGGTCGCATCGGGGCGCTGGGCGAAATCCCCCATGACGAGGAGCTTGAGCGGCAGCTCCTTCTCTTCGACCGCACCGCCGGTGTCGGTCTTGTAGACGATGTTGACGCGTTCTTTCGGGGCGACGGAACCTTCGTTGGCCATGGGATGGAGCCTTCGCGTGGGTTGTTGGTGAAAGGGGCAGGTTGAAGGGGGATGAGGGCGGGAGGGATACCAGGGGGAGTCCGCTGTGGCAAGGCCGGCGGTCAGGTCAGCCCCAGTCGTCGGCCGTCTTGGTCTGGCCGGTCTTGGATTCCCACTCGATGCGCCGGCAGGCGAGCGAGACCTCCTCGCCGAGCAGGCGGGAACGGGCCGGATCGGTGCTGTCCTCGGCGACGAGGCGGTGGCCGCAGATCTGGGCGTCTTCCAGCTTCACGGTGAAATACACGATCTCGTTGCCGTTGGGGTCGGTACGCAGGAATTCGAACAGCACCAGATCCAGCTTCTCGTTGCGGCAAAGCGCCTGGATGATCTGCGGCGTGCAGGCGCCGACCTCCTTGCGGAAGACGATCGGCTCATGCCGGCGCTTGCCGGCGCCGGCACCGCCCTCGCGCGGCGCCATGATGCTGCTGCTGATCCAGTGGCCGATGATCTTGCCCTCGCCCTGCGCGCGGGTCGATTCGCCCTTGAAGGCCCCCTGCTGCTTCCCCTTGATGGTGATGTAGAAGATGAAGGGCATCCGACCTCCTCACTGCGCCTTGGAACCGGACTGGTAGATATGGGGCGGAACGTCGAAGCCGGTGAGCAATCCCCCGACCACGGCCTTCTCGAAGCCGGTGGACTCGAGCAGCACGCTGGCCTTGAACACGGTGTCCTTCATCGCCGCGCTGCCGTCGAACGTCCAGGTGCACAGGAACCCGCCGCCGTTCGCCGGGACCGGGTTCCCCGATTGCAGCAGCTTCAGGAAGCCCCAGTCGCCACGGTTGTTGTCGGCCGACTTCCACTGGTTCGTGACCAGCTGGATGGAGACCTTCGACCCGGTCGGGTCGCCCTGCTTGATGGCATAGGTGTAGCGCGCGTCCGGCCGATCGTAGAGCGAATGCGTGGTGCTGCCGGCCTGGAAGAGCATGCCCTGCACGCCCTGCCGCTGCTGCATGACGATGGTGAACTGGATGGACAGGGTCTCCGAGTTGCCCTGGAAGAAGACATCGCGGATGGTCTTGGCGGCGAGCAGCGAGCTTTCGTATTCACGCGACAGCGTGACCGACGGCCGGCCGAGGACGCGGATGTTGCGCATGCCTTCGATCGGGATGAGGGTGCGCCACAGCGTCCCCGACACGGGATTGAAGAAGCGCTGGAAGTCGGCGAGCGAGACGTCCTCGGCGCCGTCGCCCGCCTGGGCGAAGGGGAAGCGGCCGCGATAGCGCTGGGCGAACGTCCGCGCGACGTTCTCGTTCCACAGGCGGTCATGCTCGGTCGCGAACTCCTGGTCCAGGGCCGCGAACAGGCTGAGGAGGATGGTGTCCAGGCCCTTCTGCACCGCGGCGCGCTTCTCGGACGGCTGCATGTTGGCGAGCAGCTCGCCGATGCCGGTCGAGGTCGCATTGAAGCGTTCCACCAGCTTCTTGAGCTGATCCACCTCGCTGGAGCGCTTGCCGGACTCGGTCGCCTGGAGGAAGCCGGCGATGTCCTTCTTCAGGCCGTTGATCTGGTGCAGCGCCGGCTTCACCCACGAGAGGTCGTCGCCGGAGGGGAACGAGATGCCGGTCTTGAGATTGAGGCGCCCGAGCGCATCGCGGATGAAGGCCGGATAGGGCGAGTCCGCCCCGGTGATGCGGTCGATCTGCTCGGCCGAATCGCGGAAGTCGCGCACCTGGGCGGCGCGGGTGGAGGCGATGAATTCCAGCCAATGACGGTTGTGGTCCGCCAGGAAGCGTTCGGTCAGGCGGCGGGCGATGTCCTTGGCGGATCGCTGCACCCGGATCTCGGCCAGGGAACGCTCCAGGGATTCGGCCTTCTCGGCGATGGCGTGCTCGACGGCGTCGTCCCAGGCCTCCTGCGAATAGACCAGGCTGACCTCGCTGGTCGTGGTCAGGGCCGCACCGGCGGCACCGGTCAGCAGGGTCTCGGGCCGCACCATCCCGTATTGGGGCGTCACCTGGCGCATCAGATCGTCGTAGGCCTGCTGCAGCCAGAGCCCCTCGCCCAGTTCGCGGTTGAGGTTGTCGACCACGCGCCGGTTGGTGTCGATCTGCAGCAGCCGCGCAGGCAGCAGGCCGTAGGCGACCACGTCGAGCTGGCGGGCGGCGCGCTCCTTCGATTCGAGATCGGTCGGGCCGCCAGCCAGCGCCAGGCCGGCGAACCAGCGCTGGTTGGACAGCAGGGCGCGCTTCACCACCTCGGGGTTGGCGCGCATGGCGCCGCCCAGCATCTGGTAGCAGCGGAAGAGGTCGTAGAGCTCGTTGTTGGCGGTTCCGCCGGCGGTCGGGATGGCGGACGCCTTGCCGGTGGACAGCGCGTCGAGGTCCTTTTCGACGGCCGCGATGCAGGCATCCAGCAGGAGCGGACGCAGGTTGCGCACGTAGATCGCCGACACCGCCTGCACCGCCGGATCCAGGCGCGCATCATCGGCCTGGGCCGCCTCCTTCAGGCGGTCGCCGAGCGCATCGAGCTGCTTGAGGATGCGCGCCGCATCCATCGGCCGGGCCGATTCGGCCTCGCGCAGGCTCTGGGCCGGAAGCCGCAGATCGTCGAGCAGCCGGCTCGAACGCAGGGTGCTCCAGGTCATCGATCCAATCAGCGCCGCCGCGATCAGCGGCACCACCAGGATGCAGCAGACGCGGGCGATGCGCATGTTGCGCTGCGCCCGTGGCGTCGCGCGCGCGAGGATGCGATCGGGGATGACCACCTTGTTGAGCAGATCGCGGACGAAGAACGAGCTGCGGCGGGCGCAGTCGGCCGGCCCCGGATCGGCGCCACCGGCTGCGGTCGGGGTGATGAACAGGGTGCCTTCGGCCGGGTTGGGGGTCGCCATCGCGGCGTTCTGCGCCTTGTGGATGGCGGTGCCGGTCTGGAGCTGGAGCGAGCTGGTCAGGTAGCAGCCGCGCATGGTCGAGATGAAGCCGACGCCCGGCCGCAGGGCGATCGCGAAGTATTCCACGAGGAAACGCAAGGACGCCTGGTATTGGCCGGGGAACTGCACCAGCTTGCGCAGGCTGTCGGTGGCGGTGGGACTCGCGTTCGCGGAGCAGGTGATCGACACCACGCGGCGGTCGGCGAGGGCATCCGCCAGGCGTTCGTGCTCGGAGCTGAAGCGGGCGAGGACATCGCCATCCGGGGGCCACGGCATGGTCATGCCGAGGATCTGCTCGCGCTCGGCCATGGTCGTGCTGGCGAAGAACTCCTTGAAGCCGCCCAGCTGGTCCGCCTTGGTGATCACCGCATACACGGGGACCGAGCAGCCGAGGATCTGCGCCACCTCATGCAGGCGGTCGCGGATCAGGTTGGCCTCGACCGACGCCGCCGAGACGCCCTTGCGCAGGAGGTCGCAGAAGGGGATCGCGATGAGGACGCCCTGGACCGGCAGGCCCTTGCGCGTCTTCGCGATCAGCCGCAGCAGCGCGAGCCATTCGCGGTGGCTGGCGGGATCGCCCAGGTAGCGGCCGGCGGTGTCGACGAAGACCGCCTGGTCATTGCGGAACAGCGCGAAGCTGCCGGTCGGCCGTACCTCGTGCACCGCGCTGGTGCCGCCGACCGTACTGAATCCCAGACCGCTGTTGGCGAGGAGGCTGGTCTTGCCCGAACCGGGACCGCCGATCACCAGGTACCACGGTGAATCGCGCAGCACCGTCTGGCCCAGGGCGGCCGAGCGGAGCGCCGCGAGCGCCGCGTGCCAATGCTCGCGCATGGCCCGGACGCCCTCGTTGCCGGCCGCAGGATCGCTACCGGCCTTGCGGCGCCGGTGCAGCAGCCACCAGACCAGCCAGGCGAGGCCGGCGAGCAGCAGCAGACCGAGGGTGATCCAGACCATGTCCATGGTCTTGAGACGGATGATCGAACCCGCCACCCAGGTGACCAGCAGCAGGACCAGGACGATGATGGTTGGGATGAGGGGTGGCATGGTTCAGTGGATGGGGAAGAGCCGGACGATGCGATCGACGGCCGCACCGGTGATCAGGTCGGTCGCCAGCCACCAGAGCAGGACGATGGCGACCACCAGCACGGGCGTCATCCAGATCGGCATCCCGAGCCAGCGCAGCAGGTCGGACCGCGCCGGTGCCGACCCGTCGCACAGCGCCGCCGGCGAGAGCGGCACATTGATCCCGCCCCGGGCCGAGCGGATCTCGCCCGAGATCTGCTCGATCAGCTGGCGCCGCACCGGTTCGGCCGACGGATCGGCATGCTTGCCGCGGAAGCCCAGGCAGAGCGCGAGATGGAAGACCTCCAGCGTATCGGCCCGTTCGGGCGTGCTGGGATTGCGCAGCGGCGCCAGGCGCTGATAGAACTCCTCGCCGGCGTTGAAGCTGCTGAAGAACTGCATCTGCAGGGGCGCGGCGAGCCAGCGCTCGCGGATCTCGCCTTCGAGCGACATCACCCGTTCATCGATCAGGGCGACGAGGGCGTACTGCGCCTGTTCCAGCACCTCATGGCTGTATCCGGATCGCGCCGCAGCGGTCTGGAAGTCGTTGATCAGGTCGGTGAAGCGTCGACGCAGGCCCTCATGGTCGGTGGGCGGGGTCGAGGACAGGGACGAGACGATCTTGACGATCTCGCCGCAATGGTTGGCCAAGAGACCTCGGGACATGGGTCAATCCTTGACCGCCAGGATTTCCACCCTGGCGTCGTTGAAGTCGGGCGGCAGGTACACGGCGATGGTGCGCGTCTTGCGGGCCTGTTCCCAGTGGTCGCCGGAGGTGCGCAGCTGGAAGTACATCGCCCCGGGCTGCACCGGGATGTCGGCCGGCGGGGTCGGCAGGTAGTCGAGCCCTATGCCCGGCATCGCCTGCATGATCAGCTGCTGGATGCGTCCGCCCGAGGCGATCTTGGCGTTGGCGGGGATCTCGCGGATCACCCGCTCGGCGGCGATCGCGCAGGCCACCGACAGGTAGAAGCGCGCCCCTTCGAGGACGTGCTCGGGGATCGATCCGGCGTGGGTGCGGTTGCTGCCCAGTACCAGCCGCACCGGGGTGTACTTGGTCGAGACGACGGTCTGGAGCAGGCCGCGCAGCCGGCTTTCCAGGGCGCGGAAGCACACCAGGGGATGCTCGTGGTCGTAGGCCGGCAGCTCGCGCGGATGACCCTCGTCCGAGAACGAGGTCAGTTCGCCGGCCAGGGCGGCGAGCGGACGGAAGGCGTCGCGCGGATGCGCCGCAGCGGAACCGAGCAGGGACAGGACCTCGGGCAGATGGCTGTTGATCGCCTGCAGCATGAGCTGGTTGCCGAGTTCGGAGGCGGTGAACTCGATCATCCCCTTGATCCGGCTGCGGCGCAGCTGACCAAGGTCGCTGCTGCGCTGGACCAGGATCTCGGCCATGCGCGCGATCACGTCGCGCAGGGGTTTGCTCGCGGCGATGTGCAGGCACGGCGGGGCATGGTCGGAGGCGATGACGAACGCCCCCGTCCCATCGCGGACGATCTCGGCCAGGCGCAGCGCGGTGTAGCCCTCGGGCGGCGCCTCGCCCAGGGCCAGGCGCAGGTTCGGGCGCGCCTGCGCGACCTGGCGCTCGCGGCCGGCGCCGCTCTCGTCGTGGGCGGCGCAGGCCACCTTGCGGTAGCGCGTCGGCCGGCCATTGGCCACGCCATCGTCGCTCACCGCCAATGCGCCGGGAACCGCCACCGGCAGGGTGAGCCAGGCGGCGACACGCTCGGTCGCCGGGGTCGCGAAGGCCTCGTTCAGGCGCACCGGCACCGGCAGGTGGTTGGGATCGGCGATGGCGACCGGGGTGCCGTCGGGAAGGATGCATTCCAGCCGGGCCAAGGCCAGGTTGCCCTCGGCCAGCATCAGGGTGTCGAACTCCACCGCGAGGACCCCGAAATGATCGGGGATGAGCGCCCGTACCATTTGGCCAAACATGGCCTCGACGTGCCGGTCGGCGATCTGGAAATGCTGCGGGGAAAGCAGCATCCCTTCATGCCACAGGACGCGGTAGGGCATCTGCATGTCAGCGCTGCCTTGTCTTGCCGGGCGATCTCGCGTCGCCGCCTGCAGATTCGCCGCTGCTGGTCGCGGGGGTCTCCGTCGAACCTTCGAGCTTGATGCCGAACCCGGTCATGATGATCACCCGGCGGTCGGCATCCTGGATCGGCAGGACGACGGTGCGCGGCAGGCCGTCGCTCTTGCGATACAGTCCCATGACCCCGATGAAGTTGGCAGAGGAGCTGTCCGCCACCGTCACCTGCTGCGGCGCATCGTTCGGCTGCCCGGGGAAGACCATCACCTGCTGCGGTTTGCCAAGAAGGTCGTCACCGAGGACCGCGGCCGGATCGATCCACAGCGTCTCGAACGCGGCGCCACGGAACTTCGAATCCGCCCGCAGGGGGAAGATGCGTACCGCCACCGGGGTGGACTCGTTGGCGTCGTTCAGGTTGAGCGGAGTCACGCCGCGGATGCGGGTGGTGGCATTGCCGCAACCGGCGACGAAGAGGGCGCAGGCGGCGGCGAGGAGGACGGCAGTCGGTCTGATGCAGGTGGAGATGGCCATAGGACGGGGAGACTAGGGGGTGGGTCGTGTAGTCCAACGGCGCATGCTGGCGAGGCAGGCTTCGGACCAAGCGGGTCGGATGAGAACATCATGTCCTTGACTGCGGCGATCAAGAGCGAAGGGTGGCCGGCGTGAGTGCCGGATCAAATCGCCCATTCCAGTTTGTCCGGCTTTCCCTTGCTGGCAGGCCCGCTGGCGACCTCACGCCCACCCGGGTGACCGGTCAGGAAGGCGTCTGCGAACCGTTCCTCTGGCGCATCGACGGCTGCATCGAAGCCCCCCGGGGCGAGATCGACCCAGGCGAGGTGGTCGACGCCATCGTGGGCAAGCAGGCGCACCTGACCTTGTCCTACTCCGGCAGCGACCGGATGTCGGACGATGCCCGCCTGACCCGCCATGTGCATGGCGTGGTCAGCCATGCCGCGCATGCCGGCAGCCTCCAGAGCACCACCTCCGGCCAGGCGGTCACCCAGATCCACCTGTTCCACCTGGAACTCCGTCCTGCCCTCTGGCCCCTGGCCCTGACCCGCCGCACCTGCGTCTACAACAACACCGACGTGCTCACCATCGTGCGCGACCTGTGCGAGCACCACCTCCGGTCCGATCGCCTGATCGCGGTCGACGCGTCCGGGGTGAACGGCGGCCCGTTCCCGGTCGAATACCTCGTCCAATGGCAGGAGACCGACCTGGCCTTCATGACGCGCATCCTCGCGGAGGTGGGCGTGTGGTGGTCGATCTGGCACGAAAAGGACGAGGGAAAACTCCTCCTCGGATCCACCCCGAGCAATTTCCGCAAATTGCCGCGCGACGTGGTGCCGCTCGCGCCCGGCGAAGGCGGCAAGGGCGTCCGCACCGACGAACGTCCGGAGGTCTTCACCGCCCTGAACCGCCAGCGCGGCATGGTGACGGGCACGTCGATCACGCACTGGTACGACGAGCGCCAGCCGACGACGGTGCGCGAGGGGCGCTCAGCCAGCACGGATCCCAAGCCGCCGCATGTCGCCGGCGAGGACTACTTCCATGGCCGCCACGCGACGACACCCGATGATCCCGGCAAGCACGCGCAATTGCAGGAACAACGGCACGGTGGCGGCGGGGTGCTCTGGCGGGGCGCCAGCGACGTGCGCGCGCTGATGCCCGGTTGCCAGGTGCAGGTGACGGGCTGGGACGGCAAACCCAAGGATCTCGCCGTGCTGGAGGTCTTCCACGAAGCCTCCCAGAACGCGACCAGCCGCAGCGATGCCGCCGAAGCCCCGGCCTATCTGAACGAGGTGCTCGCGGTGGCGGCCGATTCCACCTGGCGCGCCCCGCTGGTGCCCCGCCCGGTGATCCCCGGCCTGGTCACCGCGCACGTCGACAACCGGTCGCAGGACACGACCTACGCCGATGTCGACCAGGAAGGCCGCTACCGCGTGCGCCTGCACGTCGACCGCACGGGCCCGGATCCCGGCAAGGGCTCGCTCGCCGTGCGCATGCTGCAACCCTACGCCGGCCCGCAGGGCGCGGGCTTCCACCTGCCGCTGCACAAGGACGTCGAAGTCCTGCTCGCCCACATCGACGGCGACCCCGACCGCCCGGTGATCACCGCCGCCGTCCCGCACGAAGGCACCCCCTCGCCGGTGACCGACGCCAACCACAAGGAATCGGTGATCCGCACCGTCGGCCAGAACGAGATCACCCTGCGCGACACGCAGGGCGATGAACTCTTCTACACCTTCGCCACCCGCGACCGCGAGACCGAGGTCGCGCACGACGAACGCCGCGAGGTGGGCAACGATCAGACCCAGCACGTCCGCAACACGCAGTTCCTCACCGTGGGCGTGCCACCAAGTCTGGAGGCCGCCGCGGCCAAAGCGGTGCCACCGCAGCACCCCAACGCCCCTGCACCGGGCAAAATCGGCAAGACCGAGGTCATCGCCCCCGGCTACGTGCTGGCGGTGGCGGGGGGCTTCCAGACCGCCGTGGTCGGCGCGATGAACACCTCGGTCGGCGGCATCAAGGCGACCCAGGTCCTTGGCGCGCAGTACGAACTCACCCAGGGCTTGCGCGACATCAAGATCGCCGGCGACTACACCGTGTCGGTCAAGGGCGAGCACAGCGAGATCGCGGAAAAAGACCGCAAGATCGAGACCAAGAAGAACCTGATCATCGACGCCGCCGAGACCATCACCATCCGCGTCGGCAAGTCGAAGATCACCATGAACAAGAACGGTGAGATATCCATCGAGGGCAAGGAACTGAACATCAAGACCAGCGCGGATACGGTGATCAAGGCCAAGAACGTGAAGACCAACTGACATGCCGACCACTCGCACCCGTTCCGCCCCCTGCCGTGTCAGGACTCCTCCGAAGACCCTGGCGGGATGTCGCATCGCCCCAATCACTGCGGTCGATGATGACGGTGGCATCGCCGTAGACGGTTTGACGGTCCAACTTGCCACCCCGCTGACCATCGCCCAATTGCGCCAGGCCATGGCCGCCGGCCAGCCGGCGGTGATCCTCGACGGAACAACGCCGGTGCTGCTCGGCCTGCTCCAGACCCATGCCGGCCAGGATCTGTCCCTCGACGGTCGCCACGTCGCCATCACTGCCGGCGAAACCTTCACCATCACCTGCGGCAAAGCCTCGATCACCCTGACCAAGGCTGGCAAAGTGGTCGTGCGCGGCGCCGACGTGCTGACCCGTTCCTCGGGCCTGAACCGCGTCAAAGGTGGTTCGGTCCAGATCAACTGACCGGCAACGATGCTGGTCCGCAACGTCTCCAACCTGGTGGCCGCCGCCATCCCCGGGCGCCGCGCCGACGGGCGCGAACTGCTCGTCGCCGTCATCAAGGCCACCTATGTCATCGCCGCCGATGGCACGCTGCGTCTGGCTGCTGAACAGGAACCCCTTGCCATCACCGACCAGTTCGCGGGCGAACCCGGCCTGAGCCCGCCGATCTACGAGGCCGACATCGCCCCGCTGAAACCGCGCTGCGACATGGTCGTGGTCGGATCGGCCCACGCCCCTGGCGGCGTGCCGTGCACCTGCTGCGACGTCCGTCTGCAGATCGGAACCGTCGACAAGACCATCCGCGTGGTTGGCGACCGCACCTGGAGGCGGGGCCTGTTCGGCGTAAAGGCCAGCGATCCGCTGCCGTTCACCACCATGCCGCTGTCCTGGGACCGTGCCTGGGGCGGCATGGACGCCAGCCATCCCAAACCCAAGCACCACCGCCACATCCCTGAAAATCCGCTCGGTCGCGGTCTGCACACCAATACCGCCAAAGAGGCAGTCGAGGGCAAGCCGCTGCCCAATCTGGAAGTTCCAGGCCATCCGGTGGTCAAGCCCGACGGCGACTACCGCGCGGTCGGCCTGGGTGTGGTGGCGCGCAACATGCAGCCGCGGCTGGCCCACGCCGGCACCTATGATCAGAAGTGGCACGATGAGGTCGCGCCCTTCCCGCCTGACGACTTTCGCGATGACTTTCATCAGTATGCGCCGGTCGATCAGCAGATCCCCTATCCGCAGGGCGGCGAACGCGTGACCCTGACCAACTGCACGCCCGACGGAACCCTCGCCTTCGACCTGCCGCGCCAGCACCTGCCGGTCAACGTCCATCGTCACGACCATCTGGACGACGATCTGCCCGCCGTGCTCGACACCGTGGTGATCCGCCCCGACACCCGCACGGTCATCTGCCTGTGGCGCACCCACGCGCTGATCCGTCGCAATCTCACCGAAGTCAAGGAAGTGATCATCGGTGCAATGTCGCCCAGCTACTTCCGCGCCCGTCGGCTGGGCAAGCAGTGGTATCCCTCGACCGCCGCCCTCATCGCTTCCCGTCGCAAAGACGACGCGGCATGAGCGCCCCCGTGGTCCATATCACCGGCACCGGCCTGGTCTCGGCAGCGGGCTACGACGCCGCCGCCGCGTGCGCGGCCATCCGCTGCAAAATTGCCAATATCACCGAAACCGCCTTCATCGTCGCCGGGGAACCGCTGTTCGCCGCCCAGATCAGCCTGCCCGACGATCTGCGCGGCCATCGCAAGGTGCGCACTTTGCTCGACTGCGCCGCCGCCGAGGCCCTGGCCGAGGCCGGCCCCGCTGACGCTCCGCTGCTGGCGCTGATCGCCGTCGCCGAGATCGACCGTCCGGGAGCCCTGCTCCCCGACGACCAGGACCTGCTGGCCACCCTCGCCAACGATCTCGGCGTGACCCTCGACCCGCGCAGCCGCGTCCTGCGCCTCGGCCGCTGGGCCGGCGCCGCAGCCCTCGACGAGGCCCGCCGCGAACTCACGCAGGGCCGGCCGCGTGTGCTGATCGCAGCCTATGATTCGCTGCTGACCGGCGCGACCGTGAACCACCTCGCGGCCACCACCCGCCTGATCACCAAGGATCAGCCCGACGGCTTCATTCCCGGCGAGGCCGCCGCCGCGCTGGTGCTCAGCGCAACGCCCGCCCTTGGCAGCGTGCGCCTTGCCGGATTCGGTATCGGAAACGAACCTGTTCTGCGCGGCAGCGACAAACGCCAACGCGCGGATGGCCTGTCCGCCGCCATCCGCGCCGCCGTGCAGGATGCACGCCGGCCGATGCACCAGATCGGCTGGCGCATCGCCGCCGTGCGGGGTGACCAGTATGATTTCGCTGAAGACGCCGCCGCCATGGCTCGCACCATGCGCCAGGTACGGCCGCGCTTCGACCTCTGGACACCGCTGGAATGCCTCGGAGAAATCGGCGCCGCCGCCATGCCCGCCGTCACCGTCCTGGCCGTCCATGCGTTCCGCCGTGGCTATGCCCCGGGTGACAGCGTCCTCATCCACCTCGGCGGCGATGGCCCTGAACGCGTCGCCTGCATCCTCGACCAGGGGGTGGCGGCATGAGCATGAAGGTCTTCGCCAACGGGCGTGAGATCGCCGGCAAGGCATCGGACGGCAAAAGCATCGCCTGCTTCCCGGATGTCTGCATCAGCCCGCCCAGTCCGCCTGCCGGCCCGATCCCGATCCCATACCCCAACACCGCGATGGCCTCGGACACCACTTCCGGCAGCAAAACGGTGAAGCTGCACGGCAAAGAGGCGATGCTCAAGGACAAGTCCTACTTCAAGAAGAGCACCGGTGACGAACCCGCGACCAACAACTTCGGCGCTGGCGTCATCACCCACAAGATCACCGGCAAGGTGTTCTTCGCCTCGTTTTCGATGGATGTGTTCATCGAGGGTGAAAACGTGGTCCGGCATCTCGACCTGACGACACATAATCATGGGAGCGTGCCGGGGAATACGGCGACGTGGCCGTATCTGGCATTGCCAAGTGGTGCCATGAGTCTGGCCTGCCATGATGAAGCGAAGAAGGAATACAAAGCCTGCGAAGATTTTGCACCGCATCGCCCGGGCGGAAAGGACGCCTGTGAAATCGCGGGCGCAAATGTTGCCAAGAAGACCGGGGTCAACACAGCGCGTAAGGCACGACGCCTCGCCGCCCAGGTTGCTGGCAAGGGGATTGCTCCTGCGTCTGTCGATCAGAAGGAGTATGAAAAGGCCAGTGCCTGCCTACAGGCCCGTCGCTGTCAGTTGGCAGCAATCGAACCGACAGGGAGACAGACGGGGTGTTGCCAAGGCCAGACGGCGCACCACCTGGTATTGGCGAGTTCGCTGCATGATCGTGGTCGTGGAGGTCGCAAGCGAGATAAAGAATCCGGTAAGTTCCTAACTTCAATCCCCATTGAGGGCATCAAAGACTACCGTCAGGGAAAGGCCCCTTGTGTATGCGTGGAAGGCACGAATCAAAACCATGGAACACATGGCCGGATGCACACGTTCACCAGCTATCTCGCGGCAACGACACCAGGTGGGAAGGAAGAACTTCCCTTGAGCAAGACCGTGGTGAGTTCGATCCTTGGCAAGGTGGATGAAATCGAACCGGATGCGCCGATCCGTCAAACTCAACTCCAAACCGTCGTCAAGTCCGGCACCGACTACAAGATCAATACGGAAACCTTGACCTACAAACAGGCCCGCGATCAATCGATCGCTGCCATGCAGACCTGCTTCGCGGATGCGGGGTGTTCGACCCAATGCCTGCAGGCCCAGATCGATGCCTACCACAACCAATGCGGGATCAACGATGAGACCAAGATCAGGAAACTCATCGAAGGGAAGGCGACGGCGGAGGATGTGAGGAAGGCTGGGGGAGACAAACTTTTGGATAATTACAGTAACATATTCACAAACAAGAAATCGCTTACGAGTATGGAGTAAAATAGAATGCCAAAATTCCTAGATATAGGTTCTGCCGTTGGGGGCGCAGTTCGATTTGCGCACCTGGGACATATTGTTTTTACAATTGATGCTGTCGACATTGACGAGAGGCAGCATGGGTTAACTGCTGTTTTTAATTCAAAGGAAAACGCATGGGGAAAGTCGCCTGGTGATCGCACCATTTCCTGGCTCCCCCTCTCCGCCACCGTCTGCGACCACCCCCAATGCCAGATGGTCGCCATCGGCGCCTGGGGCAACGTGCTGGTGGACGGAAAAGGCGACTTCCACGAGGAACTGATCCACGATCACGACAAGGTTCCCCCCGAACGTCGTGGTAAACTCCTGCGGGTGCGCGGCATCGGCAGACGGGCCTATGCGGTGGGCATGGGGCGGATGGTCTATCGCCGGGATGATGTGAATCGCTGGACTGCCATTGATCAGGGGTGTCTTGCCGGCTCCACCAAACCGAAGGCCAAGAACGATGTCGAGGCCTACAAGGCCATGCTGGTCGGATTCAACGGAATCGATGGATTCAGCGAGGACGACATCTACGCCGCCGGCTTGCAAGGCGAACTCTGGCATCGCGATGCAAAGAAATGGCGGCAACTCGACAGCCCGACCAACGCCATCCTCAATGACGTGATCTGCGCTGGCGATGGGCAGGTGTACGCCTGCGGCGACCGTGGTCTTCTGGTGCAAGGGCGCGCAGACCAATGGCGCATCGCTTCTGATCCGGCCTTCACCATCGATATCTGGAATCTCTGCTGGTTCGCTGGAAAACTCTATCTGGCGACGCTCAAAGGTCTGTTCGTGCGTGAAGGAAACAAGATCGTACCGGTCGATTTCGGCGACGATGACCCCGACACCACCTGCCACCTCAGCGCCCGCGACGGCATCATGTGGTCAATCGGCGCCAAGGACATCATGCAGTTCGATGGAAAGTCGTGGACGCGCATCGATTGAGATCCCGTCTTCCGCCCTGCCAGCCGACCATTGTCGCCCTCCACGCCGAGGAGGCGGCGATCCTCGCTGCCAACCGGCCGGCAGCGGTGCAGGCGCCGCATCGCCGTCTCGATGATCTCGCCACTGTCGATGGGCGCCTCGCCGCGCACCTTGATGGGTTGGCCATCGCTGAAACGCATGGTGCGTCCGCCGCTGTAGCCGGGTGGACTGCCGCCCAGGAACCGGGCGAGGTGTTCGTCCTGCTGCACACCCATCAGCAACAGCCTCCTGCCGATCCCACCGTCGTCGCGGCCCTGGTCGCCGCCTGCGCCGATCCCGCCGATGGGCCGGCTCGTTGCCATGCTCTCGTCACCGCCTGTGCCTGGCACGGCATCACCCTGCCTACCTGGCTGGCGTCCGCCCTGCCGCCGGCCACCACCGCCCGCCTGCGCCTCGCCATCACAGCCGAGCGCCGCCACACCGACGGCGTGCAAGCTGTCGATCTCGCCGCCATGCAGCCGCCCGCCGTCCTCGCCCGCGCCATCCAGGCCGTCGGCGAACACGGCCGCGCCGACCTCTACGCCGGCTGCCGGCCGCACCTGTCCTCCGACGACATCGCCGTGCGCTTCTGGACGGCGTGGACCCTAACCCTGCGCACCGCCTCGGGCGAATCGCGCAAGACCTTGCAGTGGTTCGCCACCGCCCGAAGTCCGTTCGCCGCCGCAGCGTCCACCCTGGCCGCGCGCCGCCTCGCCCCGGCCGATGCCCAGGCGTGGATCGACCAACTCGCCGCGCAGCACCCGCGCCTCGCCATCCAGGCCGCCGGAGCCGCCGGTGATCCCGTGCGCCTGCCCTGGTTGTTGGAACGCTGCGCTGACCCGGCCCTCGCTCGCGCCGCCGGCGAAGCGATCAGTCTGATCACCGGCGTCGACCTTGCGTATCTCGACCTCGACGGCGACCAACCCGCCGGCTTCACCCCGCCCGGCCCGACCGACGATCCTGCCGATCCCAACGTCGAAACCGACCCCGACGAGTACCTCGCTTGGCCCGACGCGGCTAAACTCTCACGCTGGTTGTCGAATCAGTCTTTCCCATCCGGCATCCGGCATCTCTGCGGCAAGCCGATCGACGCAGCCTGGTGCCAGCAGGTCCTGCGCGACGGCTATCAACGCCAGCGTTTGGCCGCCGCGCACGAACTCGGCGCGCTCGATCCCGCCGTCCCGCTGCTCAACACCGCCGCCCCGGCGTGGCTGCAGCGGAAGGCGCTGGGCTGATCCAACGGCACGGGTGTTGCCGCGCGATGTATGGCCTACCTGGCCGCCACGCGGCCGATGGACGTTCACCACACGCGGAAGATGTAGGTCAGGGCCATGCCGATCCCGACCAGGATGAACAGGGTGCCGGTGATGATCCCGGCCCAGCGTTCCCAGCGATCGATGGCTCCGGCGATCATGCCCAGGCGGTGCAGCGCCAGGCTGATCACCAGCGCGAGCACCGTGGTCGGCGCGGCGGCGGCGATGCCGAACGTCGCGGCGACCGTCAGCGGGGCGTCGGCCTTGACGGCGAGGGGTAGCAGACCGGCGAAGAACAGCGCCGCCGTCACCGGGCAGAAGGCGAAGGCGAGGAGGAAACCCAGGATGGGCGCCCACCACCAGCCGCTGCCGACCTGACGCTGGATCCGTTCGGCTGAAAACGCCTTCGACCAGCGCGGGCGGATCAGTCCGGCCAGCACCATGCCGGCGAGGATCAGCACCGGTCCGAGGATCCGGTTGAAATGCTGCTCGATCGCAGCCGCGACCGCCGGGGCGGACAGCAGTCCCCAGGCCAGGGCCGCGGCCAAGCCGGCGAAGGCCAGGATCTGGGCCAGGACGAACAGCAGGCCGCCGAGGAGCGCCGCGCGCGGACTGCCGACGCGACGCCCGAGAAACGCCAGGGCCGCTGCATTGGTCGCGAGCGGACACGGACTGGCGGTGGCCATCAGCCCCAGCCAGGCGGCGGCAGCGATGGCGGCGGCGAGCTGCATCAGCGGCTTCCGGCGGCGAACGCCGCGATCGCCGTCGCCAGGTTACGACCGAAGCCGGGTTCATCCTCGATCCAGCGCCAGACCTCATCCAGCCGACGCCAGCGCACCACCTGCCCGGCGCGTTCGTGCACCAGGACCAGGGTATTGACCGTCATCGCGAAGGCGCCGGCGTAGCGCGGTTCACCTGCGACATCGACGGCGGTGAAACGCGGACGGCCGACCGGAGGCATCGCCGCCAATGCCGCCTGGGCGAAGTGCGCGATGGTGGCGCATTCCGGGCAGTTCTTCGCGCCATGCAGGTAGTAGACGGCGAGGCCATCGGCCTGCGGCCGGCTCGCCGCCGGGATGCCCTCCGCCGGCCACGGCGCGGCGGTTCCGCCTCGCGGCAGGACCAGGCCGACCACGCAGGCGAGGACGAACGCGAGCAGCACGACGGTCAGGATCCGTTTCAGCACGGCGGCAGTCTACCGGCGCCCGGCGTCGGAACAGGCGGGGGTCACCGCGCGGCGGCGAACCAGGTCCGCAACTCCTCGGGCGAGGGCACCCGGCCGATGCAGCGCACCGTGCCATCGACGACCAGCGCCGGCGTGGCGACCACGTCGTAGGCGATGATCCGTTCCAACGCCGTGACCCGGACCAGTTCGAACGGCCGGTCGCTGGCGCGGGCGACCTCTTCGGCCAGCGTTGCCAGACGGTCGCATTGGGCGCAGCCCCGGCCGAGGATCTCGAGGCGCAGGGTCATGAGCCGTGACCCGCCGGTTCCATCCGGGTCGCGCTGGCGAGGGTGACCGGACCGCTACCGGGCGCTCCGGCGGCGATGGCCTGGTAGGCCGGATTCGCGGGATGGTCGAGGTGGACCAGCACCGTGCCGGAATGGCCGAGCCGTTCCAGGATGTGCGCCTCCAGCGCCTCGACCACATCGTGCGCCTGCGCCACCGACCACTCGCTCGGCACCACGAGATGGAAGTCGACATAGGCGAGGTCGCCGACCGAACGGCCGCGCAGGTTGTGGACGTCGATCCAGTCCGGGGTGCGGATCTCGTTGATCGCCTCCACGACCCGGGCGAGCACGGCGTGGTCCGCCTGGTCGAGCAGGCCATAGGCCGCCTGCCGCACGAGTTTCGCGCCGGTCCAGAGCAGGATGCCCGCCAGCACCACCGCGACCGCGGCATCGACCCAGATGCGGGCGGGACCGGGCGGCAGCAGCCAGAGGATCGCGACCCCGGCCAGGACGCCACCACTCGTCCAGACATCGGACAGGACATGGTGCCCATTGGCGGTGAGGATCGCCGAACCGGTGCGCCGGCCCACCGCGAGCAGCCAGAGTCCGAGCGCCAGGTTCACCACCACTGCGGTGACGATGAGCCAGAAGCCTTCCGCCATCCGCTCCGGTTCATGGCCATGCCAGAGCGCGAACCCGGCGCTGCCCAGGATCATTAGCCCGGCCGCCGCGACCAGGCCCCCTTCGAATCCGACCGACAGGTGCTCTGCCCGGCCGTGGCCATAAGGATGCTCGGCGTCGGGCGGCGCAGCCGAGAAGCGGAAGGCCCAGAACATGAACCCCACCGCGACGACATGCACCACCGACTCCAGCGCATCGGACAGGATCGCGGCGGAACCGGTCACCCACCACGCGACCCCCTTCAACCCGAGCATGAGCACCCCGACCAGCAGGCTGGCCAGGGCGGCGCGCGCGCGGTCGCGTTGGTCGCGCAGCGACAGCGCAGGGTTCCCGCCTGGTGCGGATGCGACCCTGCGGGCCGGCATTGCGGGTTGTGCCGGAGACGCCGGGCGAGCTGCCATGCCCGGCATGATGCAGCGGACCGGGTTCAGTCCAAGCGCGCGGACCTATCTCTTCGCGACGATCCGGATCGAACGGGCGATGCCGTTGACGAGGCTGATCTCGACCTCCTGCCCGGCGACGAGGTCGGCCAGGGCGAGGACGGTGCCGTCGCGCGCGGTCACCACGGTCTGCGCGTCGGTGGGAATGGCGGGATGGGGGTGCTTCTTCACCATCAGGTCGAGGCGATCGCTGCCGGTGCTGGTGATGGTGCCGATGACCACTTCCTTCGCGCGATCGGTCTGCTGCTTTTTCCCGACCATGCCGTGTTTGGGGAAGACTTCGGCCATCGAACCGGTGGCATAGCCCTTCGTACCATAATTCACCACCTCGCCGGCGTCATTGAAGGCGACCCACATCTCCTGACCGGTGGCGTGGGCCGCGATGGGTTCCTTCACGAGATCGCTCCCGCTGGCTCCGCCGATGGAACGCTGGTAGCGATACAATTCAGCCACCTTGCGCGGATGGTCGGCATCGCCGGGATGGCCGTGGAAGCGCAGTTCGCGCAACCGGGTGTTGGCGAGTCCGCCGGGCATGACATCGCCGACCAGGACCGCCTCGACCGTCGCGGCCCAACCGCTGAGGCCTTTCCACTCGTCCTGCCCGTCCTTGTCTTTCGTCCGGGAATCCCCGGCGAATTCATAGAGATCGCTGAGCACCGCGTGGAAGGTCGCCAGACCGAGGCTGCCAGGGGTCGGTGCGTAGGCTTCCGGCGTGGGAACCCGATCGACCCGCATCCGGCTGGGGGTCATGCGGGTGCGCAGCGGCATCTTCGCCAGCGAGGTGGCCAGCGAATCGAAGATGACCTGATCCGGCTTGGGTCCGGTCGGACCGGAGGTGACTTCGCCCCAGTCGAGAATCGCCACCTTGGTACCGGGGAAGAGATTCTGCACGAAGCGCGTCTGATCGCACAGCAGCAGGATCTGCTCGTAGCGCAGCTCGACCGCGCCCTTCAGGAACCCCTCTTTACCGGGATCCGGCGAGATGACCGACTCGGAATCGTTGTGGCGGGTGGCGAACGAGAACTGGGTCAGATCGAATTTCCCGCCAGCGGGTTCGCCGGCGAGGACGGGCAACGTCGCGGCGGCCAGGATGACGAGCGAAACCAGACGCTGGCGCATTCAGGGCTGCGCCGGCGGTGCCGGATGGTTGAGGTTCACCACCTTGGATTTCAGCAGGCGCCCGGGCTTGAACTTCACCACCGTGCGCGCCTTGACCGGGACCTTTTCCAGGGTCTTGGGGTTGAGCGCGGTGCGGGCCTTGCGCACGACGGTCTGGAAGACGCCGAAGTCGCGGAACTCCAGGCGGTTGCCCTTGGCGAGTTCGGCCGCCATCTCTTCGAGCATGGTCTGGATGATGGCCAGGGCGACGGCCTGGTTGATGTCGTGCTTCTCAGCGATGCGTTCCGCCAGGTGGCGCTTGGCGATGGTTTCGAGCGGATGACCCTGCGCGTCGGTCGCGACCGACGGGGCGGCATCGGGGTTCGGGACGGGGGAATTGGGGTCGGTCATGGGCTGATCCTTGCTGCGACAGTTGATCCTACTGCGTGACGCACCAGCGCCTTGTATCCCCTTTGGCGACCCTGGGCAAGCTGAACGTGGCGCTGGCGGCAGCGTTCACCCCCCGCAGCATGCCGCTCCTCGTCCCTGGGTCGGCCGCCCTGATGCCACCCTGATGCCCGGAAGGCCCTTCGCCCATGTCCACTCCTCCGCTCATCGCCCGCCTGATCGATGCCGTCGCCGCCGTCTACCATGGCCCGCGCCCGAGCATCGAACTGCTGGTGGTGGGGTTCCTGGCGCGTGGCCATGTCCTGATCGAGGACATCCCCGGCGTCGGCAAGACCACCCTGGCACGGGCGCTGGCGAAGGCGACCGGGGGCAGCTTCCGCCGCCTGCAATGCACGCCGGATCTCATGCCGGCGGATGTCACCGGCCTGTCGATCTGGGATGAGCGCGAGCACGCCTTTCGCTTCCATGCCGGGCCGGTGTTCTGCGATGTGCTGCTGGCGGACGAGCTGAACCGCACGCCGCCGCGCACCCAGTCGGCGCTCCTGGAAGCGATGAGCGAGGGGCAGGTCACCAGCGACGGCGAGACGCGGGCCCTCAGTCCGCGCTTCCTCTGCATCGCGACCCAGAACCCGTCCGACCACGTCGGCACCTACCCGCTGCCGGAATCGCAGCGCGACCGCTTCCTGATCTCGACCAGCCTGGGCTATCCCGGGGCCGAGGACGAGCTGGAGCTGCTGCGCCGCGACGGCGCCGAGGCCGATCTCGCCCGCCTGGCGCCGGTCTGGAAGCCGTCCGATGCGAGCGAACTGCGCGCGCTCGCCCAGGCGGTGGCGGTCGAGGCCAGCGTGCGGCGCTACGTGCTCGACCTCGTCCAGGCGACCCGCAACGCCAAGGGCCTGGTGCAGGGCGCGAGCCCGCGCGCGGCGCTCGGCCTGCAGCGCGCGGCGCAGGCGCTGGCGCTGGTGCGGGGCCGCGACTTCACCATCCCCGACGATGTCCAGGCGCTGGCCTCGCCGTGCCTGGCGCACCGCGTCGTCGCCCGCGCCGGGGCGCCGACCGAGCCGATCCTCGCCAGCCTGGTCGACAACGTGGCGGTTCCGCGCTGAACCGCCGATGTCCGCTCCGACCCGTCCCAGCACGCGGCTGACCCCGCCGGGT
This sequence comes from uncultured Candidatus Kuenenia sp., assembly GCA_964654285.1. Taxonomy (GTDB): domain Bacteria; phylum Planctomycetota; class UBA11346; order UBA11346; family UBA11346; genus BJHQ01. Next base: position 74,576 of record CAZZJC010000010.1, read on the forward strand.
GGCCGCCAGGCGCCGAGCGGGCGGCTGGCCGACCCGCGCGCGGCCTCGCCGGGACGACGCCAGCCGGTCGCGCTGCGCGCGGTCGATGCCACCACGCTCGGCTGGATCGCCCTGGTCGAAGGCATCGCCCTGGCGTCGTGCCCGTTCTGGCTGCCGCAACCCGGCGCGGTCGCGCTCGGCTTCGCGCTGATCCTCGCCTTCGGCCTGGCGCTGGTCCTGTCGCGCTGGTGGATCCGTGGCGTCGCCGGCGCCTGGGTGGTGCCGACCGCGCCGCATGCGCGCGACGAGGCCACCGTCTCGGCCCGGCTGTGGGCCACGCCGGGGGCGCCGCCGGTGACCCTGTTCGCCTGCGATCCGGCGACCGGCGCCTGGGACAGCGTGGCGAAGCTCAAACCCCTCGGGGCGGAGCCGGTGCGCGCGCTGTGGTCGGTGCGCTTCCCGCGCCGGGGCCGGCATGAGCTGCCGCCGCTGAGAATCCGCGCCGAACTGCCCTTCGGCCTGATCCGGGCCGCGCGCGCGGTCAGCCCGGCGCAGGAGGTGCTGGTGCTGCCCGCCCTGGGTTCCATGTCGAAACCGCTCAAGGCGCGCCTGCGTTCATGGCTGGAGACCCACGCCTCGGCCCAGGATGCGGGCGACGATGAGCTGGCGCGGCTGCGCGAGTACCGCCCAGGCGATCCGCCCAAGCGGGTGCAATGGCGGTCGAGCGCCCGCGCCGGCCGGCTGCTGGTCGCCGAGCGCCACGCCCTCGGCTGCCGCCGCTTGCATCTGGTGCTCGACACCCAGGTGGTCGGCTCCGGGGCCGGCCAGCGCGGCCTGGAAAAGCTCATCGTCGCCGCCGCCACCCTGATCGACGAGCTCCTGCGCGGTTCGTGGAGCCTGACCCTGAGCCTGCTGCCGGGATCGCTGCCGACCGGTGCGGACACCCCAGGCGTCGACGACGCGCCGGCAACCGGCGGCATCCATCTCGACGGCGGTCGCGAACGGTTGATGGAGGCGCTCGCGCTGGTCCAGCCCGGCCAGGGCGACGTGCATGGACTGATTCCGCGCGGGAAGCCGGCGCTGGTCCTCAGTCTGCGCCCGATCGACCTCAGCGACCTCGCCCCGCGACCGCTGCTCATCACCAGCGATGAGGTCGAGGATCTGGTGGCGATGCCGCAAGGTGTGCTGCGATGAACCCAGAAATCGCAATTGCGCCCCACCTGCTGCGTTGGTCGTCAGTCCTTGGGCGCTGCCCAACTCCTTCCTCCCGCCTTGGATCTGGGGCGCACGTGCGATTCTTCCATCAACCGTCCCAGGTTGGGGAAATGAGGTCTGCCCGTATTCGACGCTGGCAGCCAGGGCGATCGCATCACCTGTTTGGGGCAATGCCGTGAGTTCGCTGCCGGGGCGCACCCGCACCGCGCTCATCCAGAGCGCCATCCACCTCGCCTGTTTCGCCGTCGCCGCCTGCTGGCTCGCCTGGGCCCATCCCGAGGGCCGCACCGCCATCGCGGTGCTCTTCCTGGCGGGGGGGATGGGCGAACTGATCCCGCCCGCGTGGCGGGGCTGGTATGTCGCCGAGGCGCTGTTCGCCGCCGCACTCGCCGCGATCCTCGGCTACGACCGGCCCGACGGCACCGAGGGCTGGTGGGCGGTCGGCGGCATGGTCGCGGCCTGGTGGTGCCTGATCCCGGCCCGGCCCGGCTGGCTGCCGCTGCTTGCCGCACTGGTGGTGGCCGAATTGCTGCTTCTGGGCCGGACCCTCACCGGCCCGCCGTTGGCGCCGAGCATCGATCCGCGCCTGACCGCCGGGGTGCCGATCCTGGTCGGCCTCGCCCTGCTCGCGCTCGCCCTCGACGCCTGGCTGCGCGGCCAGCGCGGCGCGCGCGGCAGCCTCACCGTCGGCGGTTCCGCCGGCCGCGCTCCCGGCCGCCTGGGCTGGCTGCGCTGGGCGGTGCTGCCCGCCATCGCCGTGGCGCTGGCGGGGTGGTATGCCGGGCGGCCGCTCATCCGGCCGATGCCGCCGAAGATCATCGAAAACCAGGGCCTGAAGCAGTTTCCGCGTCCGACGGACCAGGCTGCCGGACGCGGCCTGGATCCGCGCCTGAATCTCGACACCGGTCCCGACATCCGCCGCGATCCGACGGTATGCGCCCGCCTGACCTGGAACGACAACGCGCGCGGCGCGATCGTGCCGGGCGCGATGGTCTACCTGCGCGCCCTCGCCCTCGACCGCGTGGACGCCGCCAGCGGCCGGGTCGCGTGGTCGGCCTCGCGCACGGCGCTGAGTCCCAGCTTCACCCCGCCGCGATCAGAACAGCCGATCGGCCATCTGTCGCGGCAACCCGGCGGCGGCGACGTGGTGCTGCGCTTCGATGGCTCGGCCGAGACCAGCCTCATCGGCTGCGGCGCGGACGCCGAGGGCAACTGCTACCAGGCCGGACTCGGTTCAGCCGAGGCGACCTACCAGATCGCGCTCGACGGGCTCGGCATGCCGCTCGCGCTCGATCGCCTGGCCGCCTGCCGCCGGATCCCCGCCGAACTGGAATCCCTGCCCTGGAACCGGATCGAACGGGCCGAATGGCGGAACCTGGCGCCGGAAACCGCTGCGGTGGCGGTGATCGACGCCGTGCGCGACGGGCGTTCCTACGCGCTCGACAACCTGCCGCCGCCGGACGCCACCCCGGGTGGCGCGATCGCGACCTTCCTGTTCAGCGACAAGGCCGGCGATCGGCGCGGCCACTGCCAGTTCTTCGCTTCCGCGGCGGCGCTGCTGCTGCGCCGGGCCGGCCATGCGACGCGCTGCGTGGTGGGATTCGCGAGCGACGAATTCGACGGCACCAGCGTGACCTTCCGCGCCACCCACGCGCATGCCTGGATCGAGGTCGCCGGCCCGGACGGACGCTGGATCCGCTTCGATCCGACCCCGGGCCGGACCAACCAGCCGCCGCCGCTGATACCGACCGGATCCGGCGCCACGCCGGCCCAGGCGCAGGAGGCCGCGCGCCAGGCCGCGCGTGAGACGGCCCGTGCCGAGACGCGCCGCCGGATGCCGTTCCTCATCGTGATCGTGCTGGTCGGCCTGCTCGCGCTCGCGCTCGGCTGGTGGAAGTGGCGCCAGCGTCCCCGTCGCGATCCACGGCGGGCCGAACTCGATCGCCGGCAGGCCGACCTGTTCGCTCTCGCGCGCGAACTCGGGATCCGCTCCGGGCCGGCGACCACGCTCAGCATGATCGTCGCGCGCCTGAGCGAGCGCAGCCGGATCGACCTCGGCCGCACCCTGGAACGTCACCTCGACGCGCGCTTCGGCGACGGCCCCCTGCCGGAACCCTGGCCGCTCGACCTGATCCGCACCGCGGCGGCGCGTTCGGGCCGGGCCCGCTGATCGCCCTCGGCGACCGCCAGCACCGCCGCGAACTCGGCATCCGTCAACGGGATCACGCTCAGGCGCGAGCGTTTCCACAGCAGGCTGGCGGAAAACGCGGGAATGCGCTGAAGATCGTCGCGGCTGACCAGCTGCGGGAAGGCGCGCACGAAGGCGACCTCGACCTGGTCCCAGAGCGGGCGTTCCGGGGTCGAGCGCGGATCGAAGTGCGCGTTCGCCGGATCCCAGGCGGTGGCGTCGGGATGGGCCTCGCGGGAGATCTCGGCCAGGCCGGCGACGCCGATCGCCTCGGCGTTGGAATGGTAGATCAGCACCGGATCGCCGACGCGCATCGCGCGCATGGAGTTGCGCGCCTCGTAGTTGCGCACGCCGTCCCAGCCCTCGCGGCCTTTGCGGCGCAGATCGTCGAGCGAGAACACGGACGGCTCGGTCTTCATCAGCCAGTGGCGCATGGTGCGGGCAGATTGGGCCGCACCCGGCCAGAGGGCCAGCGCCCGCCCGGACGGGCATCGACAGCCCTGAGGCTGGCTCATCCCGGCAGAGCCGTACGGTGCGGCCCCGGAGCCTGCCATGCCCGTCCGCTTCCTGGCGCTGGTCCTCGTCGTGATCGCCGCCGGCTGCAACGGCCGCGCGGAACCACCCGCCAGCGCGCTGACGCCCGCCGCGGCGACCGCCCTCGCGGCCCAGGTCGCCGCGGCGCAAGGCCGGGCGGAGCATCTGCGCGCCGTCCTGACCTTCCGGGTCAAGCCGATGGCTGGCGATTCCCTGATATTTTCCGTCGACGCCTGGCTTTCCGCCGATGGGCGCTCGCGCCTGGACGCGCGCAAGGCCGGGGTGCCCTTCCTGTCCGCGCTGCTGGCTGCCGACGGCACGTTGACGCTGCGCAATGATCGCAGCGGCGCCTGGGCCCAGGGGCGGCTCGCCGAACTGCCCGCCGAGGCGCCCCCCTTCCTGCGCGATGCCCCCCTGCTGCGCAGCGAACTGCTGGTCGGCAGTCTTGATCCCGACCGGCCCGTCAGCCCCGGCCCGGATGCGACCACGCTGCACCAGGACACTGCGGCCGGCCCGGCGATCCTCACCATCGACGCGGGCAACCGGATGGTGGCGGATAAACGCCTGCTGGCCCGCGACGGCGCGGAGCGCATCCGCCTGGCCTACGGCCGGCACCAGGACTGCGAGCGTCTGCGCCGACCGACCGCGATCACCCTGGCGATCGCCGGCGACGACACCGCCTATGCCGTGCGCTTCGCCGAATGGTCGCGCCTGCCGGGGATCGATGCGGAACGCTTCGCCCTGGTGCCACCGCCCGACTGCACCTTGCTGAACTGGGCTGATTTCCTCAGGGAACTGGGGAAATAGGGCACCGTGTCCGAGCGCATCATCCCTTGGCCGGCCGGCATGGCGGCCCTGGTGCCGCTCTACAACCATGCCCCGTGCGTGGCCGCCGTCATCAGCGGTTTGCAGGCGCACGGCGCCCCGGTGCTCTGCATCGATGACGGCTCGACCGACGACGGCGGCGCGGTCGCGGCCGCGGCCGGGGCGCAGATGCGCCGCTGGAGCGACAACCGGGGCAAGGGCGCGGCGCTGCGTTCGGGCTTCAGTTGGGCGGAATCGCTGGGATTTTCCCAGGTGCTGACCTGCGATGCCGACGGCCAGCATCCCTGCGATGCGGCCGCGCGACTGGCCCGCGAGGCGGCGGCGCATCCGCACGCCCTGCACCTGGGCGTGCGGACGATGAGCGGCGCGCCGTTCGCCAGCCGCCTCGGCCGTTTCGCCACCAGTTGCGCGACCTGGACGGTGTGCGGCCGCTGGCCGGGCGACAACCAGACCGGCCTGCGCGTCTATCCGCTGCCGCTCGCGACGCGCCTCGACGTGCGCGCCGGACGGTTCGCCTTCGAGGCCGAATTCCTCGTCGCCGCCGTGTGGGCCGGCATCGCGCTGCACCGGCACGCCGTGCCGGTCCGCTATCCGCCCGACCGGGTCAGCCATTTCCGCACCCTGGTCGACACCGCACGCACCACGGCGGCGTTCGCCCGCATGGGGGCGAGCCGATTCCTGCCCTGGCGAGGCCGGTGAACTCCAGCGGATCGCCCAGGATTGCGCCGCCTCCCCGACCTGGATCCCTCGGCAAGCGGAAATCCGGCCTCGCATCAGGCGTATGCCACACCGGTCGAGTCGCCGTGGCCGGGAAGGCCATCCCCTTTTCCGGAGCCGGGTTAGCCTGCATCTGCCGCGCGCGCACCGGGTCGGGCCACCTGCCTGCGAACGATCGCCCTCGGCCTGCGTTAGGTTCTGCGTCTTCGGAAGGGAACGCTCCATGCTGCTCACCCATCGACTCCTCTCCCCGACCCTGGCGGCGCTGGTCGCCGGCTGCCTGGGGCTGAATGCCGGCGAGGAGGCCACCCGCGCCCGCGATGCGCAGTTCCAGGCGGTACGCCATGTGGTGGACCTGGAAATGCGCCTGGTGGCCGAACGCCAGCTCAAGGACTACCTGGCCCAGTCCTATCCGGATGAAACCGGCTGGTACGCCAAGGCCCTGCGCTGGATGGTCGCCGACCGGTTCCGCGCCAGTCCGATCAAGGCCGTCGCCGACGCCTATGTGAAGGAAGCCGAGACCCTGTTCCCGGAACTCGATGCCGCGCGCAAGGCGGGAAAGCTGCCCCCGGCGGTGGCGCAGGTCCTGGCCAGCACCAATGCGACCACCCGGCTGATCTCGGTGATCTGCGGTGCGAACGGGCTCATTCCCAATGCGCCGCTGCCGCTCGCCGGCACCGTGACCAAGGAGCGTCAGGAGCAGGTCACCAACGCCCTGAACCAGCTGGTCAAGTCGGCCGGCGAGAACCTCGACAACGGCATGGCGGCCTACAACAAGTTTTTCAAGGAAGTCGAAGAACCGGCGATGGACAAGCTGGAGCCGGAGACACCCGAGTTCGTCAAGATCAACCAGGCCAGCGTCCTGATGCGCAACGAGATCGTGCGCCAGCTCGTGCTGGCGCATATCGCCCTGCGCGAGGTCGTGACCCGGGGCCGCGAATTCGGCATCGACCCCGCGCCGGCAGAGAAGTTCCTGTCCGGAACGCTCAAGCAGCACCTCAAGACCTTCGACATGTGGGACTTCCAGGCGGGCGAGATCTACCCGTACCTCAAGGGCTACGTCGCCGTGCTGCGCGCCGAGGGCGCACGCTGGAAGCTGCCCGACACCGGCGCCGACCGGGTGGTCGAAGCCTTCGGTGAACTGTTCAAGATCCAGATGAAGGACGTACCCGAACAGGGCCGCGCCCATCTCAAGCACTTCCAGCTGGAAATGTGGGCCAACCTCTTCCGCTGGGCGAATGAGATGAAGAACGACAAGATCACCGCCCTGGTGGCGCAGCAGTGGGATGGGGCGTTCAAGAACTACTACGAAAAGGACAAGACCGTCCACCCGGAAGGCCCGGACGAGAAGCTGGCCCAGGTCACCGCCGAGGTCTACATCCAGGCGGGGCTGCTGTTCGACCTCAAGGGGGACACCGTCCAGGCGAATGCCCTGCTGGGCAAGGTCGGCGCCGCGGCGAAGAACCGCTATGCACCGAATGCCAAGGCCTGGATGAAGGAGCTCATCAAGAATGGCGGATCCGGTGGAGAGTGGTCCGACATCCCGGTCGCGGCGGATCCCCGCGATGCACTTGGAACCGGCAGGACCTACTACAGCAGTGCACGCCAATCCATCGATGTCTTCGAACAGCGCAAACTCTACATGAATGCGGCGGTCATCCTGCGCAACGGCGTCCTGGGACTGAGCGCGGCCGACCAGCCGACCCTGATCGAGGTCGGGCCGGACCTCTACCAGATGCTCGCCGTCTGCCTGTCGAAGGCCGAGCTTCCCTACCACGCGGCGGTGATCGCCGCCGAGGGCTTGAGCGCGATCGCGGCGCGCGGTGGCAAGGCCAACGACAAGAGCAATCCCTGGCGCGGCAAGGACGGCAAGTTCACCACCGCCGGCGCCTCCGTCGAACGCCTGGCGCGCACGGCGGCCGGACTGGGCCAGTCGCTCAATTCGCGGGCCAAGAATGCGGCCGGGCAGCGTCTGCGCTCCGACATCATCGCCCTGGTCAACCAGATCGCCCCGGTCGAGGTCGGCGGACCATCCTTCGAGCTGTCCGAGGTCGCGCAGATGATCGAGGACAAGCGCTTCGAGGAGGCGCTGCGCATGCTCGGCGAGTTCATCAAGAAGTATCCGGCCGAGAAGGCGCGCGCCTTCGGCATGTACGTGTCGGCGTCGCGACAGTGGTACGACAGCCTGGAAAAGACCGCCAACAGCGAAGCCAAGCGGGCGGAGATCATCAAGAACCTGGTCGCCCGCGCCGACGACGAGTTGAAGGAAGTCGCCGGCAAGACGGACAAGGAATCCCTGAAGCGGCTGACCACCGCCAAGTCGGCCAAGAACTTCGCCCTCATCAAGGCCGGCAAGTTCACCGAGGTCATCGACGCGCTGATCGCGCCCCAGGCCTGGATCCCGATGCCGGAGGACTCCGTCGCCGCCGGACAGATCCAGGATCTCGCCCGCGCCGTCTACGAATTCTACCAGTCCTGCGTCCGCGCCCCGGAAGACCGCTCGAAGCCGAAGCTGCTCACCGACAACTGGTCGCGCTACCTCGCCGCCTACGAGGCCTTCGCCAAGGCCGGTGCGAAGCTGCCCGGCGAGTCCGAGCGCGTGCAGCGCAGCGGCAAGAACCTCGCGGTGGTCTTCCAGTCGATCGCCAAGCAGGCCGATGCGTTCCAGGCCGTGGGCGGCGCCGATGCCGCGCGTTTCACCGAGATCAGCCGCAAGGCCCGGGCCGCGATGGCCGACCTGCTCGCGCCCACCCTGACGCCCAAGTCGGACCAGAACATGATCCGCCTGGTCGCCGACACCTTGTGGGACATCGATCAGCACGCCAAGTCCAAGCCGTTGTATGAGATCCTGCGCGCCAACCTGGCCGGCAATGGCGCGGCCAATTCGTTCCGGGCGAATCCCAAAGCCGAACTCGACCGCCTGGGCGCGCTGTTCACCCAGCGGCCGGAACTCAAGGTCCTCTGGGAAGCGCTGCGCGATCTGCTGGAGGACAAGCAGCCGATCAAGCAATGGTGGGAAGGCGGACGGCCGCTGAGCGAATTCGGCGAGAAGCCGCTCGACTACCTCGCCGCCTACCCGCAGGTGCTCGCCCTGCGCAAGGCGATCGATGCGATCCGCGACAAGATCGGGGCGGAGCTGCACAAGCAGTTCGGCGACCAGGCCGACGCCCTCGCCAAGGTGGGCGAGACCCTGGCCCAGGACATCCGCACCAAGGAGCGCCTGGCCGAGTGCTACCGCGAATCCGGCGACAGCCCGAAGGCGCAGGCCCTGTTCTCGGAACTGTTCGATTACGACCCCTACAACCGCGAGTATTCCTCCGCCTACGTCGAACTGGTCATCGATGCGCTCAAGAACCCGGGCGAAGGCCGGCCGGTGCCGAACAAGGAAAGCCTGGCCAAGGCCCGCAGCATCGCGGTCGACAACCGCGACATCCTGCGCGAAGGTTCCGAGAAGTGGTGGATCGCGGTGACCCAGGTGCTGGAGCTCTGCGTCGCCATGGGCGACCTCGAACCGGTGAACCGCCGGCTCGATTTCATCGCCATCAACAAGAGCGACATCTCGCGCGACCTGATCACGCCGTCGCTCGATCTCGGCGGCCTGCGCGACGACCCGCGCGCGCGCTGGCCCCGCAACGCCTATGCGGTCACGCTGTGCGAGCGCTTCCTGCTGCTCTACCAGGTCAGCGGGGTCACCTCCAAACCCACCTTCCGCATCGACAAGATCACCGTCGATGGGACGGCGAAGCCGGTCTTCATCGATGCCAGCGCGCCCGCCTTCGAATCCATCACGGTCGAGAACCGCGATGGCGAGAATGTGCAGATCCTGTGGGAGGTCGGCAAACCGCCGCCGAAAGCGGCACCAGCCGAGGCGAAACCGGCGACCGAGCCCCCCAAGAACGCGGCCGCGCCCACGGCCACCCCAGCACCGGCGGCGCCGGTCGATGCCAAGAACGCCCCGACTCCGACCCCCGAGACCCCGAAGGTGAAGAAATGAGCCAGAACCCGATCCGCCGCCGCACCGCCATGCAGCGTGGTCCCGTCACCTGGTTCGCCACCGCAGTGCTCGCGCTGTGTCTGGCCGGGCCGGCCCTGGCCGGGGATGCCGCGCGCGGAACCATCCACCGTGAGGGCGTCGGAGCCGTCGAGGCCTGGATCCTCGAAGAAAACCTCGACGGTGTGCGCTACTACCTGGACAAGAACCGGCCCGACGTGACCGCCGAGTTCAAGCGCGGAAAATACGCCAAGGTCGAGTTCAAGGACGAAAGCGACAACAAGGCGTATGAGAACGGCCTGAAGGAGATGGCGCGGGAACGCTACGACAGCGCAGCCAAGATGTTCGAGACCGCCGTACGGCTCACCAGGACCTTCTGGGTGCCGGAGCGCGCGCTGCTGAAGCTCGCTGAATGCCACCTCGCCCTGGGCAAACCCGACGCGGCGCTCACCGCCGTGGCCCAGTTCGAGAAGCAGGCCCCGCGCTCGGTCCTGCTGGCGCAGGCGATCGCGCTGCGCGGCCGTGCCGCCCTGGCGCTCAAGAAGCCGGATGATGCCGTCGCCGCCGCCACCGCCTTGGAAAAACGCGCCGAATTCGGTGCCGAGGCGCCGATCCTGGCCAAGATCCTCAAGGCCGGCGTCGCACGCTCCGGCGGCAAGGCGGCCGAGGCCGCCACGCTGCTGGAAACCGTCTTCACCGCCGATACCGCCCGGTTGATGCCGAACGAATGGGTCGAGATCGGCCTGGCCCTGGCGAACGATCTCGCCGCCGCCAGCCGCAGCGACGCCGCCTACGGCGTGCTGCGCCAGCTCGCCTACAGCGGCATGGACGACAGCGTCGCCGCGCGGGCGCACCTGGCGTGGGCGCTGCTGCTCGGCAATGCCAACGCCGCCGCAGCGGCCGCCGCGTTCGATCACGCGGCCCTCGCCACCACCTACGCCAAGGCGCTGCCGTCGGTGAATGCCCCGGCCACCGCCCTGGCCAAACGCCTGGCCGGGCAGCTCGACAAGGACCCGTCGGTCAGCCTCGAGGACAAGCGCGAATACCGCATCTACGCCGGAAAATTCTAGAGCCGCCGGCCGCCACGCCCCTTCCCATCGGATACCGCCATGACCCCATCCATCCGCCTCGCCGCCTGCCTGGTGCTTGCCGCCTGCATGATGGCACCGCTCACCGCCGGCGAGGCTGAACGCGACCTGATCGTCCTCAACGACAACCGGAAGGTCACCGGTTTCATCGCCTACGAGACTCCGGAGCAGGTCTGGTGGAAGACCAGCCTGAGCGCAGCCAACATCGCCGGCCGCATCCCGCTGTCGGATGTACGGCAGATGACCTACCGCTGGACGGTGAACGAGGGCTTCTGGACCGCCGGCATGGCCGAGTTCGCGCGCGGCCGCTACGAGCTCGCTGCGCTGCGCTTCACCCAGATGGCCGACAGCGGCGCGACCGTTGGCGAACGCGTCTACGGCGCCTTCAAGGCCGGCGAATGCTGGGAACTTGCACGCGACAACGTGAAGGCGGCGGAGATGTTCGGCCGCATCAACCAGTTCAATCCCAAGTGGCCCCTGCCTGAACCCGGCAAGCCGTCGCCCAAGATCAAGGATGACGAACAGGCGCATCGCCTATGGCTGGATGCGCGCTGCCGCGAGGGCATGAACCTCGCCCTGGCCAAGAAGACCGATGCCGCCATCGCGATCGCGGATGAACTCGCCAAGCGCGGCAACGTCCTGGTGCGGCCGGGATGCGAAAGCCGTGCATCCGCCATCCGCGCCGCCGTGGCGTTCGCCGAGGGCGATCTCGTCAAGACCCAGAACGCCTGCGCCAAGGTGTCGTTCCTGCCCGGTCCCGGCTTCTTCGAGGACAACGAGATCTACTGGGCCTTCGGCATCTGGCGTGCCGAGGTGATGACCGCCTTGAATCGGCCCAAAGACGCGATCTCGCTCTATGACAAGCTGATCAGCCAGGGCGATGCCGATCCGTTCACCCGGGTGCGGCTGCGCTACGGCCGCGCCATGGCCCGCCTGGCGGTCGAGACCTCCGCCGCCGTGATCCCGGAACTCATCGCCCTGGACGCCCTGCCCCAGGGCAGCCTCGACATGAAGTGCGAAGCGCGCTACCAGGCCGGCCGCCTGCTGCTCGACGATCTCAACGCGCAGCGAGCCGCCGCCGATCCCAAGGACGAGACGCGGGCGCAGTTCTTCAAGGAGCAGGAGCGCACCGTCCGCCTGCTGCTCAGCGGCGCCGCCGCGACCGATTCGAAGCTCGAAGCCAAGAGCAAGGCCAAGGCGCTGCTCGACACCCTGCCTCCGGATGAAACCCCGCCCGAGCCGGTCAAGGCGGCCATCCCCCCTCCTGCCCCCGCAGCCGAAGCACCCGCGCGAGCGACCACATCAAGCCAGGGATCCGCCGGCAAGGCGGGCCAGAAGAAACCGCAATAGACCAGACCAGACGCCGCCTACCGAGGCTTCGGCACCAGGTTGACGAACCCAGGTGCGGTTCCGGTGGCCGCGAGTGATCGGTCCATACGTAACAACCGGCGATTCGTGCGGGCCGAGGTCCGCCGATCCAGGCCCCATCCGTCAACCTGGTGGTGAATCCTGAACAGGCCCATGCGCCGCATCTGCGGTTGCAGCCGCCGTCGCGCAGCGAGCATCCGGGCATGCCGCGCATCGCCGTCGTCGCCATCGTCATCGCCATCACCGGACTGGCCCTGGTGACCGTCCTCGGCCTGCTCTCGGCCGGCAGGCAGGATCGCTTGCGGTCGGAGCGCGACCACCACGCCAGCGTTCTGGAACAGACTCGGTCCGATCTGACCCAGACGCAGGGTGCGCTGACGGAAACCAGGCAACGCCTGACGCAGCTGGAATCCGCCCTGGCGGCCTACCGCACGACCTGCGAGGGTCTGCGCAGGGATCTCGCCAGCGCCAACGAACGCGCCGACGCCCAGGCACGCCGGGCTGAGCGAGCCGAAGCCGACCTGAAACAGCAACGCGAGACGGCAGTCCCGCCTGCCAAGGAAGCGAAATGAAATTGCTCACCGGTCTCGGCCTCGTCGCGCTGCTGCTGTCAGGTTGCGGCGAATCACGACCCGGCGCCGCCACGGTGGAGATCGCCCGCGCCGGGAATCCCTCCTTGCGCGCCGAGGCGGTGGCCGACCGCGGCGTGTCAGCGGTGGCGGTGCCCGCCCCGATCGTTGCCGGTGCTGAAGCCCCCCTGGCCTTCGCGGACCTCGCCTGGCGGCGGGTGCGCCTGCGCCTGGCCCTCGAGAACACCGGCGACCGCAGCGTCACCTATCGGCGCAGCGAGCCGGCCTGGGCCCGGTCGTGGTGGGCCGACAGCCGGCTGGTGCGGACGGCGGATGCCGCGCCGGCATCCACGCGCACGGTCAGCGTGTCGCTGGCCCCGGGTCAACGCGACGAGTGCGCGGTCGATGCCATCGTCGGATTCGCGCCCGACCGCTCGGTGCTGTGCCGCTTCGTCTTTCTCACCGAACCCGCGGGATCGGATCCCGGTCGTGATGCGATCTGGGCCCCGCCCCTGGTCCTGAGTCTCGCCGATCCGGTCCCCCAGAACGCCCCGGCGGTGCCGGTTGTTCCAGCCCCTCCAGCCGAAACGGGGCGGTAGAGCCCCAAGTCCGGCCTCAAGCCAAGGATGGCCGCGCCGATCCTGTGGCTGCGGGGTCTGCCCCGCCGGGGGGATCCATGGGCGAAGCTGAACTGCGGGCCGCCGCCGATCGCCTGGAAACCGCCGAGAACCGCCTCGCCGCCCTGCACGAGCATGGCCTGGACGTGGGCGCCCTGGTGGCCCAGCTCGCCTTCGCCCGCAGCGCCCTGCGCAACGGCCAGGTCGCCGAGAGCGAGGCCATCTGCGACGAGGTCCTGGCGGCCGCCAAGCGCATGGGCGAATCCGACGAAACCCCGCGCCGCAGCGACAGCGGCCGTCTGCCGCGGTCCGGAGGACGCGATCTCGCCGCCGACGTGCGCCAGGTGCTCGACCAGGGCCTGCTCGCCAAGGCCATGGCCGATGCCGGGGCGGTGACCCGCACCGAGTTCGAGGCCCGTCTCAACCAGGTCGCGACCACCGCAGGCGGAGACACCAGCGATCTCGAACGCCGGCTGCTTTCAGACCTGGATTGGCGCATCGAGACGATCATGGCCGAAAATGGCGGCCTGAACGTGGTCCAGCTCGACGCCAAGCTGGACGACCTGCGCCAGCGCCTGCCGGAACTCGTGGGCGCCAGCCTCGATGCCACCCGCGCCCAGATCATGGAAGACGTGCTGCGCCAGGTCCGCGACAAGACGGTCGCGGATTCCGCGCGCCAGCGCGGCGAATGGATCGCCGAGGCGGTGGCGCAGTCGCGCGCCGCCTTCATCGCCGCCGGCACGCCGAGTGACGCCGCGCTCAAGACGCTGCACGAACAAGTCGCCGCCGACCTGGAATGGCGCATCGAGAAGGTCGCGGCCGAGCACGGCTGGTGCACGGTCGGCGATGTCGAATCGATCGTGCACAAGGCGCTGGCCGGCAGCGGGCCATCCTCCGCCACGCCGGACTTCTCGCGCCTGGAGGCGGCGCTCTCCGAATTCGTGCGCCAGACCCTGAACCAGCAGCAGCAGTTCATCTCCGCCCTGCAGGACCGCTTCGAACGCGGCACCGCCGCGATCGTGAACCGGCTCGCGCCGGCGGGCATCATTCCGCGCAACGAGCACGCGGGCACGGAATCCGGCGCCCTCGACGCCGTCGATGCGCGTGCCGTCAAGGCGGCGGCCGAATTGCTGTCCGAACAGGCCCTCGACCTGCAACCGAGCGAGGAACCGCGCAAATCCACCGAGGCGCTGGCCCATCCCGCCCCTGCGGCCGACCCCAACGACCAGGTGGACAAGACCGAGACGAGGGGGACGCGGAAGCTCCAGTTCGCGAACCCTCCGGCGGCAGCCGCCGGCACCGGCATCTTCACCGAGGCCGCCGCCGAGGAGTTCCCGGCCGCCCGGCCGGTCACCGAGGTCGGCTCGCGATCCATCGCCAAACCCGGCAGCGGCATCAGTTCCGAGCAGATCCTGGCCATGATCCGGGCCGAGTTCGATCGGCGCGAAACGCGCTCCACCGTTCCGGCGGGCAGCGGCGACGATGCCGCCCTGCACGCGGCCCTGGTACGCCTCCTGCCCGCCGTGCTGGGCGAACCGGCGGTGGCGAACCGGATCTTCTCGCTCATCTGCCTGGAGGCGATCGACCACCCGGGCGCGCTCGGCGAGGTCACCGGACTCAGGGCCTTCCTGCGCAAGGAGCTGACGGCGATGCGCAATGCCCACGAATCGGTGGCCGCACCGGTTTGATCAGCGGTCTTCGGTTTCAGCCCGGACGCCAGAGCACCTTGGGCTGGGTGTAGTCGAGGACGCTCGCGAAGGTGCCTTCGCGGCCGCAGCCGGATTCCTTCATGCCGCCGAAGGGCAGGCGGTCATCGCGCCGGGTCGGCACATCGTTGATCACCAGGGCGCCGACATTGAGCTGGCTGAAGGCGAAGCGGATGGCGGTCTCGTCGTCGGTGTAGAGTCCGGCCTGCAGGCCATACGGGGTCAGCTCGGCGAAATGCATGGCCTCGGCCATGTCCCGGTAGCGGTGCAGCGTGGCGAGCGGGGCGAAGGCCTCGGTGTCGTGCACGCCGGGGGCCCAGGCGGGCAGGCCGTCGATGAGGGTCGGGGCGAGGGTGAGATCCTTCCAGGCGCCGCCGGTCAGGATCCGCCCGCCCTGGGCCGCATAGCGCGCGAGCAGACCCTGGATGCGGGTCCTGGCGGCGGCATCGATCACCGGGCCGCAGAGGATGCCTTCGTCGGCGGGATCGCCGGTGGGCAGGGCGGCGAAAGCGGCGCACAGCGCGTCACGCCAGTCGTCGCGACCGTCGGGGATGAGGATGCGCTGCACGCTGACGCAGCTCTGGCCGGCATTGGCGCAGGCGCCGAAGGCGATGGAGCGCGCCGCCGCCGCGATGTCGGCGGTGCGGTGCAGGATCACCGCGGCGTTGCCGCCGAGTTCGAGCACCACCCGGGCGCGGGTGGCGAGGCGCTGGAGGCGGCGGCCGACCGCGTCCGAGCCGGTGAACGACAGCAGGGCCAGGCGTTCGTCCGCGACCAGCGCCGCCACCGCATCGTCGCCGAGCGCGGCGAGCTGGACCAGGCCTTCGGGGCAGCCGGCCTGGAGCAGCAGGTCGAGCGCGAGTTCGGCGACGCCGGGCGCCCGTGGGCTGGGTTTCCAGAGCACCGGACAGCCACCGGCCAGGGCCGGAGCGAGCTTGTGGCAGGCGAGATTGAGCGGGAAGTTGAACGGCGTCACCGCGAGCACCGGACCGAGGGCGACGCGCACGATCTCGGCCTTGCCGCCGTCGCCGAGATCGTGCGGCTGCGGCTCGATCAGATGCATCGCATCGGCGGTCGAGCGCACCACCGCCACGGCGCGCTTGACCTCGTGGCGCGCCAGGCGGATCGGCTTGCGGGTCGCGCCCGTGATGGTCTGAGCCAGGATCTCGGCGGATCTTTCCATGCGATCGGCCCAGCGCACGAGCAGGCTCTTCCGCTCGCCAGCGGGCAAGGGATCGACCAGGGCGCAGGCGGTGGCGAGCAGGTCCGTCATGATTCGCTCAAGGATCGGCGGGTGCGGGTCCGGGTGCAACCCTCAGGCCGATGCCGGGAAGCCGCCCGTCGGTCCAGGCAGGCTCACTCCTTGATGGTGATCGAATCATAGAATCCCACCCAGTCGGCATGGCGGTCGGACTCGTTGAATTCCATCGCCGCGCGCGGGTGCAGGTTCATCAGGCCGCTGAGCATGTAGGGGATGTCGAAACCCCAGCGCACGTCCTTGCGCAGCGGTTCGATGTGGTGCTGCACGCAGTGGATGAGCGGACGTAGACGGTAGCGCGGATTGTGCAGGAAGCCGGCGAGGAGCTCGGTCGGGCAGTTGCCGGCGCCGCGGCCCAGCCCGGCCAGGCTGCCATCGACCAGGTTGGCACCGCGCACGATCGCCTCGATGGTGTTGGCGAAGGCGAGCTGCTGGTTGTTGTGGGTGTGGACGCCGACCTCCTTGCCCGCCGGACCGGCATGCGACAGATAGAGGTCGACGTATTCGCGCACCTGTTCGCCGTAGAGCGAGCCGAAGCTGTCGACGACGTAGATCGCCCCGGTCGGGCACTTCGCGAGCAGTTCCAGGGCGCCCTCCAGCTCGTTCCGGGGCGCGGTCGACAGCGCCATGATGTTGACGCAGGTCTCATAGCCCTTGTCGGCGGCGGCGGTGACGAGTTCGATCGCGGCCGGGATCTGATGGATGTAGGTGGCGACGCGGACCATGCTGATCTCGCTGTCCTCGCGCGGCAGCAGGTCGGTCCTGTGATCGGTGCGGTCGACGTCGGCCATCACCGACAGCTTGGTGCGCGCCACCAGGCCGTCGGCGGACTCGACCACGCGCTTGAGGTCATCCTCGCTGCAGAATCTCCACTTCCCGTGCGCGCCCTCGGTGTACATGCCGCGCGCGCCCTTGTAGCCGATCTCCATGTAGTCGATGCCGCCCTCGCTGCACGCCTGGTAGACGGCCTGCACGACCGCATCGGTGAACTTGTGGTCGTTCATCAGACCGCCATCGCGGATGGTGCAGTCGACGATGCGGATCTCGGGACGGTAGCCGACCCAGCGGCGGGCGCGGTTCTCGGTCATGGGGGTTCCTCGGGCCGGGACCATGGCGGAATGGGAAGGGTCGGCAACAGGCAGGTGGGATCGCGTTCGCCTGGTTCGGACGGATCGGTCAGCGCGGAGCGCCAGACCAGGCCTTGTTCACCTGCTGGGTCATCCAATTCAGCTTCTTGCCCAGTTCCTTGACCTGGTCCTTGCTCACCCCGATCGGCGGTACGAACTGGGGGTCAGCCAGCCAGGCGTCGATCTCGACGCGCGACTTCGCGATGAAGTTCTTGGCCACGGTGAGTTTCGCCAGGCCGGTCGAGACCAGCATGCTCTTCTCGCCGTTCTCGTCGATCCACTTCACGATGGCGCCATAGGTCTCGGCACGCGGCTTGTCCTTGGCGAGGAAGTCGCGCCAGGCCTTGAGGTCGTTGCCGCAGGTCTTGGCCACGTCGGGGCGCTGGTAGACCTTCTCGACCAGGGTGACCAGGGCGGTGAAGCAGGCTGGTTCGTCACCGAGCGCGGCAAGGCGGTCGAGCGCCGGGCGCAGCGCCAGCAGTTCGTCGAACCCGCTGCCGACCAGGCCCAGCGCCTGCGCCGCGACCGGGCGGATGGCCGGGTTTTCGAGGCCGGCGATGAGCTTGTCCACGGTCTCCGCCGCCCAGGCGCGCTGATCATCGCTGACGTTGTGCAGCGACGGCGGCAGGCAGGAATAGGCCAGGCAGGCCGCGAGCCAGCCGCCGTCGATGCCGTCCAGGCCCAGGCTGCCGATGTCGTTGGCGAGCGCGAGCACGGCGTCGCGCGCGCCCCACAGCTTCAGGTTGCGGGCGGCCTTGAGCGCCCCGACGAGTTCCGCCTTGTCGGTCTCCTTGCGGATCTTGGCGCCGATCTGCTGCCCCAGTTCGCGCCGCGTCCTGGTGCCGGCGGCGTCGTCGCCCACGCGCATCCCGGGCGCGCCCAGGCTTTCCAGGGCGAGGGCGCGGATCTCGGGCGGAGTCTGCTCGCCCAGCAGGTCGAGCACGGCACGCAGGTGCGCGGTGGTCGCGCGCGTCACCAGCGCGGCGCGCAGACGGGCGTGCCTCACCACCAGATCGGCGCTCGGCCCCTTGAGCAGGTGGAGGGCGAGACCGAGGGCGTCGGCATTGTTCTCGGACAACGTCGCCAAGCCCTCGAGCGCAGCCTGGATCCGCTCGCCATCGATGCCCGGCGTCGCCGCGATCCTGGCCAGGATCGCCGCCGCCCCGCCACCGGTCGAACCGGGACGGTTCGCCTTGACCAGCAGGGCGGTGGCCGTGATCGCGCGGCCGCGCAGGATCTCGGGATCGGACTTGCCCGCGCCTGCCTCGACGCCCGGCCCGGCCGGTTTGGGGGCTGCGCTGACGGCCCATTTTTCCAGGGCGGACGGCAGCATCAGCATCTGCCCGGTGGCGTTGTCGCGGACGGGATCGAAGATCTCGACCAGGGCCTTGAGTGCCTTCAGGCGCTGCTCCTCCGTGATCAGGCTTTCGGGCCGATCGATGATGCCGACCAGGGCGCGGGCGTGTTTGACCTTCACCGCCAGATAGATCTGGGCCTCGACCGGGCCATGGTCGCAGGCGATGGCGTCCTCGACCCAGTTGGGATCATTCGCGACGACGGCCAGGTAGGCGTCGGCCGCGCCGATGCTGCCCTGCGCCTTGGCGGCGGGCGTCGGCTGGCCCTGCGCTTCCGGCTTGAAGGTGTCGAGTTCGCGCAGCGCGATCCAGCGCCGCACCGGATTCCAGGCGCTCCAGACGATGATCCCGACCACGATCAGGCTGCCGAGGACGATCAACGGCTTGTAGCTGCCGGCCGAGCCGCGCTGGCGCCGGCGTTCGGAGGCGCTCAGGACGGACGCTGCTCCACCCGATTTTTCCGGTTGGGCCGGCGCCGGATCCTCCTGCACCGGCTTGCGGGCGCTGCCCCGCGTGTCCGGCTTCGCGCGGGCGCCGGAGCGCGTCGCAGAACGGGTGGCCGACGCCTTGCTGTCCGGGGCACGGCCGGCACGGGACGAAGCGGCGTTGCGGGGAGCGGCCTCACGCGATCCAGGGCGGTTCATGCACCCAGGATAGGCGCCTCCGGGCGGCATGCGACCGGACCGGGAACCGGCCGCGCGTCGCGTGGGTGAACCGCCGGTCTAGCGACCAGACCCGGCGAATTCCGAAAGAATCGCACGCATGTGCAGGATCGGCAGGGAGAAATGCCCCTCGCCGGGAACGCGTCGCAACCTGGCGCCGGGAATCCGTTCCACCAGGTGCCGGGCGAAGGCCGACGGCACGACGCCATCGACGCCGCCGTGCCAGAGGGCAACGGCGGGGCGAAAACGCGAGACGGGAATGCGCGTCGAGGCATTCCGCTGGCTGGACAGACCGTCCCGGCATCCACCATCCCCGAGCCCGGAGCATCCCATGCCCACCCTCGCCGAACGCCTTCGCCAGACCGGCAACCCCGTCGCCACCACCGCCGCCATCCAGGCTGAGATCGAGGCCCTGGCGAGCGCAGGCGGAGGAGTGGTGACGGTCCCGCCCGGCATCTGGACCATCACCACCCTCTTCCTGCGCAGCGGCATCCGCCTGCGCCTCGACCAGGGGTGCACCCTGCGTGCGCACGACGATATCGATCTCTATCCCAATCTGACCGCAGGCCACAACAATGACCGCCAGCCCTTCCATCTCCTGGCGGCCATCGACTGCCAGGATGTCGCGATCGAAGGACCGGGCACGGTCGATGGCAACGGCTTCGCCTTCTGGGAGCCGCCGCTGAACGACCGCCGCGCACGGGGCGAGGACATCAGCGACGTGCTCCGCCGGCGGCCCTTCCAGATCGCCTATCCGCAATGGTGGATCGAGAAGGATCGCCGGGTCAGCCCGCTGATCGAGCTGTCGCGCTGCCGCAACGTCCGCCTGTCCGACCTCACCATCCGCAACAGTCCGGGCTGGACGGTGCATACCGACTGCTGCGACGAGGTGACCTTCCGCGGCGTCACCGTGGACAACCACCTGTTCGGTCCGAATACCGACGGATTCGACATCAACGGCTGCCGCGACGTGGTGGTGTCGGGCTGCCGCCTGACCTGCGGCGATGACGCGATCATCCTCAAGGCCACCGGCGATGCGCGCTCCTGCGAGCGGGTGGTGGTCAGCGACTGCATCCTGGCGACCAACTGCGCCGCCCTCGGCCTGGGGGCGGAGACCGTCCACCCGATCCGCGACATCGCCTTCAGCAACTGCGCGATCCGCCAATCCCTGCGCGTGGTGCAGATCGAGATGTGGGATCCCAGCCTGATCGAGAACATCGCGATCAGCAACCTCACCGGCCGGACCCTGTCGGAGGTGCCGCTCGAACGTCCGATCTACATCGACATCCAGCACTTCAACCGCAAGGACGGCAAGCTCGGCCATTGCCGCAACGTCGCGATCAGCAACTGCGCCTTCACCACCCGGGGCCGGATCCTGATGACCGCCGCCGACGGGGCGACCATCGATGGCGTGTCGCTCAGCGACATCGCGCTCACCTATCCCGGGATCGAGGATTCGGCGCGCACGGTGCCTGCGAGCCGCAGCAACCAGATGTCCAACAGCAGCCCGCTCTCGCGCGCGATCAATGCCGCCGTGGTGGCGGACAACGTGGCGAATCTCAGCGTGCGCAATCTGCTGTGCCGCTGGCCCGGCACGATCGACGGCCCGGCCTACCACGGGCTCTGGTGCCGCAACACGACCGGGTTCGTCGATGCGCCGTTGCTGACCTCCAGTCGCCCGGGCCACCCGAATCTGGTGCTCAACGGCAGTGCGGTCCAGGTGCGCGCACCGCTGGCGGGCTGAACCGGGCGCCGACCGCGAAGCTCAGCGAGCGGCGGTCAGCAGCGGGATGTATTTGCGGTCGGTGGCCAGGATGTGCGCCGACAGCCAGTCCTTGACCATGGGCAGGAGATGGTCGGTCAGGACGGCCCGGCCATCGAGGTAGTCGTCGTGCGCCTGGAGCACGCTCACGGTGAAGCGGTGGTGTTCCGCCCGGTGCGCTTCGAGGTCGGCATAGCGGGCGGATTCCAGCAGGCGCTCCTCCAGATTGAAATGGGTCTGGATGTAGTCGACCAGGCTGACGAGCACCGACACCGAGACTTCGCGCGAGCCGGAACCCGCCGCGTCATGGAGTTCATTCACCAGGGCGAAGAGCTGCTGGTGCTGATGGTCGATGGCAGGGATGCCGGTGGCGTACGAGGCGTTCCATTCCAGGAAAGGCATGGGCATTCTCCGGTGCTGGCGGAACCATGCCTGACTTTCCCGGTGCTGGCAAGCAGGGGGAGTTGGAACAAGGCCGAGGTCAATCGCCTCAGCGCCGCCGGCCGTGCCGGCCATGGCGCCGGCCCCGGTCACCGCGCTCGTGGCGTTCCCCGCCCTGCCCGTTGCCGGACCCATGGCCAGATGCCTGAGCGCCGTTGGCAGCCGGCACGGCCTGGGCCGGGATCGCAGTCTCAGCGGCAGCGTTGGTCTGCACCGGCAGGTTCGGGCTGAAGAGCAGCCGGCGCAGCACGGCGGCGTCGTCCCACACCGTGTTCGCGCGCGGTGGCGGCGCGGCGGCGGCGGCGAGCTTGGCCGCCTCGCGTGCGGCAAGTTCGGCCGCCTTGCGCTCGATCGCGGCCTGGGCCTCGCGTTCCTTGATCCGGGCCATTTCCTCCGGGTCGGTGTTGAGTTCGCGTTCGAGCTCGTCCGGCTTCATCGCGGCGAGCTCCTTCGCCAGCGCGATGGCCTTGGCCTGTTCGACCATCAGCGGTGCAAGCAGGCTCGGGCTGACCGGCTGGGCGCGCTGGCCCTGGCGGTCGCGCACATGGCGGTCGCCCTTGCGGAAGGTCGGCACGCAGCGGAAGTCGCGCGCCTTCATCAGCGGATCGGCGGTGACCTGGATCCGGCAGTCGGTGCGGTCCTCCAGGTCGGCGAGCTCCTTGCGCCGGGCGTTGAGCAGGTTCACCGCCAGATCGGCCGGGACGACGATCTCCAGGCGCTGCAGGCTGCGGCTGTGCAGGGTCTGGCGCACCGTGCGCATGACATCGATCTCGAAGGTCTCGGCCGTCTTGATCACGCCGGTGCCGACGCAGTACGGGCACTCCTGGCTGGAGAGCAGCTTGTGGCTGGGACGCTGGCGCGAGCGCGACAGCTCGACCAGGCCGAAGCGCGAGATCGCGCCGACCGAGATCTTGGCCTTGTCGCTGGCGAGGGCGCGGCGCAGCGCGAGCTGGACCTGCTTGCGGTGGGCGCCGTCCTCCATGTCGATGAAGTCGATGACGATGAGGCCGCCGAGGTCGCGCAGCACCAGCTGCTCGGCGATCGCGAGCGCGGCTTCGAGGTTGGTCATCAGCGCGGTCTGCTCGACGTTGCCGGCGTCGCGGTTCTTGGCGCTGTTGACGTCGATCGAGACCAGGGCCTCGGTCTGCTCGATCACGATCGCCCCGCCCGAGGGCAGTTCGACCTTGCGGTCGTAGATCTGCGCCAGGCGCTCCTCCAACCCGTAGAAGCTGAAGATCGGCAGTTCATCACGGTGGAGCTGGATGCGGTCGGCCAGCTGCGGCAGGAAGATCTGGGCGAAGGCGCGCGCCTCGTCGTAAAGCTTCTCGTTGTCGATGATGATCGCCTCGACGTTGCGCGAGGCGAGGTCGCGCAGCGTGCGCACCACCACGTCGGCCTCCTGGAAGAGGCAGAACGGCGCTTCGACGCGCTTGCCCAGGGCGGCGATCTCGGTCCACATCCGGATCAGGAATTCGCGATCGAGCTGGATGTCGGGTTCGGCCGCCTCGGCGGCGGCGGTGCGGACGATGAAGCCCATGCCCTCGGGCGGCGCGCTGTCGTCGAGCAGCTTGCGCAGGCGGCGGCGCACGCCCGGATCCTCGATCCGCTTCGACACGCCGCGCGCCTGCTCGGAGGTCATCATCACCAGGTACCGTCCCGGCAGGGACAGGTACATGCTCATGTTCGGACCCTTGTCCTTGATCGCCTCCTTCGTCACCTGGACGATGATCTCGTCACCGGCCTTGAGGATGTCCTCGATGCGCTTGCCCTGGCGGCCCTTGGGCAGGGCGTCGCGCAGCAGTTCATCGACGTGGATGAAGCCGTTCTTCAGGCTGCCGAGGTCGAGGAAGGCGGCATCGAGCGACGGCTCGACGTTGGCGACCTTGGCCTTGTAGATGTTGCCGAGGTGCTGGCCCTCGCCCATGCGTTCATGCACGAGCGTTTCGAGGCGGCCGTTGGAGATCACCGCGACGCGCAGTTCATGCTCGTCGAGTGCGTTCATCAGGATATGGGTGCCCATGGGATTCCGGGGGACTGGCGCCGCGATGCGGCTGCGGTGGTGACGACTGCCTCGCGCGCAGCGCGCAGCCGTGGGGACGGTCCGGGGCGCCCGACGGGCGCGGCTCGCGGACCATCCACGGCGCGGCGCCGGGAGGCCTGGGCGGACGCGATGCATCCGCCTGAGGCGCGGCATGATGGGATGTGGCATTGGCTTTCCAAGGGCAATGTCCTGGCGATTGCGGGCTGCTTCGGCGCGGTGGACGCAGTGCCAGGCACGGATTGATTCCGGCAGTTGCCCACCCGCCATCTTGGGATCTTCTGGGAACCACCCCATGCCCCACCCCACCGACGCCCTCCTTGATGACCTCACCTCCCGCCGCGCCAGCGTGGCGGTGATCGGGCTGGGCTATGTCGGCCTGCCCCTGGCGCTCTGCCTCGCCAAGCGGTTCCCGGTGATCGGCTACGACAACGATGCCCAGCGGGTGGCCGCGCTCGTCCAGGGCCGCGATCCGGTGGGCGAATGCGCTGATGCGGCGGTGGCGGCGTCGGGCATCCGCTTCACCAGCGACGAATCGGCCCTCGCCGAGGCACGCTTCGCCATCGTCTGCGTACCGACGCCGATCGATCGCGCGCGCCAGCCCGACCTGGGGCCGCTGCGTTCGGCGTGCGCGGCGCTGGGGCGGAGGTTGCGGCCCGGCGCGGTGGTGGTGTTCGAAAGCACGGTCTATCCCGGCTGCACGGAAGAAGTCTGCATCGGGGCGATCGCGGCGGAAAAGGGCCTCATGCCGGGGCGCGATTTCACCTACGGCTATTCGCCGGAACGCATCAATCCCGGCGACCGCGAGCACACCATCGCCACGGTGGTGAAGGTGGTCAGCGGCAGCGATGCGTTGACCCTCGACGCCGTCGCGGCGGTGTACGGCGCGGCGATCCCGGCGGGCATCTTCCGCGCCGCCTCGGTGCGGGTGGCCGAGGCCGCCAAGGTGATCGAGAACACCCAGCGCGATCTCAACATCGCGCTGATGAACGAACTCGCCCTGATCTTCCATCGCCTGGGCCTGGATACGGCCGAAGTCCTGGCGGCGGCCTCCACCAAGTGGAATTTCCTGCCGTTCCGGCCCGGACTCGTCGGCGGGCACTGCATCGGCGTGGACCCCTACTACCTGACCCACAAGGCGGAATCCGAAGGCCACCACGCCGAGGTCATCCTCGCCGGCCGGCGCATCAACGACGCGATGGGGTTGTGGGTGGCGCACGAATGCGTGCGCCTGCTCTGCGCGCGCGGGACGAATCCGGCCGGGGCGCGGGTGCTGGTGCTGGGCCTTAGCTTCAAGGAGGAGGTCCGCGACGTGCGCAACAGCCGGGTCGCAGACCTCGTCCACGAACTGCGCCGCTTCGGCTGCATCCCGCTGGTCGTCGACCCGATCGCCGATCCCGACGCCGCCCGCCACGATCACGGCATCGACCTCATACCGGCCGAACCGCTGCCGCGCGTCGAGGCCATCGTCGCCGCCGTCGCGCACCGCGTCTTCCTGAAACTGCCGCTCGAACGCCTGGCCGCCGCCGCACCCAAAGGGGCGCCCTTCCTGGACGTGAAATCCGCCTTCGACCGCACGGCACTGGCTGCTGCCGGGTTCACGGTCTGGCGGTTGTGATGCGAAGGCGGGAATGGCCACAGAGAGCACAAAGGGCTTGAGATCGAGATGGTTGTGCAGGAGGTGAAGGCGGAGATGGCCCCAGAGAGCACAAAGGGGGTGAACCCGTTTTCATCCAGACCAGCTCGAGAAAATATGGCTTCTTCCACTTTTCTCATTGTTCTGTGTCCTTTGTATTCTTTGTGGCCATCCCCCCTCAACCACGGCGGCTTGAGTCGTTCGGCCTTCGCCTGACGATGCCGCCCGAGGTGCTGGCGTGAGCGATCCCATCCTGGTCACCGGCGCGGCCGGGTTCATCGGCATGCATGTCTGCGAGCGTCTGTTCGCGCGCGGTGAAACCGCCGTGCATGGCCTCGACAACCTCAACGACTACTACGATCCGGCGCTGAAATCCGCCCGTCTGGCGCGCTTGACGGCGCGACCGGGCTTCACCTTCCATCGTCTGGATCTCGCGGATCGCGCCGGCATGGCGGCGTTGTTCGCCGCGGTGAAGCCGCGCCTGGTCATCCATCTTGCCGCCCAGGCCGGGGTGCGCTGGTCGATCGACCACCCGCACGACTACGCCGACAGCAACCTCACGGGATTCCTCACGATTCTCGAAGGCTGCCGCCAGGCCCAGGTGCGGCACCTCGTCTACGCCAGCTCCTCGTCGGTCTACGGCCTGAACGGGGAACTGCCCTATTCCGAGCACGCCGCTGCCGACCATCCGGTCAGTCTCTACGCCGCGACCAAGCGCGCGAACGAATTGATGGCGCACGCCTACGCCCATCTGTATCGGATCCCCTGCACCGGCCTGCGTTTCTTCACGGTCTACGGGCCGTGGGGCAGGCCAGACATGGCGCCATGGTCGTTCACCCGCGACATCCTGGCAGGGAAGACCATCCGCCTGTTCAACCACGGGAAGATGCGCCGCGACTTCACCTATATCGACGACATCGCCGAGGGAGTCCTGCGCACCGCCGATCGCATTCCGGCCCCGGCTGCGGGCTGGTCGGGCGATCTCGCCACCAGCCCCGCGCCCTGGCGGGTCTACAACATCGGCAACAACCAGCCGGTCGCACTCACCCGCTTCGTCGCCGCGATCGAGGCCGCAGCCGGCAGGAAAGCGGTGATCGAACTCGCCCCTATCCAGCCCGGCGACGTGGTCGAGACCGCCGCCGACGTGACGGATCTGAACGGCGACTGCGGCTTCACCCCGGCGACTCTGATCGAGGAGGGCATGCGCCGGTTCGTCGCCTGGTATCGGGAATGGGCTGCGCGTTGAGACGTCGGGAACCGAGGTTCAACCGCCCGGCATCTTCTTCAGCACGCTGAAGGTCACCTCGTTGCCGATCTGGTTGTATTTCAGCTCGTCCGCCATGCGGGTGATGAGCTGGAAGCCCAGGCCGCCGAAACCGCCCGCCAGGTAGCGTTCGCGCGCAGCCGAGGCGGCGTCCTTGCCGGGAACGCCACCGAGGATCTTCTGATGGTCGAAGCCCGGGCCCTCATCGGCAACCACGAGTTGCAGACGATCGCCCAGATCGCGGTAGCGGATCACGATGTTCTTCGACTCGTCGTATTTGTGCCCGTGCCGGTGCGCGTTGAGGATCAGCTCCTTGGCGCAGGTCATGAAGGCTTCCACCTTCATCTCGTCAAGTCCGGCCGCCTTGGCCAGGCGGGCGAGGAAGATCTGCGACTGCTCGATGAACTTGTCCTTGCTCGGGATGCGGAAGGACACCGCCTGGCGGATGCCGGGATCCTTGGTCGCGAGGTAGAACAGGTCTTCCTTGGCGAAATCGTGGATCTCGTCGCCAGCGTGGGCTTCGAAGTCCGACAGCAGGTCGTCGATGCGGTTGACCTGGCTCAGGCGGGTCATGTCGACGACGCGGAAGCGCAGCGGGCCGACGGTGATCTCATCGCCGTGCCGCAGTTCGCTGCGTACGACATCGCGGCCATTGACCAGGATATGCGCCTCGTCGCAGCCGATCTCGATCATCGGCTTGTCTGCTTCCAGATAGAGCCTGGCGTGGACGGCCTTCATCTCGGCGTGCTGGGCGCGAACCGCGCAGCCGGCACCCGCACCGATGGTGAGTCCGGGTTTGAACTTGAACTGCCGGCCCTTGAAGGCGGTGTTGAGGACTTCCAGCTTCAGTGGTGTCATGTGTAGGTGCGAAGGCTCCGTCCACGCGGATGCTTGGCAAGCAGGCAGATGCCGGCCGCCACAGGCTGACCCGGTCCGTGCCCTGCCCGGTGTGCTCCCGCGCTTGTCAGGCGGGTCCGGTTCACGATGGTGCCGCGCCAACCCACGGATACGCCACATGAGCCAGCGCACCCTGTTCGACAAGGTCTGGGATCTCCACACCGTCCGCGTCCTGCCCAGCGGGCAGACCCAGCTTTTCATCGGCCTGCACCTCATCCACGAGGTCACCAGCCCGCAGGCCTTCGCCTGGGTGCGGGAACGCGGCCTGCAGGTCGCCTTCCCCGAGCGCAACCTCGCCACCGTCGACCACATCGTCCCGACCGAGGACCAGTCGCGCCCCTACGCGGACGGCCAGGCCGAGGAGATGCTGGTCGCGATCGACCGCAACTGCCGCGAGTTCGGCATCCGCCTCTACCAGCCCGGATCCGGCAAGCAGGGCGTCGTCCACATCATCGCGCCCGAACAGGGCCTGACCCAGCCCGGCATGACGGTGGCCTGCGGCGACAGCCACACCGCCACCCACGGGGCCTTCGGCGCCATCGCCTTCGGCATCGGCACCAGCCAGGTGCGCGACGTGCTGGCGAGCCAGACCCTGGCGATGTCGCGGCTGAAGGTCCGCCGCATCGAGATCAACGGGAAGCTGGGGCGTGGGGTCACCGCCAAGGACGTCATCCTGCACGTCCTGCGCGTGTTGTCGGCCAAGGGCGGCGTGGGTTTCGCCTACGAATTCGCCGGTTCGACCATCGACGCCATGTCGATGGAGGAACGCATGACGGTCTGCAACATGGCCATCGAGGGCGGCGCGCGCTGCGGCTACATCAACCCGGATGAGACCACCTTCGCCTACCTCAAGGGCCGCGAGCACGCGCCTAGCGGCGCGGCGTGGGACAAGGCGGTCGCGTTCTGGCGGTCGATCGCGAGCGGCAGCGATGCGGTCTACGACGACGTGAAGACCTTCGCCGCCGCCGACATCGCCCCGACCGTGACCTGGGGCATCTCGCCCGACCACGCGATCGCGATCGATGAGCGGATCCCGGACGTCAGCGCCTTCCCCGAGTCCGAACGCCCCAACATCGCCGAAGCGCACCAGTACATGGGCGTCAAGCCGGGCCAGCCGATCAAGGGCCTGAAGATCGACGTGGCCTTCATCGGATCCTGCACCAACGGCCGTCTGAGCGATCTGCGCGCCGCCGCCGAACTGATCCAGGCGCATGGCGGCAAGGTCGCGGCGCACGTCAAGGCGTTCATCGTCCCCGGCAGCGAGGCGGTCAAGGCCGCCGCCGAGGCCGAGGGGCTCGACCGCATCTTCACCACGCATGGCTTCGAATGGCGCGAGGCCGGCTGTTCGATGTGCCTGGCGATGAACCCGGACAAGCTCAAGGGCCGGCAGATCTCGGCCAGCTCGTCGAACCGCAACTTCAAGGGCCGCCAGGGTTCGCCCGAGGGCCGCACCCTGCTGATGAGCCCGGCCATGGTCGCCGTCGCCGCGCTGGAAGGCGTGGTCAGCGATGTCCGTGCGGTCACCGCCAAGACTGCCCAGGTCACGGCCAGGCCAGCGCGGACGCCGCGCGCCCCCGCCGGCAAGCGGCCCGTCCGCACGGTCGCGGCCAAGCCTGCCGCCCGCGCCAAGACCGTCGGTCGCAAGGCCGGCAAGCGGGCGGTCACGTCGGCAAAACCGGCCAAGGCCGTGAAGGCGAAACGCCTGGCGAAGCCAGCGAAAGCCAGACCAGCGCCCGCCAAGCCCACGAAAGCGCCCGCCAAGCCCACGAAAAAACAGGCCAGATCCAAGCCCGCCGCGAAACCCGTCCGCCGCGCCCTGCGCCGCAACGGCCTGAAGTAAACCGCAGCCGAAGGACCACCCCATGAGCGCCATCATCTCCCGCATCGCCGGCCGCGGCGTCCCCCTGCGCGGCAACGACATCGACACCGACCGCATCATCCCCGCGCGCTTCCTGCGCTGCGTCACCTTCGACGGCCTCGGCGCGCACGCCTTCGAGGACGACCGCCTGCAACTGGCCCGCGCCGGCAAGCAGCACCCGTTCGACGATCCCCGCTTCAGCGTGGGGCAAGTCCTGGTGGTCAACGGCAACTTCGGCTGCGGATCCTCGCGCGAGCACGCGCCCCAGGCCCTGGCGAAGTGGGGCAAGGGCATCAAGGCCATCGTCGGGGTCTCGTTCAGCGAGATCTTCTCGGGCAACTGCACCGCCATGGGTCTGCCCTGCCTGCGCATCAGCCAGGCTGACGCCGACGCCATCCAGAGCGCGATCGAGGCCGATCCGGCCGCCGAGGTCGTGGTCGACCTCAACGACCTCAGCGTCGCGATCGGCAGCCAACGCTGGTCGGCGCAACTCGCCGAGGCCGCCCGCAAGCAGTTCCTGACCGGCGCCTGGGATGCGCTGGGTGAACTCGTCGACGGCCTGCCGCAGGTGAAGGCGACCGCCGCACGGCTGCCCTACCTCAACGCGTTCGCCTCGTAGGCGTTGTCGGGGCAGCGGAGCATCCGCTGCCACCCCCTCCTGGTCTGGCTGGATGATGGCTCGCGTCGTAAACTGGTCGTGAAGCGGCCATATACACGCAGAGGGACCAGCAATGGATTACCAGCACGACCGGTCATTGGCAGCGTCCTGGGCCGCAGGCGACGAGCGGGGCTTCACCGCCCTGGTCGATCGCCATGCGGCCCTGGTCCATGCCCGTTGCCGGCGCGTGCTGGGCGCTGCGGATGCCGACGACGCCACCCAGGCCGTGTTCCTGGTCCTGGCGCGGCGGGCTGACGCAGCCGCAGCGCATCCGCAACCAGCGGCGTGGCTGATGCAGGTGGCTGACCATGTGGTGAGCCAGGCCCTGCGCGACCATCGCCGGCGTCATCGCGCCGAGACGACGTTCACGCCGTCGCGGCCCGAGGCTGCCGACCCCGATGCGGGCGAAGCGCTCGACCAGCTGAGGCGGGCGCTCGCCGAACTGCCCGCCGCAGAAAGCGAAGCGATCCGCCTCCGTTTCCTCGCCGGGCACACCCTGGCCGAGGTCGCGGAACGTCTCGGGTCGCCGCTCACCACCATCGCCTCGCGCATCGAACGCGGGCTGACGCGCCTGCGCGCCAGCCTGTCCGCGCGCGGGGTGGCGGCGGGCGCGGCGTTGGCGGCGTTGCTGGCGGGCAAGGCGGAAGCGGGGATCCCCCCGACGACGCTCGACCAGTGCCGGTCCCTCGGCGTTGCCCGGACGGGTCAAGCGACCACCGCGGTCGTGGCAGCGCACATCCTGCGGTGGTCGCGAACCGGACCCATCCCCATGTCCCGCATCGCCGCCTGTTGCGCCGCCGGCCTCACCGCCGTCGGTCTTTCCGTCACCCCGTTCCTGCGCAGCGCGGAGACGCCAGCGCCTGCACCGACCGCGCCTGCGGATTCCGTAACTACACCCAAACCCGGTGCGTCGGAACCAGTGGCCAGCGTGAAACCAAAACAGAGCGCAGTGGTCATCCATGCCAGCGATCTTGGACGCACGGTCGCGCGGCTACGCGCCGCGCCAGAGGCGGCGTTGCTGCCCCCAATTGCCCAGGAGTGGCTGGATCGGGTGGCGGAGGTGGGGGAGGTCAGCGTCGAGTTCGATCCGAATTCGCAGTATTCGTTGGAAAAACGAGCCAAACAAGAAAAGGTTGCGGCGGAATTCAACTTGCTGCTGGATGCTCAGGACTACGGAACGCTCGAGACGAAAATGAAGGAATTGTCCAAGGAGGTCCATGCTGAACCTGAGGCTGCTGCACCTGGATTTGATCAGATCCCTTCCATGCGTGCTCGATTGACGGCAAAGTCATCAGATGCTGCGGTGCTACGCTGGTTACGCGCACCTAACCTGGATACCATGCCCAAGATGGCTTCGCTCGCGGTTTACCCTTCCGAAGTCGACGTGGATACGAGCCAAAAAGGAAAGTGGTCTCTGTACCCGGTTGAGGGCGGTTGCGACCTGAAGAGTCCGCGAAATTTGGCTGTTTGCCGAGTGGATGGGGTAGTGGCCACCGTGACCGCCGACACCGGTGCCACTTCGGATCTGAGGTGGTTGAAACCGGATCATTATCGGATCGATCCCGGTGACGATCTCACGGTGATCGGACTGGACGGAAACCCAAATACCGGATCGGCCACGACAACTTTCGATCTTCGCCTTTCCTGGACCAAGGACGGTCTGCGCCTGGCGAGTTTCATGAAGGCCCAGGAATCGCCTCAAGCGGGAATGAAATCTGAAAACCGCCAGGTTGCACCGGCCGTAACGGTTCCGCGCCTCACTTCCACGGCGTTTGTCTCATTGCCGGCAGACACCCTGGTCGCAACCGCAACGGCGTTTTCTCCTACCTACGTCTCCAGGTCGAATTTTTGGAAAACCGTTCATCTTTTCATGAGGCCAGCGATGGCTGCGGCATCTTCCACTGGGGAATCACCATTATTTGCAACCCTCTGGAAATGCCTGGAACAAGCCGATGGCCAGTTGTCGCTCTGGGTCCAGGCCCGTCCTTTCATCCCGACGGTCTCTGCCTCGCTGGACACCACCGCCGAGGCCGCCAACGCCCTGATCACCGCCACCGGCCTGCCGCGTCGCGCCGACGGCAGCGTCCAGATCCCGCTCGGCCTGGCCAACGCGACCATGACCTACCAGGACGGCAAACTCTGGTTCACCACCCACGACCAGGGACTGGCCGGTTGCCGGGGCACCGGGTTCACCGACCACCCCGAGGTCCGCGCCGCCCTCGCCGAGATGCCCAAGGCTGCGCCATCCTTCGCGCTCATCCTGCGTCCGCTCGCGCTCAGCGAACAGCTCGCGCCGCTCGCCGCCGTGCAGCTGCCGCCGGAAACCATGCAGCGCGTCACCGCCTGGCAGCAGGGCATGCGCACGCACGGCACGCGCGGCTGGTTGCATCTGGCCCCGGAAGACGCCACCGGCGCCGCCGGCTGGCGCATGGAGGCCAGCGGCGTCATGGGCGTGGTGATCGGTGCGGCGGCGGCGGGGCAACTGCTCGGACCAGACGGCCCGATGAAGCTGATCAAGGCGATCAACTGATCGGGAGCATCGTCCCGGCCGCGCGTTTTGACGCTGCGGCCGGGACGATCGCCGGCCATCGCCCGCTCCGACCACGTTGACCCGGAGCCGACCCCCTCTATCACGGTCCGCCGCGACGCGCCGCTGCTCGTGCCGAGTCCTCGACCATCGCCACCTGGGCACCATCGAGACCATCCCGGCCGGGCCACGGCGCGTGCAGGCGGCGGTTCCAGCCCGATACCCCGTGGTGTAATGGTAACACTACAGACTTTGACTCTGTCATTGCAGGTTCGAATCCTGCCGGGGTAATCTTCGTCGAATTCCGCCAGGCGTACCGATCTGTCCTGGTGCGACGTGCCGTCCCGTGCCGGCGACCTGGGTACTTCCGCGATCCCGCGCCGTTTCCATCATGCCCGGCCATGCGCCTGAACCCGACCCTGCTGCTTTCCACCATCCTGGCCATCGGACTTTCCTGCGCTGCGGCGGGAGAATCGTCTCCGGCGACCCCGGCAGAGGCCAACCCGCGCGTGGTGATCACGACCAGCAAGGGCGAGATCACCTGCGAACTGTTCCGGGCGGAATGCCCCAAGACGGTGGCGAACTTCATCGAATTGGCGGAAGGCCGACGCGAGTTCACCACGGCGGAAGGCGCGAAGCAGACCAGGCCGTTCTATGACGGGCTGATCTTCCATCGCGTCATCGCCGGGTTCATGATCCAGGGCGGCGATCCGCAGGGCACCGGCGCGGGCGGTCCCGGCTACGCCTTCGAGGACGAGTTCAATCCGGTCAACCTCGGACTCGACGCCAAGGCGTTCGACGGCAACGCGTTCCATCCCTGGGTCAATCCGCAGGATCAGAAGAAATTCGAGCGGAATTTCATCCAGCCGAGGTTCTCGGCCCTGCCTCCGGGAACCTCGTCCGATGCGCGCAAGCAGCTCGTCGACCAGCTCCTCGACCAGATGGCGAAGATGAGCCTGATCGAATTCAACCAGCACCTTGGCTACCGTTACGATGCCAAGCTGGCGCCGGCCCATCCGCCGGTGCGCGGCAGCCTGGCGATGGCCAATTCCGGGCCGAACACCAACGGCAGCCAGTTCTTCATCAACCTCGGCGATACGCCGCATCTGCGCGGCAAGCACACCGTGTTCGGCCAGGTGGTGGCCGGCATGGAGGTGGTGGATGCGATCGGCGCGGTCGCGACCGGCGGGGCCAATCGGCCGATCGAGCCGGTGGTCATCCGCAGCATCCGCCTGGCCGTCCCGGCGGCACCAGCGACGCCCAAGTCCGCGCCCTGAACCTCCCGTCCGCCGGTTGGCATGCGGTGCGCGTTCATGGTTCAGGGACCGCCATGACCATTCCCGCCACCCGCTGCCTGAACACCGTGAACGACATCGATGCCGCGCTGCGGCGGGAGATCAGCGGCAGCGCCGACCATCCCGGCAACCCGCTCCCGATCGTGACGGTGACCTCCGAGGAGCATGGTCCGCTCGTGGTCATGCGCGCCGATGACATGGCCCTGGTCCTGGGATTCATGCAGCGGCGCAAGCCGGTGGTGCAGTCGCTGTCCTGATCCGTGGCCGATGTGCCGGCCTGGCTGGCCGCTGGATTGTCCGTCCAGCCCGTGGGTCCACGCTGCCCGCCATGACCGCCGCTGACGCCTGGCTCCGCGCCAGAAACCTGATCGATGCCGTGCATGCCCAGGATCCGGAACGGGATCACGAGGTCGCGGCGGAACTGCGCTATGCCGACCAGGTGGAGGCCTGGCTGGTGCGGCTCCACCCCGACGCCGATCCGCTTCTGCGCCTGGCCGCACGTTGCCAGCACCTGGAACGCTGGGCCGTGCCGCGCTCGACGTTTCCCCAGGATCGGGCCGGCTACCTGCGCTGGCGCACGTCGCTCTACCATCGCCAGGCGGACCGGGCCAGAGCGCTGATGATCGAAGCCGGAATCGATGCTCACGACGCGGACAGGGCCCGGACCTGGATCGCCAAGACCGATCTGCGCGCCAATCCCGGCAGCCAGGCGCTGGAAGACGCGGCCTGCCTGGCCTTCCTGGAATTCGAACTCGCCGACTTCGCCGCCAGCAAGAACTATGACGAGGCGAAGTGGCTCGACATCATCCGCAAGACCTGGCGCAAGATGAGCCCCGCCGCCCAGGCCGCCGCCCTGACCATCCCGCTTGCCGAACCGTTGCGGGCGCTGGTGGTCAAGGCGGTCAGCGCGGCGGGATGAACGTCATCTGCCGGAACGGACGCGTTCCACCACGATGCTGGCGGCGCCCAGGAGGGATTTCTCCGGCAGATCGGCTTCCAGCTTGTTGGGGCCGGCAACCAGCCGGTCGAGCGGGATCTCGACATCGGTGACCGGCAGGATCCGGGCGAATGGCACGGGCTGGCCGTTGAGCCGGATCACCATGCCCTCGGCCCCGTCGGTCACCAGGCGCAGGCTGGCGGCGCTGGCACCGGTCAGGGCCGCCGCCGGCACGGCGATGGACAGGGCGAGGGGCTTGCCGGAAACAGGCCGGTGGATCGTCCCTTCCGCCGCATGGAACTGCAGCCGTTCGACCATCGCCTGCGACCCGGACTTCAATCCCTGCGCCAGCAGCAGCATCCCTTCATTGGAGGCGAGCCGGATGCGGAACGACCCGGCTTCGGGGCGGACGGCGTCCTCCTGGATGCGCAGGAATCCGGTCGCCTCGTCAAGCACCAGACGGCGGACGACACCGCTGTCGGCGTCGGCTTTCAGCGCGACGACCACCGCATCGGGACGTTGGTTGAACCCGGCCACCGCGATGGTGCCGTCGGTGCGCCTGGCCGCCGCCAGGTAGACCCGCTGGTCGGCGCTGGTCACAGCCAGCAGATCCCCGCGCAGCGGTTTGAGCAGCCGCAGCGCCCAAGCGGCACCGCACTGGTTCCACAGATTGCCGGCGAAATTGTGGGCGGTACGCGACCCGACCTTGTCAGGCATTCGGGCGATGAGGCCGATCATGTCGCCCAGGTTGTAGCGCGACTCGTGCACCCGCTTGGTCGGGGATTCCTCGCCGCCGGCGTTCGCGGCCGCGCCGTAGACGGCCGGATCGAGCATGCCCTGGCATTCGGTGTTCCAGGATTTCAGGGTCCGGCCGGTGATCGCCCAGGCATCAGCGGTGCCGACCTCGTACCAGGCCTGGATGCGCTCGGAGGGGATGCCGTAATGATGCTCGGTGATGCCGTCGATGAGGGCCGGGAATTCCTTGAGCAACGGCCGGTACATCTCGGTCCACATCCACCAGTCGCCGGCGTCGTAGTTGAAGTCCCAGCCGGCCAGCACGGTCACCTTCGGATTCACGTCCTTGAGCGCCTTGGCCCAGGCACCGAAGCTCCAGCGGTAGAAGTCGAGGTTCTGCTTGCCGGACCAGAAATGGCCCTTGGCGAGGTCCAGGCTCGGATCGATCGGCAGCCAGTATTTCTCGACCGTCCACTCGTATTCCGTCTTGGGGTCCTGCCAGTACCTCGGACTCCTGGCCTTGAAGGTGTCGCCCTCCTTGGCCCCTTCCGGCAGTTTGATCGCATAGCCGAGCACCCGGTTCTTCACCGGATTGCCCTTCTTGTCCTTGCCCTCGCTATAGCGCACCGCCCACAGGCCGCGCCAGCGGAAATGCGCCAGCGGTTCGCTCCAGCCCTTGATCGTCACCGGGCCGCCTTCGACCGCCTTGGTCAGGTCGTAGTACTGCTGGTTGAGGGTGCTGCCGTTGCCGCACGCCGACCGCTCGGCCCAGTTGAGATACGGTTCGTTCCACCACTGGGTGATGCCGTGATGGGCGACTTTGCCCTCCAGGATCTTCCAGAGTTCGCCCT
Organism: uncultured Candidatus Kuenenia sp.; assembly: GCA_964654285.1. Lineage (GTDB taxonomy): Bacteria > Planctomycetota > UBA11346 > UBA11346 > UBA11346 > BJHQ01. The sequence continues at coordinate 110,674 of CAZZJC010000010.1, forward strand.
GTTTGCGGCCGAGATCTTCGCACTGGTCCTTCCATTTCGGATTGGTGAGCGGCAGCGGCGGATAGAAGCGGTCGCCCTGGCAATCGATGAACACCGGCAGTTTCGCCAGGATCGGGTTGAGTTCACCCTTGCGCCCCATCAGGCACGTCGACGCAGCTGGTACGAACATGATGTGGCGCGAGGCCTCGATGCCGAGGTCCTCCACCGCCGCTGCGGTCTCGCTCACCGCATGCACACCGAAGACCCCGAGCGGCACCTGCGCCTGGCCGTTGACCACCAGGGCGCGGCCGTCGAGCGAGGCGGCGACTTCCGGCGCGGACGCGTCACCGCCACCGGGAGCTTCACCCGCGGGGCCGGAAGCCGAAAGGAGAAGTCCCATGGTGAGTCCGGCGGCAACCAGACCGGTGACGGTGAGGAATCGTGGCATGGTGAGGATCTCCGGGCGCAGCAGGATGACGGGCAAGGGGTAAGCGGGCAATCGATCAGTGGCACGCAACTCGTGCAGCACGGCAGTCAGACCAAGGGCGAGACCGACCCGCCGCAACCGGCTGCGCAGCACGATCAGACCACGGTGGACGCGCTGGCGCACCACCGCCTCGCTGGTGGCGGTCGCCGCGGCGATGACCGCGTATTCCTGCTGGGCGAAGAAACGCAGTGAGATCGCGGTCGCCTGGTCTTCGGGCAGGGCGGCCACCGCTGCCCGTACCAGGCTGGAGGTTTCCTGTTGTTCGCAGCATTCGTCTGGACTGGTCACGATCGGGTTCGCTTCGCGCGCCAGCATGCGTCGATGACGGGCTTGGCGCCGGGCTGCCGCCCGAGCCTGCACCCGGGCCGCATGCACCGCGATTCCCTGCATCCAGGCCAGGGCTTGGCGGTCATCGGCGCAGGAGCGGGGTTGGAACTGCCAGGCGTCGCGCCGCACGGCCAGCAGGGCTTCCTGCACCGCATCCTCGGCCTGTTCCTGGTCCGCTACCATGTTCCGGACCAGAGCCAGCAGTTGCGCACGTTGACTGCAGATCACCGCCCAGGCGCCAGGGTCAGGACCAAGTCCCAGCCGTATCAGCGCCGACGCAAGACCATCCGGCTTCGTATCCATGCCCCTGATGATCCGCCGGGGCACCGCATGTGACCGCATTTCCGCCGTGCACTGGGCCGAGCAGGCGGGGACTTCTTGATCCAGTCCCGGCTCCGCACCTTCAGCGATGGTGGTTGGAAACGTCATGCAAGATCCCGCCCACAGCGGGTATTACGAACCAGATCGACCGGCGTTGCGGCTTAGAAGGTGCCGATCGACTGTCCTGCCGCGATCGCCTGCACCGCGCGATGGACTTCGGCGATGACATCCTGCGGCGTGCTGGTGCCGGCGGTGATGCCGACATGCCGCTTGCCGACGAACCAGGCCGGATCGATCTCGGACGCGCGCTCGAAATGGTGCGCCTCGATGCCGCGGTCGAGGATCAGGTCGCGCAGCTTGCGCGTGTTGGCGCTGTTGCGGCCGCCGATGACCAGGCCGAGGTCGATGTCCTGGCCGAGCAGCACGGTGATCGCGCCCTGGCGGTCCTTCACCGGCTGGCAGATGGTGTCGATGAAGCGCACCGATTCGACCCAGGGCAGGGCGCGGATGGCCTCGACCAGCTTCTGCACCTTCTCCAGGCGGTTCGTGGTCTGCGAGACGATGCCTATCCGGCTGTGCCCGGCCAGGGCCGGCAGATCGCTCTCGTCATGCACCACCGCCGCCGCCTTGAGGTTGCCGATGACCCCGCGCACCTCGACGTGGTCGGCCTCGCCGACGACGACCGGGAACCAGCCCTCGCGTTCAAGGAAACGCGCCAGCTTGTGCAGGCGGATCACGAGCGGGCAGGTGGCGTCGTAGACCGTCAGGCCACGGTCGCGCAGCATCTGCTTGGTCGCGTCCGACGCACCATGCGCGGTGACCATGACCGCCTCGGTGGCGATCGAGTCGACCTGGTCGCGTTCGATGACCCGCACCCCGTTCTCGCGCAGGCGCTCCATCGTCTGCGGATTGTGGACGAGCTGCCCGACGACGGTCAGCTTGCCGCGGAACTCCGGTTGCAGCGCCAGATCGATCGCGTCCTGCACGCCGAAGCAGGTCCCCATCGCCTGGGCCAGGGTGATGCGCATGGGCGGACTATCCCCGGCGCGCCGGCCGCACCAGATCCGAACCGGCGGGGATCGACGGCTGGCTCATGCGTGCCGTACCTGGGCCTTGGTTGCACGATCGCCGGCAATCCCGGTAGGCGCCCGCGCTGGTGAACGTCCAGGCAGGCGGAGGGATCGCGCCATGACCAGGATTCTCCTGTCGATCGTCTGCGCGACCGCCGGCGCCGGCGAGGCCGCCAGCCCTGCCGCCTCGGGCTGGGATCGCGGCGACAAGGCTCTCGCCCTCAATGCGGCGGTGGTCGCCGGCTTCACCGCCTATGGCATCGCGTTCTGGGAACACGGTGAAAGCGACCCCAAGGTGTACCACGAAGGCTGGTTCGGCGCCGACACCCTGCATGGCGGCATGGACAAGCTCGGGCACGCCTACACCAATCTGGTCGGCGCCACCATCTTCAGCGAGATCTACGAGGACTTCGGCTACGACCCGCGACCGGCCGCCTGGATGGGCGGGGCCTCGATGTTCGGCACCACCCTGCTCATGGAGGTCGGCGACTCGTTCAGCCCGGCGCATGGTTTCAGCCCCGAGGACGTGGTCTTCAACGCCCTCGGCAGCTCCTGGAGCGTGCTGCGCCGGGAAGTGCCCGCGCTGGCCCGATTGGTGGATTTCCGCCTGGAATACTGGCCCTCCTCGGCCGTCACCAGCGGCGCGGGCGAGGACTTCAGCACCGACTACGCCGGCCAGCGCTACCTGCTCGCCTTCAAGGGCAGCGCGTTCTCCCGCGATCTGAACCTGCCCGCCCTGCGCTTCCTCGAACTCCACCTGGGCTACTACGCGCGCGGCTTCGAGCCCACCGACCGCGCCGGCCCGCCCGAACGCACGCTCTACTTCGGCTTCGGCTTCAACCTCGGCGAGGTCTTCGATTGGGCCTTCTCGCACCGTGCCGGCGGCGTGTTCACGTTCTACCAGCCACCGTACACCTCCTGGCGGGTCTGGGAGCGCAGCCGCTGAATCCAATCGTGGATCGGGGATTGCGGCGTTTCACGCCATCCGCCGCGCCGGCGTGCCTTCCCAGGCGGTGCCGCCAGGCAGGGTCTCGCCCTTCATCAGCAGGGACAGGGCGCCGAGGCGGGAGCCGTTCTCCATCACGGTGTCGTACAGCACCACCGCGCCGGCACCGATGCTGCAGCCGGTGCCGATGGTGATGGTCGACATCTTCATGACCCGGTCCTCGAAGAGGTGCCCCTGCAGGGTCGCGTCGGCGTTGATGGCGGCATCATCGCCGATGGTGATCAGGTCGAACTCGGTGATCGCGGTGGTGTGCAGCCAGACCCGGCGGCCGATGCGCACCCCGAGCAGCCGGAAGAACCAGGGCGCGAAACGGGTGCCCGAGACGAGATCGATGAGCCACGGATCGGCAAGGTGCTCATGCAGGGCGGTCAGGAGTTCGGTGCGCCAGACGAAACCACACCACAGCGGGCGGGTGCCGGGATGGTACCGCCCCATGAGCAGCCATTTCGCCGCCACCACGCCGATGGCGACCAGGATGCCGGTGCCCAGGTAGATCGCAGGGAAGATGCCGAGCAGCACCCACCAGGGCAGCGCTCCGGCCAGGACGGCGATGGCGCCCAGCAGGAGGCAGGTCGCAGTGCAGGTGCCGGTGGCGGGTCCGACCACGCGGATCAGCTCGAACGCGAGCCGCTGGCCGATGCGCCACCAGGGTGGGGCGTAGGTCCGACCCGGGTCCGCTGGTTGCACGTCTCCCTGGCGCTGGGGCAGATGGATCGCCGGCGAACCGAGCCAGGAACTGTCCGGCGGCATGCGGCCATCGGCCGGCGGGCGCGACAGCACCCCGACCAGGGCGCGGGCGCCGACCATCGATCCCGACGGCAGCACGGCGCTGTTGCCGATGAAGGCGCGTTCCCCGACCGCCACCGGCTCGATCACGATCCGGCCCGCCACGATCCGCGCCGGACCGAGGCAGACGGCGTCGGCGATGAAGGCCCCCGCCCCGATGCGCACCTGATCGGGCGAGGTGTCGGACGCGGTCGATACCTCGGCCAGCGGTCCGACCTTGGCGCCGAGCATGCGGTACCAGGGATTGAACCACAGCGTTGCATACAACGGCCCGAGGAGATCCAGGCTCAGGTGCAGCAGGCGGTCGACGAACCAGTGGCGGAGGTAGAACCAGCCATGCAGCGGATGGCTGCCGGCCCGCACCCGTCCGAGCAGCGTCCATTTCGCCGCGAGGATGAGCACGCCGATGAGCCACACGAACGAGCACGCCGCCACCGGGGCGAGGGCGAACGGCCACCACCACGCGTGGCCGGATTGCCCGAGGGTGAACAGCAGGGCGACCCCGGGCAGCAGGGCGGCGATCGAGACGAGCGGGATGGCGAGCACAGCGGACAAGTAGAATGCGATCGCCCATGCCCCGGCGCTGACGATGCCGCCGGAGGGGACGCCGCCCGACCCGACCGGGCGGGCCGGCGAGCCAGCCCAGGTCGTACCGGCGCCGATGCGGCTGCCGGCCGGCAGCAGGCTGAGATCATCGAGCCGGGCCTGGTCCTCGACCACGCTGCCTGGGGCGAGGATGCAGCGGGCGCCGATGCTGGCGCCGGTCCCGACCCGCACCCGGTCGAGGACCAACTGGCCGTCCTCGACCGTGGCGGTGAGGAGTTTCGTCTCGGTGCCGACCACCGCGCCGTCGCCCAGGTCGACCAGATCGAAGACCGGGATGTCGGCAGACCCCAGGTGCACGCCCCGACCGATGCGCGCACCCATCAGGCGGGCATAGGCGTTCAGCAGCGGCGACCCGATCAGGTTGGCGACGGGGGCCGCCTCGATGACCCGGCCGACGAACCACCAGCGCAGGTGGAACCAGCCCCAGAGCGGATGCCGACCCGGCCGGACGCGCCCGAGCAGCAGCCATTTCGCCGCCAGCGCCAAGGCCAGGAAGAAGACCGGCAGGACGGCCAGGGTCGCGAGCGCGATCAGCGCGGCATCGAGCGCCGGCGTGCCGTACGCCAGCAGCAGCACATAGGCGATGTACGGCGCGAGCCAGGTCAGGCCGTGGATCCCGGCCAGGACGTACACTCCGGCGGCCTGGCCGTAGGAGCTCCAGCGGTGCCGGCGCGCGACGGAACCCGCCACTGCCGCCACCGGCCGCTGCACCACGCCCGAACGCACCCGACGCGCCTCCAGTTCGGCCGCCAGCACCCGCACGCTGGGGAAGGCGTAGAGGTCCGCGACCGACACCCCGGTCAGGCCGGTGTCGCGCCTGAGGCGCGAGGCGACCTGCGCCGCCAGGAGCGAATGCCCGCCGAGATCGCGGAAGAAATCGAGATCCAATCCGACGGGGCCGGGCAGGCCGAGCGACTCGCCCCAGGCTTTCGCCAGACGCAGCTCCAGGATGGTTCCGGATTCGCCTCCATGAGTCGCGCCGCGCGGACGTGGAATGGCCAGGCGCGACCGGTCGACCTTGCCGCTCGCCAGCAGCGGCAGGGCGCCGAGCACCTCGATCTGCGCCGGCACCATGTACACCGGCAGGCGACGGCGCAGGGCGTCGTGCAACGCGGCCGCATCGACCGCCCCCGCGACAAAAGCCACGATGCGCTGCACCCCGGTCTCGGCGACCACCGCCACCGCCGCCTGGCGGACGCCCGGCTGGGCGAGGAGCGCGGCCTCGATCTCGCCCGGTTCGACGCGGAAGCCGCGGATCTTCACCTGGGCGTCGACGCGGCCGAGGAAGGCGAGATCGCCGTCCTCCTCGAAACGCACCAGGTCGCCGGTGCGGTAGAGGCGCGGCCCGCCCGGCCACGGCGCGGCGATGAAGCGCTCGCGGGTGAGATCCGGCCGGCCGAGGTACCCCAGCGCCAGAGCGGTGCCCGCCAGGTGGAGTTCGCCAGCGGCCCCGGGCGGCTGCGGCACGCCCTGGCGGTCGAGGACGAAGACCTGGTAGCCCGGCAGCGGCCGGCCGATGGTCACCGGCCGGCCGGGATGCAGTTCGGCCGCGGTCGCGACCACGGTGGCCTCGGTCGGACCATAGGTGTTGACCAGCCGCCGACCCGGCCGCGCCCAGCGCTCGACCAGCGCCGGCGGGCAGGTCTCGCCGCCGAGGATGAGCAGGCGCACCGAGGCCAGATCGCCATCCATCATCGCCAGAGCGGTGGGGACGCAGGAATACACGGTCACCGCGTGCTCGGCGATGAAGCGCGGCAGGGCCTGGCCGTCGCGCACGATGCTGGCCGGCGCCGGCACCAGGGTCGCGCCGGCGGCGAAGGCGAGCCAGATCTCCTCCACCGAGGCGTCGAACGCCGGCGAGAATCCCTGCAGGACGCGATCCTCCGGTGCGACGTGGAACAACGCCGCCTCGGCACGCACGAGATGCACCACGGCCCGGTGCGGCACCGCCACGCCCTTGGGCCGGCCGGTCGAACCGGAGGTGAAGATGACGTAGCACGGATCGTCGCCGTGACGGTGCACCGGCGGGGGGACTTCGGGTGCATCACCGTCGGCCGCGGCATCGACGAGCAGCAACGGCGCGCCGCCGACAAGTCCGGCGTGGTCGCGATCGGTGATGGTCCACGCCACCCCCGCATCCGCGAGGATCGCCCGCAGGCGTTCAGCCGGATGACCGGGATCGAGCGGCACGTAGACCGCACCCAGACGCAGCACCGCCAGCATCGCGGCGTACAGATCCGGTCCGCGCGGCAGCAGGATGGCGATGAGCGGGGTGCTGGCGGGATCCGCGCCGTCGCGCAGGCAACCCGCCCGGATCCGTCCGGCGAGCAGGCGGACGCGCTCGGCCAGTCCGGCATAGGTCAACACCCCGACCGCACCGATCACCGCCGGCGCCTGCGGCCGGGCCGCCACGGTCGCGGCGAAGAGGTCGTACAGGCCGTCGTTCCCGGCGAGATCGCAAGGCGGACCACCGCTCCAGGCCGAAATCATGCCGGTGCGCCCGCTCGCGCCCATGAGCGGCAGGTCGCTGACCCGCCGCGTCGCATCCCCCGCGAACTGGGCAACGAGCGCCGCGAACTGCATGGCCAGACGCGCATCGCGGCCCGGGTGGCCGCTCTCGGACACGACCGCTCCGCCGTCAGCGTTCCCGCTGACCGGGAATCGCAGCGACACCCCCTCCGCCGGGGCGAACCAGCGCGAACGCCAATGCAGGGCGGCGAGGTCGCGCAACCCCGGCGCGGCACGGGCGACCCGACCCAGGACCTCGCCCACCACCGGATCATCGCCGAGGACGATCGTCACGGTCGTCAGCGCCGCTGCCCCGGTCGCGCCGGAACGGGAGATGCCGATCTCGACCCCGTCCCCCCCGGCATGGCGCCACACCAGCACCGCGAAGGCCGCCACCTGGCGTGCCGAAGGCGAGGCGACCGCGGCCAGATCCCAGGGATTTCCGGAGTTGTCCATGTGGAGAAGCGGCGCGGGCGCAGCATGGGCGGCACCGGCGCGGATCGGCGCGGCACTATGCTGGGCCCCTCGGGCGACGCCATGGGAGGGGAAGCGCGACAGACACGCCCTCGGGTTGTCCCGCCGACGCCTGGTCGCGTTGACAGACTTCGCGCCAGAACGTAGGGATTCCGTAATGAACCTCCCCACCAACTCCGATTCGACGCGCCTGCCCCCTGGATTGCCGCCCGTCCAGGCCGAGGTGCTGGCCGGACTGGTCGCGGCCGCCCAGGAGTCCTTCGGGGATGACCTGATCAGCGTGATCCTGTTCGGCAGCGGGGCGGAAGGTCGGCTGCGCGCGACGTCGGATCTCAACCTGATGGTGGTGCTGCGCGCTTTCCAGCGCGACCGGGTGGATCGCTTCCGCGAACCCCTGCGCCTCGCTGCGGTGGCGGTGAAGGCGGAAACCATGTTCGTCCTCCTCGACGAGCTGCCGGTGGTGGCCGAGGCCTTCGCCGCCAAGTTCGACGACATCGTCCGCCGGCACCGGGTCCTTGTCGGCCAGGATGTCATCCGCGGCCTCAGCATCCCCCCCGCGGCGAAGAAGCGCCGCCTGCGCCAGATGCTGCTCAACCTGCGCATGCGTCTGCGCGAACGCTATGCGGTCGTCAGCCTGCGCGACGAGCAGCTCGCCCTGGTGGTGGCCGACGCCGCCGGCCCCCTGCGCGCAGCCGCGGCGACGCTGCTCGAACTCGAAGGCGCCGACGAGACCGCCCCCAAGGAGGCGCTGGAGCGCATCGCCCGCGAAGAATGCCCGGCCGACGCCGACGCGACCCTGGCCAGCCTGTCGCAGGTGCGCGAATCCCGCCAGTTGCCGGCAGGCGAGGCGGGGGCCGAGGTCTTCCGCCTGAAACGGCTGATCGACCGGCTGATGCAGCGGTTGGATAGGCTGGATCGGGCGGGATAGCATGGGAATCAATCCCTTCGATCTGCGCGGACCGGAGTTCCTCCTCTTCTACCTCATCTTTTCCGGGGTGGTGCTGGTGCTCATCCGGCTGTGGCTGCGCCGCCGGGAATGGGGCGATCCCGGACGCGACAACACGCTGGTACGCAATCTCGCCCCTGATCCCTACCGCATCGCCTTCCTGCGCGCCGGAAAGACGGAGGTGATCCGCGTCGCGGTGGTGTCGCTCATCGAACGCGGTCTCTTGATCGCAGATGGATCCCTGCTGCGCCGCAGCCGGCCGGATGCGATGAACCAGGTGCGGCGCCCGCTCGACAAGGCCATCCTGAGCTGGGTCGGGGATGGCAGGGCCGCCGTGGGACTGCTGACGGATCCGGTGGCCCAGGACGAAGCCGAGGCGATCGGCATCCCGCTCTATGCCGATCGCCTGCTGGCCGATGCGGTAACCGCTGCTCGGCGTCTGCGGACCTTTCTCCTGACCGCCGGAGTGCTGATTGGCGTGGCGGGCGCTAAGATCGTCATCGCCCTGTCGCGCGGCCATCACAACATCGCTTTCCTCATCCTCCTCGGCATCGCGTCGGTGGTCATCGCCGCCTGCGTGGTGTTCCGGCACCAGACCAGCAGCGGCCGACGCATCCTCAACCAGCTGCGCGAATGGTTCACGCCCCTGCGCGAGCGCGGCGCGTCTGCGGCAGGACACGGCGACGTCGGCGAGATGCTCTTCCTCTGCGCCGTGTTCGGTCTGGACATGCTGCCAGGATCCATGGTCCAGACCCTGGAACAGCTCAAGCTCAAGGCCAAGCCCTCCGATTCATCAAGCGGTGATGGGGGATCCGGATCGTCCTGCGGCAGCGGCGGCAGTTGCGGTGGTGGCGGGTGCGGCGGATGCGGCAGCTGATGATTCCATTCATCCCCCATCTGCGGCGCTGGCTGAAGTCCCGGCCGTTGCCGTCGTTCACCCTGCAATGGCACCTGACCCAGTCGTGCCCGTACCACTGCCGGCACTGCTATGACCGCAGCGACCGGGCCGAACTCGACCGCACCCAGGCGTTCCGGGTGCTCGATGATCTCCAGGCCTTCACTACGCGTCGCCGCCTGCGGCCCCAGGTCTGCCTGAGCGGCGGCGATCCTCTGCATCATCCGACCTTCTGGGATATCTACCGCCGCGCCGCCGACCTGGGCATGCACCTGTCGCTGCTCGCCAATCCGATCGGCGCCCCAATCATCGCCAAGCTGCTCGCCATCCGTGCACCGGCCTATTACCAGGTCAGCCTGGATGGCGAACGCGCGCACGACGACCACATCCGCGGTGCCGGCCACTTCGACCACACCATGGCCTTCCTGGCCGAGGCGCGCAGCCAGGGCCTCAACACCCATGTGATGCTGACCCTGACCCGGTCCAACCTGGATCAGGTCCTGCCGCTGGCGGAATCCCTGCGCGGCCTGACCTCGCGCTTCACCTTCACCCGCCTGGCCCAGGTCGGCGAAGGCGCCGCGCTGGAAGCCCCCAGTCCCGCCGAATACCGGGCCTTCATGCACCGCTATCTGGAAGCACGCCGTGAAAACCCGGTCCTGGGGCTGAAGGACAACCTGTTCAACCTGATCTTCCATCAGCAGGAGGAGGCCTTGTCCTCCGGCTGCACCGGCCGCGGTCGGGCCTGTGGCGCGGCGGCGGATTTCGTCGCCCTGCTGGCCGAAGGCGAAGTCCACGCCTGCCGCAAGTTCCCCTCGCCCATCGGCCATATCCTGCACGGGTCGCTGGAATCGATCATGGAATCAGCGATCGCCAAAAAGTACCGCGGGGGCAGCGAGGGCTGCCGCGGTTGCCCGGTGCGCAGTTCCTGCGGCGGCTGCCCGGCGGTCACCTACGGTCGCGGCCTGCGCCCGCTCATCGACCGCGATCCGGACTGTTTCGGCCAGGAAGCCGCCGCACCGGCATTTTCGTCCACTGCCGCTTCCCCGGCCCGCAACGAAAACGTGACCAGCGTGGTGTGATCCCAGACCGATCCCATCCGCCTTGCGCGACCGGTCCAGCGATCCAGCGTGCCCGCGTGATCCATGACGTCTGCATCATCGGCGGCGGAGCGGCCGGACTTTTCTGCGCCGCCACGGCGGCACGGCGCGGGCGGAAGGTGGTGGTGCTCGATCATGCGACCACGCCGGGCCGCAAGATCCTGATCTCGGGCGGCGGGCGTTGCAATTTCACCAACCGCCGGGTCAGCGCCGAGAACTACCAGTCGCGGAATCCGCATTTCTGCCGCAGCGCCCTGGCGCGGTTCACGCCGGATGACTTCCTCGCCCTGGTCGAGGCGCGCGGCATCGCCTACGAGGAACGCCGGCACGGGCAGCTGTTCTGCATCGATTCCGCCAAGCAGATCGTCGCGTTGCTGCTCGACGCCTGCCGCGATGCCGGGGCGGAGGTGCGCTTGGGTGTACGGGTCGGTGCGGTGGCGCATGAGGATCGCTTCGCGGTGGCGACTTCGGTCGGCGAGGTGCTCGCCGACCGCCTGGTCATCGCCACCGGCGGCCTGCCGGTGCCGGCGATCGGCGCGACCGACTTCGGCCTGCGCCTCGCGCGCCAGTTCGGTCACGGGCTGGTCGAGACCGCGCCGGCGCTGGCGCCGCTGCTGCTGCCGGCAGGCGAACGGCTCGACCTGCCCGGCATCGCGGTGGATGCGATCGTCTGTACCGACGCCGGCCCGGAATTCCGCGAGAACCTGCTCTTCACCCATGGCGGGATCAGCGGTCCGTGCGTGCTGCAAGCATCGTCGTACTGGCGCCCGGGCCAGGAAATACGGGTGGACCTGATGCCCGGCCGGGATCTTGCCGCCGAACTCGCCACCGCGCGGGGGGTGAAGACCCAGCTCGCGAATTTCCTCGGCGAAACCCTGCCGAAACGCCTGGTTCAGGCGCGACTGCCGGCGCCTCTTGCCGGCAGACCGGTGGCGCAACTGACCAGGGCCGACCTCGCCGCTGCCGTCACCGCGATCAAGGACTGGCGCCTGCATCCGGACGCCACCGATGGCTGGCTCAAGGCCGAGGTCATGCGCGGCGGCGTCGACACCGCCGACCTGTCGTCGCAGACCATGGAAAGCCGCCGCGTCCGGGGACTCCACTTCATCGGCGAGGTCGTCGACGTCACCGGCTGGCTGGGGGGCTACAACTTCCAATGGGCCTGGGCGTCGGGTTTCGCAGCGGGGAATGCGGTGTGACACCCCCGGCACCGAGGTGAACAGTTCAGATTCCCCGTCACCTCCGATCAACCACCGCGCCAAGCCCTGAGATTCCACTTGGAATGCGCCATTTCATTCCGAAGCGCCAGGATTTCCGACAACGCATCGCGGATCATGTTCTCGACCTGGGGAAGCCGTGGGGTGGCTGCACCCCCGCTTTGATGAAGACCGTGCGATCAAACACCTTCGCACGCGAATCAGGATCCTGAATCGAGTGGACTCATATTTCGGGCGGATCTTGACAACAAATCGCTGCGTCGACAACGTCATGGCATGCAAAAATTCTGCCAGCTTCGGCTTCTTTTCTTATTGTCAGTGATTTCCCTGCTGATGGGTGCCGATGATCTCCCTGCACCCCTAGATGACACCTTGGTAACCCAGGCGAAGGCACGTTTCGAAGCACGCCGGAAGGCGGCGATCGAGCTGTACGTAGGATCCTGGGAAAAGCTGGGCGATCATGGGAAGTGGGACGATGAACTCCGTCCCTTGCTCGAGCGCTATGCCTTGGGCAAGCATGCCGTACCGATGTTGCGGCCAGCACCCTTGGATTTCACCGACCGGGCCAAGCGGATGCAGGAGCAAGGATGTCGGGATCCCTTTTTTCTGTTCATCGTGGGTGGATTCGGTGCCGACAGCAAGAAGTCGCGGGGTGAGGACTACGTCTTCGCCATCGATGAACTCCAACGTCGCAACTATCCGGCCCTGCTCCGCCTGCGTTACATGTGGAGGATCTTGTTCAATGGTCCCTTTGGGGGCAGCGGGAAATCCCCACGCGAAAAGGAGGTCCTGAAACTGCTGCCCGAAACGCTGATCCAGGCGTCTCTCGATCATCCACCGGGATCCCCGCTCGCGATCGAGCCCATGTTCTTCACCCCGAGCCTCCATTCCATCGGCAGGGCGATTGCAGACGCGGTCACCCCGGCCATCGAAACAACCTGCAGTGATGCCCGCCTGGATGCCTGGCATCGGCATTGGATCCTAGGCAGTTGGGGCTGCCTTCTGCGTCAGGGAGAGAACACCAAGTCCGTTGACGCCAATGGAATTGAGCAGCCGCTGGACCCATTGCAGGAGCGTCAGCTCAAACTTGCGCGCGAATCGGTGGAAAATCTCCAGAAGGCCTTGGCCTTGCGGCCGGACGAGATGGCGCCGGCGATCATCCTCATTCGCCATTTGGCCGAAACGAGAACAACCATCGGCCAAGCGGAAACCATCGATCACCTCATCGAAACGGTTTGGCGGAATGACCTCACCTCCCCGGCTTTTTACGAATCGCTCGATTCGGTCCGTTTCATGGGCAAGGGGCGTCTGGCCAGCAAGCAATCCATGGCCAGGATGGCCTTCGCCGCAACCGAGCGTGGCCTGCCTCTGCGTCATCTGCCGCTTGCGCTTAATGCCGCCTCTCGCCGCGGCGATTGGGCGCTGGCCGACCGGGCCAGCCGCTGGTGGATCGAACATGCCGAGAACGAGCAGGACAGGATCGAGGCCCTGTGCTATCGCACCGCCTGGGCCCTCGCCACCGATCGAACGACTGATGCCCTGGAAACCGCCAAATCCCTGCCCGCGGACCCGAAATCATGGCGGATGGGGGCGACCTGTGATCTCATCCCCAGGGTCGACGACAGCGGTTCGGTCGGATTCAGCAAGGAACGTTGGCCCTTCATGGAATGTGCTTTCTGGACCAGCGCCGGCGTCAATGCGGTGCTGGAACACCTAAGGGCCGGCGGCTCATGGCCCATCGCAAAGTCTGTCGACCTGGACTGGAATGCGTTCCCATGGCCGAACGATCCGAATCGCTACCGCCAGACCAATGAACATCGATTTGCGATGATCAAACGCCGCTGGGTGGATGCCTGGGAGGAATTCGGACATCAGGGCGTCTGGTCCGAACGCGCCAAATCGCTCATGGAACAGGGCTGCCATCCCCTGTTGGCGACGCGGCGACCATTGCCGGAAAACTGGGTGAAGGAGGTGCAGGAGGTCTTCACGGCAGGCTGCAAGGATCCCATGCTGGCCCTGCTCGCAAGCATGGAACGTCGGCGCATGAACGACCGCAAGGCGAGCCAGAAATTCCTTCGTCTTTCGATCTCCTGGATTGCGGAACACCCGTGGACCGCCTTTCATCGCCAGCGTCTTTGTCATGAGGCGGCCGGCTACGACTGGAAAACGGGTTCGAAACTAGCGCAAACCGAAGTGGCGCCGATCAAGGACCGGAGAGATGCCGACTTGACCGAGATGCTCACGTCGACGCCTTTTTCCCCAGATGAAATCCCGCATCTGGCGTCCGATCTCATCGGCGATGGGGAACGACAAGTGTCCGACACCTGGGTCAATGCGATCAAGCGAACGATAAGCAAACCTGGTGTCGACCCTTGGCTGCAGGCCACCCTGCATGCCTGGGCCAGCGCACATCAGATTCGGAAGGCACAAGTCGACAACCTGACCCGGATCGGGGACCAGCTCATCGGATCGGTGGCCATCGACGTGGTGGAATCCTGCGAACGGGCCCTTTCCTTGCGCCCAGACCTGGCGGAACCCGCCGTGGTGGTGTTAGAAAATCTGGAAGTCCTGGGAATCCCCAAAGCGTTCCTAGGTAAATGGTTTGAACGCGGTTGGCAGGCAAATCCTTGCCATCTGCCACTCTACACCACCGCGGCTAACCTTTCCGAGCCGGACGGCTGGAACAAGATACCCCTCAAACGCATCCTCGATGCCTGGGCCCATTCTCCCCAGGGAAGTCCCTTGTTGATCCTCGCCCTGGAACGCAATGTCGTGGACTCCTGGGGTTCACGAAATATTCCTGCCATTATTGCGTGGCATGATG